>CALEDJ010000012.1 GCA_937951485.1 uncultured bacterium
GCTGGGAGCCGAAGGGCCAGTCGCTGAGGCGGTAGATGGGGATGTAGCGCGCGCCGAGGAAGGGGGCGGTGTAGCCTTCGCCTTCTTTTTCGATGCTGACAAGGACATGCGGCGGGGCCAGCGGGTCGCTGGGATTGACCTGCGGAACGGTATAGGGGTTGTCCATGACAATGACGGGCGCCGCCAGGCGCAACACATTGTCCTGAACCACCCCTTCGAGATCCGGCCGCTGCAGATTGCGCCACAGCCGCATATGCGTCTTGCGCACCGCGATGGATTCCTGCAACGTCCGCGCCACCTCCGTCAACAGCACCGAGCCCGACGCCTGAATCCCGTAAATCATCTCCGCCACGAAACGTTGCGCCACCACGCCCAATCCCGCCGAAACATCCCCCGAAAATCGTCCGATGCGTGCTCGCAATCGTCGCGCCGTCGTGCTACCATACATGAGGGGGACTCCTTGATGTGGTTGAGGTTAGGTTTACTTCTGACCCCCATCTTGACCCGTCAAGGAGCCCCGTTCAACCCCCTGAATATCCCCAAGACATCCCCCAAAAAATCACCCGAGACACTTTCACGCAATGATAAACTATTGACCCCAAATAACTTACCCCACTCTGCCCGAAATTTCTGGGGGAACTCCTGGTTTTTTCAGATTGCTCCAGTCACGAATTCGGATTGTTGCGCCGCAGGAGCGGTGCAACGAGGCTGTAACGAGGGACAAGAAAGCAAAAGCACAAGCGTGGCTTGCGCATTCCAAATGATGATGCGGCAAGAGGCCTCATCTGCATTGACGAAAAAGTGGACGCGGCATCGTGCCGCGTTCCGTATGTGCGGACTTGGGTCCAATGGATGCGGTTGCGGCCATGCTGCGTCAGGGAATATCATGGGAGAAACGGGAGGGTTCCGAACATGAAGACGGGTATCAATCAGTGGGCGTTTCCGGCGGAGATGCCGGCGGCGCAGGCTCTGGCGACAGCGAAAGAGATTGGCTTCGAGACTTTCGAGGTCTGCGTCGGCGACAAGGGGCCGGTATCGCTGGACATCTCGGAGAAGGAGGCGACCGCGCTCCGCGTGCACGCGGAGAAACTGGGTATCGCGATTACCAGCGTGGCGTCGGGCATGGGCTGGCAGTATCCCCTGAGCGCGTCCGACGCGGCGGTGCGCGAAAAGGGCAAGGATGCGGTGCGGCAATCCCTGCGGATTGCGCGGTGGCTCGGCGCGGATGCGGTGCTCGTGGTGCCGGGCGTGGTGACGCCCGACACGCCCTATGACATCGCGCTGGAAAACGCCCTGGCATCGGTGCAGGACCTGGTTCCGGAGGCCGAACAGTTGCAGGTCGCCATCGGGATTGAAAACGTGTGGAACAAGTTCCTGCTCAGTCCCGTGGAGATGCGCGATTTCATTGACCAGTGCGAGAGCGATTGCGTCGGCGCATTCTTCGACATCGGCAACATCATTCTCATGGGCTACCCGGAGCAATGGATTCGGATTCTGGGACGGCGCATCCGGAAGATTCACGCCAAGGATTTCCGCGCGCCGGTCGGCACCCTCGACGGATTTGTCATGCTGATGGAGGGGGATGTCAACTGGCCGGCGGTGATGGCCGCGCTCCGCGAAGCGGGCTACGAAGGACCGCTTACCGCGGAATACGGGCCGTACAAGCACTCGTTGGAGACCACCCTTCAACATTGCCTGGCAAGCCTTCAGGCCATTCTCGTTCTGTAAGCGGCTGTCACAACGATACACAAACCCTGCGGACAGCGGGAGGCGCGTCTGCAACGCCGTATTCCATGCACGCGCTTGCGAGTATCGGGTCTTAAACGTTGACTTCCCATCCCTGTTTGAAGACCGGCCTGACCAATGCCTGCGCTCCCGGTGCACCCTTGCAGGTCATTGTTTCATGGTCCCAATCAAATTCCTCCCCGGCGCGAAAAGCGTTGTTCGCGAGCAGGACCGCCTCCGCCATGGGGCCGGTGTATCCGAAATGACAGGTGGGCGGGGTGGGATCGCCTTTGCAGGCGTTGACGAATTCCTGACGGAACCCTGGAGATTCCGGGATGAACGGGTCCGGGGCTTTGAAATCAGCGAACTGGTCCTCCGGCAGGAGTTTGTGGTCGTTGAAACCGCAGATCAGCATGCCCTTGGAGCCGATGAACAGCGTGTTGCCGTTGGTGGGCAGATTGCGGTCTTTCAGGGATTTCGGGCCGCCCTTCTCCTGATACCAGTGCAGTTTCACGGCAGGCCGGCTTCCCTTTGCCGGGAACTCCAGCGTGGAATGAAATACCTTCGGCGTCATGACGGGATGCGGTTCCTGGCCGCCGGCGCCGACATGGGTGGGATAGTCGAGGTTCAGCGCCCAGAAGGGGATATCAAGGATGTGGCATCCCCAGTTCCCGGTCTCGCCGGTGCCGAAATCCCAGAAGAACCGCCACCCATAGGGAGTGATGTCCGGGTCATAGGGGCGATATTCCACAGGCCCCAGCCAGAGGTCGTAATCCAACGTCGGTGGAATGGGGGGTTCTTCTTCTTTTCGCGGGACCATGCCCCGGTCGCTGTCAATCCAACTGTGCACTTCAGTGACCTCCCCGATAGCGCCGGTCTGGACCAGTTCGACGATGCGACGCATGTTGGGGTTCGCGTGGCGCTGCGCGCCCAGTTGCGTGACGAGGCCCTTGCGCCGGGCGAGTTCGGTGAGCACGCGCGTTTCCCACACCGAATGCGCCAGCGGCTTTTCCAGATACACATGCTTGTCCATTTCCATGGCCATGTATGCGGGGTGGAAATGCGTGTGGTCGGGCGTGCTGACCACCACCGCGTCAATGGATTTGTGCATCTTGTCGAGCATGCGGCGGAAATCGGTGAATTGCGCCGACTTCTCAAACTGGCGGTAGGCCGGGCCGGCGCGTTCCAAATCCACGTCGCACACGGCGACCATGTTCTCCTTTCGCAAATCCTTGTAGTTGTCAAAACCCTGGCCGCCGATGCCGACCATCGCGATGTTGAGTTTCTCATTGGCGGAAAGGGTCCGGGCGATGGCGGGGCCTGTCTTCATCGCCGCCACGCCAAAGGCGGCCGATTGAATGAAAGAACGCCGTGTGACCCTCTTATTCATGGCAGAACTCCTCTGTTTGCGACAAGAAAAAATCAGACATTCTCACCTTCGATGGAAAACGATCCCATCCTCGTGTTGCGCCTGAAAACCGTGAAAGAGTATATCAAATCCGCTGGGTGTTTGTGGAAACATGGATCATTTTGATACGAATTTCAGATTTGTTCATTCGGCCCATTGCGCGAGGGGACGCAGGGGCGGGAGCGCGCTGATTGATTCGTGAATGCTGCCGGGGGCAAGGAGCACGGCGACGGTTGTTGCGGTGCCAGGCTCCAGGTCCATGTGAAATCCGACTTGCCGGGTGTCAGGATTGGGGTCGTCCCATTCGTTGGGCGGGCCCGTGGAAAACTCTTCGATGGGGATCTGTTCAGGCGCCATTACTTCGAAAAAGAGTCTTTTGTCGCCTTGTTTCAACACAGCAACGTCATTCTCTGTTGAACGCTGCGCGCATAGCGGCGATGTTTCGGGCGTTGCCGGAGCCGTCGTCGGGGGGCAACGTGTTTTCGAGGTCGGGCCTGGCGAAACCATAGAGGCCGATCTCATCGAATGCCGGATCGTTGATGATTTTCTCCGCATTATGCTGATCGCCCCAACCACAGATGCACTGAATGATTTGGGTGTGTGGGCCGATGGCCGCGCGGACTGCGGCGAGTTTCTCCGGATCAGGGTGCTCGTTCATCAACCAGTCTGCCTCGCGAAGCATCCGCGAATCTTTGAGCATGGGGTGTTGCAGGTCATAGCAGGTCAGCCAGATGATGCAGTTGGGATTGGCCGTCTTGGCCGCCGTGCGAATCCGGTCCCAGCAGCGTTCCGTGGCGCGTTTATTGAACTCATTGATGCGGTCCGCGTCCATGGCGGCCTCGCCGGGAAAATCCTCTCCGAACAATTCCCGGTACATTTCCTTCTCGCATTCCAGCCACGTGTATTGGCGGTCGGGGTAGAGATGGGAGGCGTTGTAAACCCAGTCAATCATGAATCCGTCAACAGCGGTGTCGCGGACCGCTTCGCCGATGACCGCTTCGAGGTAGTCCAGGTATTTCGTGGTGAAGGGGATGGCGATGGCATTGGGGAATCGGTGGCTCAGGTCGGGGTGTTGTTTGTCCCAGTAGGCGTTTGCGCCGATGCAGAAGTAGCCCATGACCCGCATGCCCGCCGCGTGGCCGAGTTGCACGAGTTCCTTCAGGAATTCCCCCTTCATGCCGGGCTGTACCGGCGCGACCTTGCTGTTGTACCAGGCATATCCGGGACAACTCACGCAGAAAGTCTGGATGGTGTTTACACCGAGGTCGCGATACCACTCAAAATGTTCCCTGGCCGATGCGTGCGCATACATGCCCGGCGGCGCGAAGCCGTCCGGTCCCCAATTGAAGTCCACACAGAACGCCTTGATGCGATCCGTTTGGGGCTTCGGGGTCGCCGGTGGCTCCGTATTGTCCGCCTGCGCGGATGCGCCGCCGTATAACATCACAATGGTCGCGATGAGAAGCCGGCCGATTCGAACGTGAAACATTACAATGTCTCCTTTTGCTTCAATGTATGCTCTCGACACAGTCTTTGCGCGTCGTGATTAAGCAATCATCAATATTCCCGGAAGCCTTCGTAGAGGGGGGAATCGGAGCCGGCGCTGCCTGGGAGGGGTTCGCGGTTGATTTCGGGCAGCCACTTGTGGTGTTCGGCGATGATTTCCCGGTATTCCTCGCGGCCTGCGAGGTTGGCGCGTTCGCCGGGGTCGGCGTCGTGATCGTAGAGTTCTTCGGAGCCGTCGGCGTAGCGGGTGTAGCGGTAGCGCTCGGAACGCAGCGAGTGGTTGTTGGGTCCGAAGGTGGTGAGCGCAGGGCGGTCCCAGGCGGCGTTCGGGTTATCAAGGAGCGGGCGCAGGCTTTTTCCCTCCAGCACGGAGCGCGGCGGCAGGCCGCAGAGGTCCACCAGCGTCGGGTACAGGTCAATCATGGCGACGGAGCGGCGGCAGCGCTGTCCTTTCGGCGACCAGGGCGTAGCGATGATCAGGGGCGCGCGGGTCGCTTCTTCCCAAAGCGACCGCTTCCCCCATCGCAGTTTATCACCGAGATGGAAACCGTGGTCGCTCCACAGGACGATAATGGTGTTGTCGGCGTGGGGGCTGTTGCGCAAGGCATCCAGGACGACGCCGACGCAATGGTCCACGAAGGTCGTGCAGGCGAGATAGGCCTGCACGCCGTGGTCCCATTCGTTCAACGACACGACGTAGTCGTGGCGGGGGGCGGCGGCCGCATAGGTGAGTTGGAAGGCGTAGGGCGGGATGTCTTCGAGGTCTTCGCGGGCGGCCTGTGGCAGGATGATGCGGTCGCGGGGGTGCATGTCGAACCATTTCTGCGGGGCGTACATGGGCACGTGCGGCCGGTAGAATCCAACGGAGAGGAAGAAAGGCACGTCATAATCCTGTTTCAGTTTCTCCGCCGCCCAGTGCGCGATTTTGTAGTCCGGCATGTCCTCGTCGCGGTCGGGGTAGGCGCCCCAGTCCCAAAGGGGATGTCCCTTCGGCAGGCTGATTTTCTCCGCTGGACGCGGACCGAAACCGCCCATGTTCCCCCCAAATTCGTGAAAAGAATAGGGATCATCGTCGGTATGAAAAATCTTGCCCGCGCCCAGAGAACGGTATCCATGATCCATGAAATACTGCGGCAACGTCGTTATCTCGCGGAGCGTCTCTGCTTCGCGGTATTGCGGCGCGAGGAAATACAAGCCGGTGGTGGAAGGATACAGCCCGGAGAGCAGGCTGGCCCGCGACGGTGTACATATCGGCGCCTGGCAGTGGGCGTTCTCGAACAGCATCCCTTCCGCCGCCAGCCGGTCCATGTTGGGCGTAATCGCCTGGGGATGGCCGCCCATACACCCGACCCAGTCATTGAGATCGTCAATCGCGATGAACAGCACATTGGGCCGGCCATACCGTCCCGATGTTTCGCTTGCTGCACGAACTGACGACGATAATGACGCGCCCAGAGCGCCCGCGCCCACGGCATGCAGGAATTGTCTTCTGCTCCACTGCCTGGGTCTCGGCGTGACCATGGCTTGTTCTCCTACACGCGGCACGGCCAGCAACACGGGTCATCGTTCTGACTGGTTCAAAGCATAGCATATTCATGGGCGGGAACTGTTCAATGCGGAATGCGGAATGCGGAATAAAAACCGGAGAAAAAGCGCCAAAGGCGCCAAAGAATCCAGCCCAGGGCGAAGCCCTGGGAAAAGGGAATTGTCGAAATAAAAGCGCTGAAAGCGCGGAACAAAAGGCGAATGCGAAGGACTGTTCTTTTCGTTGCAGCGTTCCCGCAGTGCAACGTGAGGATAATCCGACCCTTTGTATTGTTTGTTTGCGCTGTTCTCGTAGTGTAGAATGACTCCGGTGTTTTGAACGCCAATGGGATTTCAGGCGGGATTTCAACGGGAGGGGTACGGCAGGGCGCGCCGTCCGCTCTTTGTGACTGGAGGGGACGAACATGCTGGATTTGCTGCTGCACGGGGGAACGGTGGTTGACGGCACCGGCGCGAAGGGTTTCCGGGCGAATGTCGGGGTGGAGGGAGACCGCGTCGTCTTTGTCGGCGCGGAGGACGCGCCTGCAAAGGAGCGCCGCGACGTGACGGGCCGCATCGTGTGTCCCGGCTTCATTGATCCCCATTCCCACGCGGATTTGTCGGTGTTCCGGGAAAATCATGCGTCGCTGCTGGAGCCATTGGTACGCCAGGGGATCACCACGTTCATCGGCGGCAATTGCGGCATGGCGATGGCGCCCATCCAGGAGAAACACCGAGACGCCATCGAAGCCTATGTGAAAGTCTTCACGCAAGTGGACTTGGACCGCGATATCTCCTGGAAAAGCATGGGCGAGTTTTTCGATTTCATTGAAAATCAGGGCCTTCTGCTTAATGCGGCCATTCTTGCCCCGCATGGATTGTTGCGTCTGAACGAAATTGGACTGGAAATGCGCCTGGCGACCGACGAGGAAATGGAGAACATGGCCCGCGCGTTGGAAACGGCGTTGGACGAAGGCGCGATAGGGTTGTCCACCGGCCTGCAATACGTTCCCGGAAGCCAGAGTGACACGCGCGAACTGCTGCACTTGGGCAGGGTGCTTCGCAAGCATGACGCCATCTTCACCAGTCATTTGCGCAGTTATTCCAGTACCTTGGACAAGGCCATCGCGGAAGTCGCCGGAGTGGGTGAGCAGTGCGGCATTCGCGCACAGATTTCACATCTGTTCTGGGTGCCGGATTTGGGCTGGGCAGCCCCTCTGCTCCAAAGCATTACCCGCCTCTTGGCCCGGTTGTCGAAATGGTGGAATGTGCCGATCCCGCTGGACCGTCCCATGCAGGAACGGCTTGACCAGATGATGGCCGCGCGCGCGCGCGGCGTGGACATTCGTGTGGATTGCATGCCCACCACGACGGGCTTTACGCATGCGCTCGCATTCTTCCCGCCGTGGGCGCTGGAAGGCGGCGGCGAAGCCGTGCTCAATCGTTTGAAAGACCCGGAAGAGCGCCGCCGCATCCGGCACAGCATCGAGCACGGAAAAATGACCTGGCCGCACACAGGGCCGGATGCCTGGACACTGAACCTCTTCCGTCTCATGGGCTGGGGCTGCGCCCACATCATGTCCGTCGCGACGGAACGAAACCAGCGTCTCGTGGGCATGAACCTGGTGCAAATCGCGCGCGAGCGCGGCGTGCATCCCTTCGACGCCATCTGCGATTTGCTTCTGGAGGAAGAGGGTCATGTGCTGGTCTTTGAAAGCATGGCCGAACCCGGCGACGCCTTCACCGAACGGTCCATTTATGCGGGCATCAAGCATCCGGAGGCCATGGTCTCCACCGACGCAATCCTGATGGGGGAGGGCAAACCATCCACCCTTTTCTACGGGTGTCACCCGCATTTTATCGCCCGCTATGTGCGCGAAATGCGCCTGCTCCCGATGGAGGCGGCCATCCGGAAGATGACCGGCCTCGTAGCGGAACATTTCCGCTTGAAAAACCGGGGCGTCGTGCGCGAAGGCGCCTTTGCCGACCTGGTCGTTTTCGACCCGGACACCATCGCCTCGCGCGCAACGTTCTATGACCCCTGTCAATATCCCGAAGGCATTGACTATGTCTTCATCAACGGTCGTTGCGTGGTGGACCGGGGGGCATTTCAGCCGGAGCCGTTGCCGGGCCGCCTGATGCGCGGCGGCGCATCGGCCTCGTCATAGCCGATGCGGTAGCACAGATAAGTGCTATGGATGGGCGAAGTTTCCTGTTGATAGAATAAAATCATTTCAAAGCAATTGCAGCATATTTGTTTGTCGAATAAGGGAGAATGGTCGTGGAAGAGCGCATTTACAACTTTTCAGCGGGGCCGGCGACATTGCCGTTGCCGGTGTTGCAGAAAGCACAGGAAGAACTGCTGGCATATCCCGGGGCCGGCGCATCGGTGATGGAGATCAGCCACCGATCCAAAGCCTTTGCGGGTATTCTGGAACGGGCGAAGGCCGACATCAAGGACCTGCTGCAACTGCCGGACACCCATCGCATTCTCTTTGCGCCCGGGGGCGCCACAATGCAGTTTTCGATGCTTGCGATGAATTTTCTGCGTGGGGCGTCGGCGGATTACATCATGACCGGCTCGTGGGCCTCGAAGGCGATGAACGAGGCGAAAAAGCACGGCGCGCCGCGCGCCGCCTGGAGCGGCAAGGACGAAAACTACGTGCGCATGCCCAAGAACAGCGAATTGGACCTGGACCCCAAGGCGGCCTATGTCCATTTCACATCAAATGAGACCATCCAGGGAACGGAGTTTTTCGAGGAGCCGGAGGTCGGCGATGTGCCGCTGTTCTGCGACGCCTCGTCCGATTTCATGTCGCGCCCCATTCCCATCGAAAAGTATGCGCTGCTCTACGCAGGCGCGCAGAAGAATGTCGGGCCGTCGGGCATGGCGGTGGTCATTATTCGCGAAGACCTGCTGGAACGCGTTCCCGAGGGGCTGCCCTCGCTTCTGGACTACAAGGTGATGGTGGAGAATGACTCGCTCTACAACACCCCCTCGACCTTCACCATCTACATCATCGGCCTTGTGATGCGCTGGCTGCGCGAGGATATCGGCGGGCTGGAGAAGATGGCCGAGATCAACCGTGCCAAGGCGCAACTGATCTACGATGTCATTGACAGCAGCGGCGGATTCTATCGTGGACATGCCGTCCCCGAGAGCCGCTCGCTGATGAACGTCACCTTCCGTCTGCCAAGCGAAGACATCGAGAAGGAATTCATCGCCCAGGCGGCCAAAGCGGGGCTGGACGGATTGAAAGGCCACCGGAGCGTCGGCGGATGCCGCGCCTCCATCTACAACGCCATGCCCGTCGCCGGCTGCGAAGCCCTGCGCGATTTCATGATCGAATTCCAGCGCGCCAAGGGATAAGCGGCCGAAAAGCCAACAGGAGACAGCCGACCCGGCAATCAGGGCGGCTTTTTCTGCACGCTCCAGCCTGTGATTTGTCCGCCTTGCCAACGCCGAAAAACCACCATTCCGAACTCAGCGGTGAATCTGTTTTCTTGGCCCCATGACGCCACAGTTTCCGCATTGAGGAAACGAACCCACCTCATCCGCAATCCTTTGCAGGTTTGTCCAGCGCGGCGTGGTGGGTTAAAACACTACTTGGAAGCAAGGAATGCCGTCGGCCTTGACAGAAGGAATCTCCTGGACATGAACGAAGTTACGGTTACATTGCATGTAGAACCTCTCGAAGCGGGCGGATACGACCCCACCAGTCCGGACGTCCCAAGGCTTGTCACGCAGGGCAGCAGTATGACCGAAACGGTCGAGACAGCCCAAGGACTCGCGCGTAAGATCGCGGAATCCTGCATCGAACACGGCGATCCGCTTCCGCCCGCGCTCGCGCGGCTGCGCCCTTCGATCTCTCCGGTTGATTTGTTCGTTCCCGTTGGAATGCCGTGAATGGGCCGGCTGACGGGCTTCAAGTAGGCCGAAGTGGCGCATAAACTGCGCGCATGTGGTTACGTTTTCGACCGGTCTACTTCCCTCGTTACACCGATCGCGCGGCGCAACGCTTGACCGAGGCGCTTTGTGCGCGGGAACGACGCACTCCCATGAACGCGCTATCGCATCCTGTGACGCGGGAGCGTCGCGGTGGTGCGTTGCACCGCAGGCGTGGTGTAACGAGGAGAATATGAAACAACAGGCTGTTACGGAAATGTCGTCTCTTATACTTCAAATCCGCAGCGTTGCGCCACGTATTCCCGGCTGCCGTCGTTGGCCCATGCGTCAAGTTGGTTGAGGTCCTTGAGTTGCTGGCCGCGCATGCGCGGGACAACCAGGTAGCCGCACTGGATTTCGGGCAGGGCGCTCATGTCGGTCCAGAGTTTCTCGCATTGCGCCACAGGATAGACATCTTCCTGGCCGTGGCCCCAGCGCCGCTTGACCTCCTTGATGGTGACATAGGTGGGCATGCGCCGGGCCATGCGGCGCACGGCGTCGGCGATTTTGCCTTCCGACCCTTTCAGGTCGTTGCGGCACAGGCCGAACAGCGCCAGCATCGCGTCCACCTGCACCCAGGTGGTGTTGGAGTTGTAGTACCGGAGCCGGAGTTCGTCTTCTTCGCGCGGCTGGGCGAGTCCTTCGAGCATGCGCGGGCGCCCGTTGACGCGGGCGAGGCCGCCGCCCCGGTCCGCAATGCGCCGGGGAACCACCTCGAAGGTCAGCGTGTTTTCCGCGGCGAGATGCGCGCCGACCGCTTCCGGCGAGACATCCGCGCCCAGCGTGTCAATGTTGTGGAGCATCAGGGTGTTGACTTGGGGATATTCGTCAAGCAATCTCGCCAATACACCGTTGCGCAGGAGATTCGGCAGTTCGTACCAATGGCCGGGCGGGTTGAAGCGCTGGATGGGCACATTGTCCACATAATCGGAGCCTTCGCCCCTGGCGCGCGCCCAATCCATCAGCGCGCCGCGCACCGCTTCGCGCACCTTCTGTTTTTGTTCGTCGAGGGTTTCCTGCGGCATCTCCTCCCACAGGAAGACGAGGTCGCGCACCATGGGGATGAAGCGCTGGCTGATGGATCTGCCCGGCGAGAGATAAAGCGGGCCGTCGTAGCCGTAGCGGTCGTTGAGGTCGAGGTGCTTCTCGATGGGCTGATGCGTGAGGAAACTGGTGGAAACGATGTGCGGAATGGGCGCATCGAAGCGGCGGGCCGTTTCGCGGGTCTTGGCCAGATGCAGTTCGAGGAAGCAGCGGTGGCGGCCCGCCAGGAAGATGAAGGGGTTGATCGCCTTGATCACACCCGCGCCGGTGGTCCATCGCGATCCGACGCCGGCCGCAAGGCTCAACACCGCCACGCGGCCCTCGCGAATCGCCGCTTCGCCCAAATCGCGATACGGCGCATCTTGGCGCAACATCATAACATCATCGTCGGCCACATCCTGAATGTCGGTATCCACCGGCAGGCGGTTGCGGGCGAGACCGATGCGCCCGGCGCGCAAATCCTCGCGGATTTGCTCGTGCTGGATGGGGTCGAAGCCGTTTTCCTGCTTGATTTTCTCCGCCGCCTCGTCCCAGGCGCGGCGCTCGCCCTGCGTCGCCGGATCGGCGACGCGGAAGAGGTTGCCAATAAGCGTGCGCAGTATCCGATAACGTTCGGTCGGTTGGTCGCATTGCGCGGTGAACAGGTCCAGTTCCAGCCGCCGCAGATACGGCACTTCCTCCGGGTTGCGCCGCACCAGTTCCGGCACCTGCAACGCATAGTAGCGTCCCGGCATCAACGCCTCGTCGCCACGCCGCAGCGCGGCTTCGGCCCCCCGCATGTTGATGCTGAAGTCATAGACCACCGGGTCCATGGCAAAGGGCAGCGCGTCTTCCAGTTCCCGCTTCGCATTGCGCATGATTTCAAGGATTTCATCGCGGAATGTGGTGCGGCGCCGTGGGTCCACCATCATGCACATGCCGCCGCCGGACATGCCACCGAGCATGAGAAATCCCCAGAAATCCCCCCCCAGGCGCTCGCGCGCCCGCGTGATGATGGTCTCCGTGAAGCGGTTGGTCACCCACGGGATGATGGTTTTCAGCGGACCGTTCCAATTGCGCGTGGTGCAGTCGGCAATCGCCTTGACATCGCCCGCTTTCAGTGCGTCGAGAATTCCATCGAAGATGGCGCGCATGGACAGCCGCGCGTCCCACTCCGGCTGCACGCGCAACAGGTACTTTTCCGTAACCATTTCGAGGATTGGGCCGACGTTCTGCGCCATGCCGCCATGAATGAGCACGAGCGAGTTGGCAAGCCGTTCGGTGATCTCCGGGTGCAAGTCTTCCGCGCCCAGAATGCGGTGACGGGGCAACAGACAGCCCTTGCTCACGCCGAACTCCGGGTCTCCTTCCTGGGCCAGCGCGCCTTCGATAACTTTCAGGCCGGGCCAGATGCCGCCCGAATCCTGCCAGCCGCCGCCCGATCCGCCCAGCCATTCGCCGAGAATCGCGCGCGAGGCGATCAAACGGCGTTCCTGTTCGGTCAATCCGCCTTCCAGACTCGTGGTCTGGCGCGTGGCGCGCATCAGTACGCCGATGATGCACGCCAGAAGATTGGTGGAAACCGCGAGGCGCGAGCCTTTCGGGATGTCATTGACCTTCGTCACCAGTTCCAGCCCCATGCCCGGCCCGACGACCTGCGCGAGAATGTCGCCCAGGGAATGATCCGTTCCTTCAAAAGACGGCGGAATGAAGCCCGACGCGATGACGCCCGCCTTGAGCAGGCTAAGGTAGTCGTTGCCGAAATTGAAGAGGTCGCGCAGTGCCGTCACGTCCTTGGTGGCGTCGAGGTCCACGCTGGTCAGCCGGATCAGCGGCTCAGGGATCACGCGGATGTACGCCTCGACCGGCGGCTGCGTTTCGCTGTCGCGCCCATACACGCCGAGGTCCACGGAAATGTTGAGCACGCGCGCGCCTTCGGGATAGTCCATGCCCAGGAAGAAGATGTCCGACCAGCCGCTGTGGCTCAGATCGAGCCGCACCGGCGTGCGTGCAAAGAGGATGGGATACAGGCGCTCGCTGGATTCGCGTCGCAACAGGGCCGGATGTATGCGCAGGGGATGGTCCGCTGCGTGGCCCACACGGAACATCCACTGATTGCCCCGGCTGGCGCGCACACTGCGCCGCACCTGGTCGCTCAGGTTCTGGAAGCAAAGGAGGTGATAGGCTTCGGCGAGGGCGCTGCTCAGCGAACCGGTCGGCCCTTCGCGCCGCATTGCGTCCAGAAAGCATGTGATGGCTTCCTCGAAGCGCCGCTCCAGCAGGTCGGCGAAACCGGAATACGGGATGGGGCCTGTTGCCGCGAATGCGTCACATTCGCTCAGATGAAAGCGATGGGCGGCGTAGAGGAACAGTGTGGCCCGCACCCGTTCATAGAGATTGGTCGCACTCCGGCGGAAATCCTCAAGTTCCTCGCATGCGCGGAGCAGTTCCTGCAGGCGCAGCGCCGCGCAGATGTCATTGAACGACCGATTGCGAACGGCCGGGTCCTGGCTGACGATGGTCTCGATAAATGGATTCATCGCGGCCATTCGGTCATGCCCTCGCGCGTACGCGCGGACTCCGCCATCAACGCCACGATTTCCGCCAGCATCGCGTCGCGGTCGCGCCCGGCCATGCCCAGCGCGATTTGCGCCAGCAACAGGCCGTAGCGCGATCCGATGTCGTAGCGTGCGCCCCGCAATTCCGCGGCGAGATACTTCTCGCGTCGGGCCAGTTCCTGCAGCGCAGGCGTCAACTGGATTTCCTGTCCCGCTTCGCCGCCGCTTTTCATGTTTTCCTCGATCAACGAAAAAATGCGTGGCGACATCACATGCATGCCGAAAAGACAGAGATAATGCCCCGTGCGCAGCCCCGGCGTTTGCAGTTCCGTCTCCGCGAGGCTGATGCTGGGTTTTTCGATAATCTTCTCGATCTGATACACGCCGGGCAAATCGGGAATCCGTTTGCCGCTCAGGGTGCCGTAACCGCCCACAAGATGTTCCCGCGTGGGATTCACCGCCGCCACGGCGCATTGTTCCTGTGTCGCCAGGTGAATCAACTGCTGTGCGCAGCGCTGTCCCGGCATGTGCGACAGATACAGGTGGTCGCCCAGCAACAGCAGGAAGAAATCATCCCCCGCGAACTCGCGCGCGCACCATACCGCGTGCCCATAGCCCAGCGGCTCCTGCTGCTCGGCGAAAGACAAGTGCCGCAGGATGGTGTCAATCCGGCCCGCCTGCACCTTCGCCCACTCCTCGCCCGTGTAGCCCTCCAGCAGGTTGTCACGAAGGCCCGACAGTTGCGCCCGGTAGCGATTCTCGTCGCCCGGCGCGCAGACAATGCACACCTCTTCTATGCCGCTTTCCAGCGCCTCCTCAAGGATGACCTGAATGACCGGTTTCGTCAGTCCGTCACGGTCCATCAGGGGCAGCATTTCCTTCTGCACCGTATCCGCCACCGGATACAACCGCACCCCGCGACCCGCTGCCGTTATCACCGCTTTGCGTACCACCACGGTATGTTCTCCTTCGCTGCGATAAAAAGAGTATCGGAGAGCGCCCCGAAATTACAAACCTTTTCAGATGGGACAGGTTCCCGCGTTCCTCGTTACACCGCTTCTGCGGTGTAACGCACCCCCCCGCCACGCTCCGGCGTCGCGGGATGCGGCAGCGCGTTTCAAAGAACAATCCCAAACATGCGCCTTTTGTCTCGCGCTTTCAGCGCCAATATTCCGACAATCGTCTTTTTCCAGGGCTTCGCCCTGGGCCGAATTCTTTCGCGCCTTCGGCGCTTTTTCTCCGGTTCCTATTCCGCACTCCGCATGCCGCATCACACATGCCGCATCCCGCATGCCGCATTCAGTCCCCCCGGCGTCTGCCTCAACTGTGCTGTTTTCCCTTTTCCAGCGGCGCGATGCGCCATGTGGCGTCGGGGCCGAATCGCTTGTGCATGCCGGAATGCCCGGCGTGGTTATCGCCGTAGACGGCGCGGACCGTGACCGTCATGAGTCCGGTGGAGGCCACAGCGACCAGACCAGCGACAAGTATCCGGATGAAAGCAGGACGCATGTCCGAAATTTCGTTATCCGGTTTGTCCGCCGTCGGTCCTGGCCACACAAGAATCATCCAGGTGACAAGGACGGCATTGACAAAAATGACCCCTTCGGTGATGATTCGTCCCTCGGAGAACTGGGGCAGCGCACGCTCGAAATTGGCCACGACGACCATCCATAGAAAGACCAGATAGAGCATCTGCCCTTTGCCCACCCAGGATTCCGGCATGCATGCCAGGGGTCGGCGGAAATGCCTCACCAGCAGGTAGATGCCCGTCGCCGACATGAGGACCCACACCAGGACAAACCATGTCATCGCTGATAACTCGATGGACGCGAAAAGCGGCGCTTTCATGACCGCCGGCACTGCTTTTGCGTTGACCCAGTGCGGCACATTCTTCCGGATGTTCAGGAAAGTCACCAGAAACAGCACGAAACTGACGGCGAAGACCTCCGTCCAGCGCCGCTGTCCGGCATCGCCCTGCACTTCACCGGTGCGGCGCGCGAGCAGGCCCATGGCCACGGCAACGCCGATACCGTTGATAAAGCCATAGGTCTGCTCCAGGATACTGTGCCAGTTCGCGCTGTGCCAGTGTTTCCAAGATTCCACCACCGCCGGATCCGCGACAATCGCCGGGTTGCCGGGTGCGAGCAGCAGCAGTTTGATCCAGGCTGCGCCGGAAAAGCCCAGACCGCCGATGATGGCGCAAACCAGCGAGGAGTAGATCACCGGCGTCATTTTGTTGCGATAGAGCCACAGGCATGCGCCGAGATAGACGCCGAGAATGCCGGCCCAGTCGTCGCCGCGCGGCGGCGTCATGCGGAATCCCGCCCCGCCGAAGTTTAACAAGGTGGGGAAGATGATAAAGCAAACAAGCCAGCCGACAGCCATGTACAGGAACAGCGATGCCCCGGACCGGAATTGACCGAAAAACAGGAAATAGAGGCTGATGCCGATAATCAGACCGAAAATCCAGCCCAGATGCTGCGGAATCAGGAGGAACCCCTGCGGCCAGTTTATGAGCAACCCTTCAATGACTTCTTCATACGGTACACCCCGTTCCTGCGCCACCTGCGCCATGTGGGCCAGATCGCCCTGAGGATGTACAAAAAGGCCCGCCACCAGTCCGTTCAGGCCGGCCATGCGGATTATCTGTTGAAGCATCCAGCCCGCCGCCGCTCCGCCAACACCGAGAACAACCAGCCAATGCACCGCTTTGAACCGGCGGTCCCACAGATCAAATAAAAACAATGCGAGAATCGCCGTGCTCGCCTGGAGCCAGTCCGCATCGAACCAGTACAGCGGGCTTTCGTGGCGACGCCAGGTCTGCATATACGCGCTTTCCCATTGTTCATACCAGGGCAGGACAAAAGCCGTGAGCACGAACCAGACTGCGAAAATCCAACACAAAGGGACGATGACGCCCGTCAGGCGTTCGCGATCCGCCACAGCGGGGAATGCGGTGCCTGCGCCGCCCAGTCCAGCCCAAAGAAACCCGATGACAAAGAGACAGAAAAAACCATAGAACTGGCTGGATGCGTGGCCGGAATGCGTATAGGAGATCACCTGCATGTAGGAGATGGACCCGCCGAAGGCCCAGCCCAGCGCACCAGACATGGCGAAATACGGCACGCGCGCCCGCCAATCCCTTCGGCCGGACATCAGGCATACCGCAATGGCCGTGAGCGCGCCTGGAATCATCGCACCGTATTCGTGGCCGAAATTACCCCGGATGCCCCAGCCAATGGACAGCGAGAGCGCCGCCAGGAGGATGGTGGTCCAGTGGAGACCACGAAGCGCCGATGATGATCTCATGATGATTTCCTTTTCTCGATGGGCAGTGGACAGGACCTATGGGACCTATGGGACCAGTGGGACGAACAGGACCACGAGGTGATACCGGGACATTGGAATTCTTCATCCTTCATCTTTTTTCAGTCCCGCCACGCTTTCAGACGTTCGCGCAGGGACTGTGCGCGGTCGAGGGCTGCCCGCAATTCCGCGATTCGTCGTTCTTCCATGCCCTTCCCGGCCTTTGCCAGTGCGACAGTCAATACCTCAATCAGGTTTTGAAGATGCTGGTCCATGGTCTGCATCATTTCATGCGCACCGGGGATGCGCATCTTGAGAATGATGCGCGGACCGGTCTCAATACCGGCCGCAGAAAGCATATCCGCCTGGAATTCCCCTGGCATATCGGGCGCATCCACCACCTGCACCAGCGGATGGGGCCGCAAAAAATCAAGCAGTTGCTTCTCCGATAAGTCGGCGAAGGCGGCGTCCCGACGGCAATGATCCAGCAGGGCGCCTAGCGGCACGATTGGATTGGCCGTCGCGCCAAGGTATTTCAGACACCGATCTTCCAGTTGTTCGAGTTGCATGACTGGTTGCTCTCCGTTTATTAGACCGGTGAATTGAAAATTTCGCAGCGAATCAACCGATCCCTGCAGATAACGCCGTCATTGCGAGCGAAGCGTAGCGAAGCGCGGCAATCTGGATATACCGTGCGTCTGATACTGCTTTGCTCACCGGCGCTGTGCGCCGCACCGCTTGCAATGAGGAAAAGAAAACATTCCGTGTGTTGATTCCAAAGGTTACGCCAGTCGGCTGAAATGTTACAAAACTTCACGGGACTTTTCCCGATCATTCTTCAAGAAGGTTTGTCTCCCGCATGCTCCATGTGCGCGGGTCAATGCGGATCGTCTTGATTTCGCAGGGATTGAATTTAAGGTTGAAGGTCTGCTTGAAAAAAGGAATGTGAAGCGTTGTTTCTGCCGGTTGTCCCGAAAGTTCATGGCCCCGAATCACTAGATACCCGCCTTCTTCACTCTGTTTCACCACGCTGATCAGCACATTCTCCGCCTCGGTGCCCATAAGCGTCGCGCGCGCAGGACGTTTGCCAGGGTGTGCGGATTCCACATGGGGGATGACAGGGGCATTCAGTTCCCACGCCTGTTTCACAATGCGCGCCTCCTGCCAGGGACCGGCGTGCGGCGCCAGGCGCAGGTGTATCCGGTGCCGGCCTTGGTCCATGATGGGATGTCCGGCATTTGCCGCAAAGCGCGCCGGGTCATGGTGGGCGTAGGCCGGGCTGCGCAGCAGGGTCAATCTGAACACATCTTCACGGAAATCCACGCTGTATTGGCCGTCATTGAGTATGGCAAAGCCGTAGGGCAGGCCGTCCAAAAGGCCGGTCCAATCCGTCCACTGCTGACAAGGCTCCTCGTGGCCATTGGCCGCGCGTTGGTGATGGCCATAAGGCGTTTCGACCGTCGCCGTCCCTTCCTCGATGCGTGTCGCAAAGCATGCCTTCAACAGCCGGTGCGTTTCCTGCCAGTTGATGTGCAGTCGGCATTCGATGGTTTCCAGTTGACGATAGAGCGTATATTCCGTGAGTGCCGTGGATGCGCCGAAGCGCGAGACGGCGCGCACCGTCGCCAGAACTTCTCCATTCTCCGCCACCTCCATCCGCGCGTCGCCGAAGCGTCCCGCTTCCACCCGGTATTCCTTGACATCGTGGCTCCACGTGTCGGAGGGGTCATCCAAAACGGCGAGCGCCATCCCTTCGCGCAGCACTTCCAGTTTTCGGTGCTTGTCCAGGAGTCGGCGGATGGTTCCGTCACACGGGTCAAACTCCAGGCGCCACCAGTCGTTCTCAAGAAAGCAGGGGCCGGCATTCAACGCCTGCGTAATCCGGATTGGACGCGGGCCTGACCGCGCATGGTAGATGCGGTAACCCATGGCGGGCAGTTCCGCTGTAAAGGCATACCGATGGCCGCCGACTCGATCGCCGCGAATCTGCTGGAGCGGCGTCACTGTTTCCTGTTCATCCACCAGATGGATGGGTGCCTCAAGATGACGACCAATGATCGGCGATGTCGTCACGGGCTGAGTCACAGGCCACGCCAGGGGATTGAATACAACAATCGTGTTGCCTTCGGCCGAGGTGTCAATGTCCCGCGCGATGGATTGAACCGACTGGTTGATGATGACATCGGCGCGGTGGCGCGCCGCGCCGAGTTGGTCCCGGGTATCCTCGTATGCGGCTTCAATGCTGGTACCCGCCAGGATGTCGTGAAACTGGTTGTAGAGCAGGTCCGTCCATGCCTTTTCAAACTGGTCATGCGGGTACGGCTGGGCGTCGAGCAGCCATGCCGCCGTGGCGAAGCGTTCGGCGGTCATCAGCGCGTGCTCGACGCGCCTGTTCAGCCGTTTCACCTCGGCATGTGCGCTGTAGCAGCCGCGGGCATGATGCTGCAAATCATGCGCCATAACGGCAATCGTGTCGGACGGCATGTGGGCAAGAAAAGCCTCAAAATATTCGCGCAAGGTGGAAAACCGTACATCCGGGCAATCATCACGCTGTTGCGCTTCCAGAATCTGCGCAATCGCGCGTTTCGTAGGCCCGCCGCCGTGATTGCCCACGCCGTAGAATCCCAGGATGTGTTTCTGGCCGGGATTGAGATGCGGGTATTTCGGAAGACGACGAATCCGGTCCAACGTGTTCAAGTCCGCCCCGTAATCCTCCGGCAGATTGCAGGCCAGCACCCGCGACCCGTCGGGCGATTCCCACCAGAATGTCGTGCCGTCGGGATAGTCCATCTCACGCACAGGCGCCGGACGCATATAGACGTAGTAGTCCATGCCCAGTTTGCGCAAAATCTGGGGCAACGTGCCCGCGTGGCCGAAACTGTCGGGATTGAAGCCCACAGCGGCGCGGGTCCCGAATTCCCGCTGAAAAAAACGCTGGGAATACAACCCGTGCCGCACAAAAGACTCGCCGCAGGGAATGTTACAGTCAGGCTCCACCCAGAAGCCGCCCGCGAGTTCCCAGCGGCCTTCCTTCACCCGGTCGCGGATCGCCTCGAACATGGCCGGTTCGGCGTCCTTGACCCACCGGTAGAAGCACGCGCTGCTTGCCGTGAACCGGAATTCCGGTATCTCACGCATCCGGTCCAGGGCGCTGCGAAAGGTGGCGCGCACCTCCTCATAGCCTTCCGTCCATCGCCACAGCCATGTGGGGTCTATGTGACCGTGGCCGACCATGTGCACCACGTGTTCCTTTGACATCCGCACACTCCCGCCCGCATCCGGGCAATGCACTGCAACGGTTATCCCGCGCCGGGTCCGGCATCAACGGGGAAACAGATAGTCCACCAATGCCTGCGCTTCACCGAAATCGGGGACCAGAATATCCGCGCCCGCGCGGAGCAGCCGCTCGCGTTTGTGCATGTCCCAGCCGTGCCCGCGCTTTTCATCGGATGCGACGCCCAGCGCCACACCGCCGTGTTCCTTCACATTCCGGAGTTCCACCGGCCCATCGCCGATGGCGAGCACCTCCGTGCCGTGCAGGTCGTGGGCGGCGATAATCTCGCGAATCACCTTTTCCTTGGAATACTCTTCGATGCTGGGGACCGCGCCCCAAATCTCCTGAAAACAATCCGCCACACCGACCACGCCCGCCTCATTGCGCACATCATCGCGGTCCGTGCCGCTGAACACGTACATCGCCACCCCTTTTTCCGCCATCAGTCGGAGAAATTCGCGCACGCCGCGCACCGTCACGTCGTCCAGCGTCAACTCCCCTTTTTGCAGCCGCGCAATGCGGTCCCGCACCGGCACCATGAGCCGGTCGTTGTAAATTTCCTTGTAGCCGGCAGCATCCTTGATCTGTTCTTCGGGAACCAGTCCATGTGCGCGGACCATCTCCACCAGCCGCTGCATCTGGAATATCGTCTGGATGCCGGTCGTTTCATCAATCATTTCCTCGACTTCGCGGACGATCTCCGGGGTGGGTGCATGTTGACCGCAGATCATCTCCACGCAGACCGGTCCCATGATGCGCTGCCAGCCCTCGCGCAGCAGGCTGATCGTGCCGTCAAAATCAAACAGCACATGCTTGAAGCGGCCCCGCTCGATGTCATTGATGATCTCGATCTGCGTACCGGGCAGAAAATTACGTTCCATCATCTCACACTCCTGGGTGATGCTGTTGGAAGTTGCTGTGGTTCTCCCTCTTCGGCGAACTTCTTGTTGCTGTTCTTCTGCGTGAATCTACTGCACGGGTGTTTGTCGTCGTCGCTTGGCTGGTCTTTTCGGTCGGACATGTCGCACTCGTCGGACGCTTATTGTGTCGCGCACCTGGGCACTCTGCCTGAAACGGACACATCTTGGCAAAGAGGGACGCTTTTATTCGACCATGAATTCCACTTCGCAGTGAATGGGGATGCCAGCCAGTTTCTCGCGGCCCTTCAGCGGCGGCAACTCCACCACAAACAGCGCCAGCGCCACCTCGCCGCCCAGCCGTTGCACAAGCCGGGCCACCGCCGCCACGGTGCCGCCAGTTGCGAGCAGATCATCCACGATAACCACGCGCTGTCCTGATTTGATGGCGTCAACGTGTATTTCCACGGAATCCACGCCATATTCCAACGAGAATTCCTCACCGATGGTCGCGGCGGGCAGTTTTCCCTTCTTGCGCGCGGGGACGAACGGCAACCCCATTGCGTGGGCCAGCGCCGCGCCGAAAATAAAACCACGCGCCTCCACGCCTACGATACAATCCGGAGGATTGTCCTCAAGTATTTTCTGCCATTTTTCTATGACATATCGAAATGCCGCAGGCTCCAGCAGCAGCGTCGTGATGTCCTTGAACTGAATGCCCTGCTTGGGAAAATCGGGCACATTGCGAATCAAAGCGGCCAAGTCCATGGGTTATGCCTTTTCCTGTGTCATGTTTCCGATAATACGACGCAGATTCCCATTATGTTGTGGCACGGCCTGGAGACCAGCCACCACGATAGGTTTCACAGGCGGGATGCCTGCGCCAACCGCCGCCCTTACGCACGAAAGTCTTCCCTGTGATCCGTGACAAAATCCCGCAGGCGTTTCATAACATCTTTTTCGATCTGGCGGATGCGCTCGCGGGTGAGGTTGTAGGCGCGGCCTGTCTCTTCCAGCGTATGCACTTTGCCGTCAATCAGGCCATAGCGATAGCGAATGATTTTCGCTTCGCGGTCAGTCAGTTGGCTCATGAGCGCTTCCATCTGCTGGTCCAGTTCAATCTGCTCGATGGCCCTGTTTACAAGCCTTGGTTCAACGGCCTCCGGAAGAGATTGCTCTGCGCCTGCTTCGGTGGTCTGCAGGTTTTCCAAGGGCGCCACGGCGTCTACGAATTCCCGGAGTTTTTTCGCCTCTTTTACGCGCACACCCAGTTCGTTGGCAACGGTTTCTATGTCCGGATGCTTGCCGGTCTTGGCATAGAGGTCATCCACCACGCGCTTGTAACGCGCGATGTTGTCCGTGATGTACACCGGAATCCGGATGGTGCGGCCCTGATTGGACAGGGATCGCGTCACCGCCTGGCGAATCCACCAGGTGGCGTAGGTGGAAAACTTGCAACCCCGGTCCGGGTCGAAGCGGTCCACCGCCTTCATCAGCCCCAGGTTGCCTTCCTCAATCAGGTCCTGAAGCGGCAAGCCATAGTAAAGGTATTTCTTGGCGATACTCACAACGAGGCGCAGGTTGGAGACGATGAGTTTGCGCCGGGCTGCGGCGTCCCCTTTCTTGGCGCGGCGCGCCAGTTGGATTTCCTGACTCGGCGACAACAGCGGAATTTTGGAAATTTCCGCGAGATACGTACTCAATCCATTCTCTCTCGCGTCCACCATTGCATTCCTCGATTCGCTCATTGTCACCGCATCGGCCTTTTTGGCGATTTGCCCCGCCGACACTCTATTGCCCGTTACGCCGCCAATCTTCGCGCCCGGACCGAACAGCGCCACTCACGTCATGGCGCGTCCGCCCATCGCATGGCGGGGATCCCATGCGCCCCATCTTACGGTACATGCAACATCTATCATACCTAACTGCGAACAAGCGGTCAAGAATTCCCGATAAGCGCCGGAATTTGAGATAAAACCTTTTGTCATAAGGCTTTAACAGATGTTGCAGATGATTCGAATCAAGGCGAGACAAGGCACGCTACAAGGTGCTTTTCGAAGCCGTCGCGGTCTTTCCAATGCAATGCGCACCGCACAGGGCGCCCGTTTTTTTCATCCGGAACGGTCATGCCCTTGTCGTCAATACTCAGTTTGACGGTTTCCATCGCCACATGTGACTCGTCGTAGATCATGCCGATCGCCAATGTATCGAAGAGCACGCTGCTCTCATCTTGCGGATAATGGCGGCGATTGCGCCACGCAGCGTAGTTTTCCATGACAACCCGCGCCCGCGCCGTCTGTGATTCGGCCACTTGGCGATAGCGTTCCCCCTTGAGGATCAGCGTGCCGCAGGTGTCGAGCGGGGCCATGCTGATTTCCCACGGCGCGGCGAAGACTGCCTTGGCCGCCTCCAGGTCGCGCCGCACATTCCATTCGGGTTCGGGGGTTTCCTTGCCGCCATAGCCGATGTGCACACTGCCTGCCATCGTCACCACCCTGGTCTTCCCGGCGATGGACGGATCGCGTTGGAGCGCCTCGGCAAGGTTCGTCTGCGGACCGATGACGCACAACACCACCTTGCCTTCCCCGGCGTGAATCGCGTCAATCAACGCCTGCACCCCGTCCTCATGCACGACACCGGGATAGTTGTCCAGCGTATAATCGCCGAGCCAGTCGGCCTGGTGAATGGGGCGGTCGCTATTCTTCTTGCCGGTGCCGATGGGAATGTCGGTGCGACCCATGCGCTCGAGCATCTTGGCGACGAGCCGGGTCTTGGTGGGCGTGTCGTCCGATGCGGTGACCACCAGTTTCAGGTCCGCATGAGGCGACCCAATCAGCATGCAAAGCGCCCAGGTGTCGTCAATGTCATCGCCGATGTCCGTGTCCAGAATCACGGGCACGGCGGATATGTGAAGACTCAGGCACAGCAATCCGGTTGACAAAAAAACGCCCATGACGATAACTCCTTCCGAAGACTCCGTTAGTTCCTGTCAGTTGCCAGACCGTCTCTAATCCGCTGGATGGCCGCTTTCAGGTGCTCCTTTTTCGCGGTTTTCAGTGCCGCATCCAGCGCCGCATCGCGCGCTTCGGTGTTGCGTGTACGCGCGGCGGCGGCCGCCGCGAATTTTTCCGCTTCGGCGAAGCCGGCGTCCCTCTTTGCCGCATGCAAGAGGGACAGCGCGACATTCAGATCACCATCGCCGGCCAGGTTGGTCAATGCGCGGTAAGCGGCGTTCCTCACCTCGACACGCCGGGCCTTCGCAGCGCGGTACAGTGCGGGTTTGGCGTCTTTAATGCCGCGCTCGGACGCGGCGCGGATATACTCGATTCGCAGCGCCGCCTTCTCCCGCCGAATGCCGCGGATGACAGTGGTATCCACGCACAATGCCTGTACTGCATACAGGCTGTTCCGTGCGGCCTGTCGTTCTCGCCCTTCGCTTTGTGCGGCGGTCCTTGCCAGCAGATGTGCGGTTTGTCCATCACCCAGAGAACCGAGTGCCGTAAGCGCAGCAATGCGCACTTCCTGATTGTCGCTCCCAACCATTGCCACTACGGATTTCAGGGCTGCCCCGTCGCCGCGTTCCCCCAGCCCGTAGAGCAGCATTTCCTGGGCATCGGGCGCCATTTTGCCGAGACAGTGCGCGACGGCTTTGGTTGCATCCGTGTCCGGGAAATAGGACAACGCCGCCACGGCGGGGCCATACAGTGCGGCATCTGCGCCGGTTAAAACATCAATCAACAGCATCAGTGCTGTATCCGGTCTTGATACGACCAATCCCTGGAATGCCGCTATCCGTACCGTTGCCGGTTGCGCCGGATCGAAGAGCGATTCAAACACCGTCGCTGCGCGGTGTGTCTCACCGGCAATCGCCAATTCTTCAGCGCAGAGGATCAGGGCGTCCGCCACGGCGCGCCGCAATACCGGAGCAACATGGGGTTGCACCGACAGAAGGGCGTCGAGTGCGGCAGTGTTTCCGATTTTTCCAAGCGCATGGATCGCCGCTTCCGCAAGCGCCGGGTCGGACGCCATCGCATAGGACGCCAGCATCGCGACCGATGCCGCGTCGCGGCGTTCGCCCAAGGAGTTGATGATTCCAATCTGGACCGGTTCGGCGACGCTTCCCAGCGCGTCCAACAATGCCTGGTTCGCCTCGGGGCACGGTATCGCCTGCAGTGCGTAACGCGCCATATCAGCGGTATCCGGGATGCGCAGCAGCGCCGCCAGCGCGGGGACCGCCGCCGGACCGCCAATGATCGCCAGTTGCCGGCAGGCGAAATCCTTGCTTTCATACGTTGCTTCGCTCCCCAGCAAATCCACCAGGGCCGCTGTCAACGCTTCGCGCAGCGCGTCATTCGAGAGCGCCTCACGGGCCATATCTTCCACGACGGTCAGGGGTTCCCGGCTGTCGCCGAAACGGTACCCGGCAATCCGGGCCACGGCGTCATGTATCGGTTCCATTGCCGCAATCGCCGCCTGTGACGCCTGTGCGGTCAGCGCAAGCGCCATCATTGTCAACGTGAATCGCTTTTTCATTCTCTTATCCTCATGCCTCCAGGCGCCATGGGGCGCGCATCGCGCGAGACCGCATTCGGTCCGCTTCGGGGTCATCCACAAACTGTTCCGTTTCCGGATTCCACCGCACCTTGCGTTCCAGTTGCATGGCGATGTTGCCGAGATGCGCAATGGTGATGGCACGGTGCGCCGCCTCGATGGGCGTGATGGTCGCTGCGCGGGTCCGGACGCAGTCAAGGAAATTCCTCGCATGGTTTTTGCTCACGTAGAGGCGCGTTTCACGCGGTCCAATCACGGCGTCCTTGAGTGAGGGGGGATCAGTTTCCAGGTGACCACGGTCCACACTGACCCAGCCGTCCGCGCCGATGAACTTTGCGCCGCCGCGCAGGCCGTTGGAGACGATCATCGTGAAGCCGTCCGGCGCGACGGGGCTGGCCCCCTTGGGATAGATGCACTCAAAGCGGTAATTCGTGGCCGCGTTCCAGAGTCCGTCGCGCGGATATTCGCCGCGCCCCTCTACGGCAATCGGTCCGGTGTATTCCGTGCCCATGCCCCAGTTTGCGATGTCGCAATGATGCGCCGCCCAGTCCGTCAATTGTCCGCCGGAGTAGTCCAGAATCCACCGGAAATTCCAGTGGCATCGTTCTTTGGTGTACGGCGCCCAGGGAGCGGGCCCCAGCCAGAAGTCATAATCGAACCCATCCGGTACCGGCATCTCCGGCTGTGGGTCGCAGGTCGGCCCGGTCGGCAGGCCCACCTCGACGGTGTGCACCGCCCCGATGCGCCCGTTGCGCACCAGTTCGCAGGCATGGCGGAAATGGTCTTGCGACCGCTGCCAACTGCCGGTTTGCCAGACCACCCCGCAACGCCGCACCATGTCAGACATCACCCGCCCCTCATGGATGGTGAGCGCCAGCGGCTTCTCGGCGTAGATGTCCAGCCCCTTTTTTGCCGCCGCAATGGCGGGAATCGCGTGCCAGTGGTCCGGCAGCGCAATGGACACGGCGTCCAGATCGTCCCGCGCCAGCAGGGCGCGAAAATCGTTGTAAGGCGTGCAATCCTGGTTGCCATAGCGGGCGTTCACGATGTCCTTGGCCCTGTCTCGGTGCGCGCGGTCCACATCGCACACCGCCACCACCTGAACCTCCCTGAACCCCAGGAATCCCTCCATGTTGCCGGTGCCTTGGCTGCCTGTGCCGATGCATCCCATCACAATGCGGTTGCTGGGGGCGACCGTTCCGTTTGTGCCCAGCGCCGATGCCGGCACGATGTACGGAAAACCTGTCGCCGCGCATGACGCCAGCCCTGCCCGCTTCAGAAACGTGCGTCGGCTGAGAGGCGTTGTGACGGATTTCCCCTTACCATGCGTGTTCATGTTTCTTTTCCCTCTCAAAACGCAACATCCGGTTCCATCGCAGGCATTTGCGAAATGAGCATTTTTGGCGACCCTGCGATCGAAAACGCTTGCTGTTTCCGACAGAAATTTTTCTGATGTTCCGCGAAAAAGCCTGTTTCGCAAATGCCTCCATCGCGCATCCCCTTGATGCGCAGGATTAAGAGTACTCCAACACGAGTGGCGGAATCGAGAAAAAAAACACGGAGAAAAACCGTGGATTTTGCCCGGCCCCTCGTGTTTATGTCAGTCACGCCGATGGCACGGACATGAAAAATGTGCTGCCTTTTCCGGGCGCACTTTCCACCCAGACGCGGCCCCGGTGGACCTTGGCGATGTGCTTGACGATGGACAGCCCGAGGCCGGTGCCGCCCAGGTTGCGGCTGCGGGCCTTGTCCACACGGTAGAAACGCTCAAAGAGGCGGGGGAGGTGTTCCGGGGGAATACCGCAGCCGTGGTCCTGCACGCGGATGACGACTTCGCCGTTTTCCGTTGCGGCATACACGCGGACGGCGCTGCCGGGGTCGCTGTATTTGATGGCGTTGTCCACCAGGTTGGCCACGGCTTGTTCCAGCATCGAAGCATTGATGGAGGCCATGAGCGATTCGCCGCAAACGAGTTCGATGGCGACATGCTTGGCTTCCGCCTTTGAGGCGCATAATTGCACGGCGGCCGCGAGCGATTCGCGCACGGGGCGCACCTCCAACGGAATCCCGGCTTTCCGTTCGCCTTCTTCAATGCGCGAGAGCGTGAGCAGGTCGCCCAGAATGGCGTTGAGCCGGTCGGACTGTTTCGCCACGATCTCCAGAAAACGCCGCGCATCATCGGGATTTGCCAGCGCGCCCTCCAGCAGTGTTTCCACGAAGCCCTTGATGGAGGTGATCGGCGTGCGCAATTCGTGCGAGACGTTCGCGACAAAGTCCCGGCGCACCTGTTCCAGTCTGCGCAGCCTCGTCACATCATTGAGCACAACCACTGCGCCGATGCCCCGGCCCTGGGCATCCCGCAGCACCGTGCCGTGGGCCTGAAGTATCTGCTGATCATGTTCATGGAGCACAAATTCGTTCTCGATTGGCTCGACGCTGTCCAGCGCCTGCGCGACGAAATCTTTCAGCGCCGCATTGCGCACCACCTCGTGGAGCAGGCGGCCCTGCGCTTCCGCCGCGCGCACTCCCATCAGCCGCGCACATGCGCCGTTCAGGCTGAGGATTCGCTGCGCATTGTCCACGGCAAGCACACCCTCGACCATGCTGGACAACACAGCCTCCTGCTGGTTGCGCTGGTTCAACACCGCGCGGATGCGGTCGTCGAGATGTTGCGCCATCTGGTTCATCGCCTCGGCGAGATTGGCCATTTCCCGGGATTCCGGGAGGGGCAACTGGCGGCTGAAATCGCCCTGGGCAAAGCGGCGCGCGCCGCGTTTCATCTCATCCAGGGAACGGCTGATGCGGCGGGACACATGCCAACTGACCGCCCCCGCCAGCAGCACGACCAGCAAACCGGCCGCCGCGATCCGGGCATAGAGGCCCCAGATCGCATCGCGAACCTGCGTGACCGGCAGCGACACCCGAACCACTCCCGCTGGGCGGTCGTTGTCGTGCAGCGGCACTGCAACGTACATCATGTCGCGTCCCAGGGTATGACTGAAACGCACCGACGTGCCCAGCCCATCGTTCAGCGCCGCCGCCACCTCCGGGCGTGCGGCGTGGTTGTCCATGTCGGCGGGGTCCTCTTCGGAATCGCCGATAACGGCACCGTCGGCCTGAATCACTGTAATGCGCGTGGCGATCTCCGGTCCCACATTGCGGCAGAGCGCGTGAACTGCTTCCGGGCCGTGCTTTTCCAATTGTTCTCGAACACGATCTTCCAGCACGCGCGCCCGCGCTTCGAGATCGGAAATCATCTGTTTCTCATGGAATTGTTGGATGGCGTGCGTCATGTAACCTGTCATCAGGAGCAGGGCTGCTCCGATAACGACCAGGTAGGGGGGAAATATCTGCCAAATGAGCGGTTTCTGCCGCACGATGCGCTCACTCCTGAAACTTGTAGCCTACGCCGCGAACTGTCTTGATGTACGCGCCGGCGGCGCCCAGTTTCTTGCGCAAGCCTACGATCTGCACATCCACGGCGCGTTCCGTTACGGCATGGTGCTCGCCTCGGATGGCGTCAACAATCTGATAACGGGTAAAGACCCAGCCCGGACGCCGCGCCAGTAGATGCAGCACGCCGAATTCGGTGAATGTCAGGTCAAGCGGTTTTCCGTCCAGCAGCACTTCTCGGCGGCCCGGGTGAATCACCAGATCGTGGACGGCGATGATCTGCTCCGGGCCGATCTCCCCGCGCTGGCGGCGGCGCAGCACCGCGCGGATACGCGCCATCAGCACCTTCGGGCTGAACGGCTTCGTCACATAGTCGTCCGCGCCCAATTCCAGCCCCGCCACGATATCCGATTCCTCGCCCTTCGCCGTCAACATCACGATCGGAATGTGCTGGGTCTGGGGGTCGCGTTTCAAGTAGCGGCACACCTCCAGCCCGTCCAATTCCGGGAGCATCAGGTCCAGAACGATGAGGTTCGGCATTTCCGCGCGTGTGATGTGCAACGCCTCTTCGCCCGTTTTCGCGCACGTCACCTGATATCCCTCTTTCCGCAGGTTGTAGGCTACGAGTTCCAGGATATCTTCTTCGTCTTCCACCACCAGTATGCTGTTTTTTTTCGACATGATTCGCGTTCCGCCAATCGTCGCGCCCCCCCGCGTATGCAACAGTACGCATGTCGCTGGCGCGCGCGGGAGATACCGTGGGCCGATGTTGCTATTTTACAACGACTGCGTTAGAGATGTGTCAGAAAAATATGAGCACCGCGTTTAGCAAATGCCCATCAACCGCCAAGTTCGACGCAACGCCGCCGGTAGTGCATATAATTTTCGAGGCTGACCTCTTCCGGGATCCCGTGGTCGCAGGTGGGGATATAGCCGCCGCGGGCGCGCATCGGCGGGATGATCCGCTCCACCATCCGGTCAATGGCGTCTTTTCCTTCGGCCAGCACCCGCTTGTCCATACCCCCGGTGATCACCAGATCGGGGTATTTCCGGGCGATGCGCAAGACATCGCAGCCGGCGGCGACCTCAAAGGGCGACATCACGTCCATGCCGATCTCCCGGTAGATCGGGATGACAGGGTCCGCGAACCCGTCAGTGTCAATCTGGATGTAAAGATGGCGCGCTGGGTCAATCTGCCGCGCGCGGATGTTCCTGATGAGTTGGGCGTAATACGGCAGGAGGAACTCCCGCATCATGTCCGGGGATATGAGCGCGCCATGCCGGTAACAGATGTCCTCCGCGAAAAACACCTCGTCCAGAGTCACATATTGCTGATGGCGCGCGATAACCGCATCCGCGAGATCGAACCAGGCTTGCATGCAGGCATGAATCAGGGCCGGATTTTCGCAGAACATGTACAGCAATTCCGCGGGTCCAATAAGGCTGCGCAGATACATGTAACCGCCGATCAGGTTCTGCACGATCATCCTGCCTTCGGCGGCGGCGGCCCGGGCGTCTGTCATCAGGCATTCGAGACTGGCATAACGCTGCGGCGCGGCGGGGTCCAGCCGCCAGCGAACGTTTTCCTCCCACGTCCGCCAATCCTTCACAGGATGGTCAACATATTCGGGCATGAATCCGTGACGGCGGCCCTTGAAATAGATCACATGACGCCCGGCGTGGTCCTGTTCGACCTCATGGTCGCCGCGTTCCTCCAGGATTTTCACCTCGAACGGCGGCATAAAGGCTGCTTCACACCAGCCCAGTTGTCCCAGCATGTGGTTGCCGGGAGGATCGTAGTCAAAAACCTCGTTGAAATCGGCGTTCGGCGGCAGCCCTTCCTCCAACCAACGCTCAAGACAGAAGTAGCCGAACTCGCGCCGCACCAACGGCGCGCCCGGCGTGATCGCATAGGTATCGCGGAGTTTGCGCGCCGCCGGACACATCCGCTCCCGCGCCACCATTCCGTGAACACCATCCTCCAATGCATTTGTCGCTGCAATATCCATGCTTTTTCAACCTTTCAGGTTTAATACAAAGGGCTGTTCAGAAAGTACACAGATGCTATGTTCTGAAAAACCTTGCCGCATGCGACGCGGCTATGGTGCGGAAAGCGTGTTCAAAGCATGGCCTGAGTACGTCGGAACCTCATCCTTATAGATGAAACGGTTTTCATTCTCGGCATCTTCAAAGAGATTCTCCACAAAGACGCGCGCGTTGAGACCCCGGCTTCGGGTGTCCATCATGGTTTGCAGGTAATCGCGCCGCACATAGCAGCGGGTGGGCAGGTGGAAAACCAGAAGTGTCTTGGGATGCGTCGCGAACAGATGCAGTACTTCAATATCCACAATCGGGTCCAACCCGCCGTAGGCGTCCCATTCCTCCATGTCCCGCAACGCTATGATTGCCGACCCGCCGGCAAGCGCATCATTTGACAGTGGCATGAAAAGGTCATTCCTTCCATAGCGCATGACTGTCACGGAAGGCAACGCATCGCGGCTGACGTCGCCGGCATCCCGGCCCGCTTGACGCGCGGATTCCCCGATGGCTCGTAATACCAGACCGGCAAAACGGTCTTGGCATGACGCGCCGAAATCCATCGCGTCCAGAATTGAGGCGGGCACCCTGTGTTTCAGATACTTCAAAAGATGCGAGACAGGGACCTTTTCCGCTTCCTGGAAAAACGACTCGGCCCTTTCCCTGACCTGTTCAGGCGTCAGGGCTTCTTTGCCTCCAAAAAGACGTTTCAAGAATGACATTGCCGAGTCCTTTCATTCCGTGCCAGAAAACCGCGTGGCTCCATCTTTCTCTACAGCAAACCGTTGCCACCCTAGCACCCGGCCATGCAGGAAATCCATCTGCGCCGACAAGCGAAATTGGATGATTCTTCAACTTCTCGAAAATGCTGCGAGCAGTAACATCCCGTTTCTTGATATACTTGCTGTCAGGGCATTATTGGAGAGCGTTGCATTGGCCCGGCCAGTCAATCATTGAAGCGCATCGGATGACACACCATGACGAATAAAGAGGGAAAACAGGTTTTCAGACGGAACGCGGCATTCATGCTCGCGGCACGGACGGCATTGGTGTTGAGTGCGGCGGCGTTGTTGCGTTGCGTGCCGGTGGACCCGGCGCCTGTGCCGGACCCGAATCCGTCGGTCCGGCTGTTCCAGGCGATGTTCAAATACCCGACAGGAAAGGAACCCTTCGCGCTGGCGGCGGTGGACCTCGACGGCGATGGGCGCGTGGATATCATCACGGCGAATCAGGCGGCGAACACGGTTTCCGTGCTGCCGGCCAGGTCTCAGGGGGGATTCTCCAGTCATGTGGAATACCCCGTGGGAGAAAGCCCGGGGGCCCTCGCAGTCGGCGACTTCAACGGTGACGGCATCCCGGACATCGCCGTGGCGAACCAGGTCTCGCACGACGTGTCCATCCTGATCGGCGGGGGCGAAGGGAAATTCGGCGTGGAGGAACGCTTCGCGCTGGCCGAGGGCGCGCGGCCGCTCGCGTTGGTCGCAGCGGATTTCAATGGCGACGGCGCATTGGATCTGGCGACGGCGGATTTCGGCCTGGACACGGTTTCGGTATTGTTGGGCGTGGGGGATGGCGCCTTCGGAGAAGCCGAAACGCATCCCGTGGACGCCGCGCCGCGCTGGGTTATCACGGCAGACCTCGACGGCGACGGCATTCTGGACTTGGTGACGGCCAACCGCGACAGCAACAATCTGTCTGTGCTCACAGGCGTGGGGGATGGCGGGTTTCTGGACGCGGTGCATTGGCCCACGGGCGACGCGCCGCGCACGGTGGCGGTCGCGGACATCAACGGCGACGGCATTCCGGACCTCGTCACCAGCAATCCCGGCTCCGGCGACATCGCGTTGCTGCGCGGCATGGGCGGGGGACGCTTCGGCGTGGCGACGCGCTATACCGTGCCGCGCTATCTGCCCACCCGCTTTACGATGGCCGATTTCAACGGCGACGGTGTGTCCGACCTCGCCGTGCTGCTTTTTACAGGCGGCCCGGATGCATTCTCGCCGGGTTTGGTTGGCGTGTTTAATGGCGACCGCGTGGCGGGATTCACCGGCCCGCGCATTTTCGGTATCGGCACGCAGCCTTTTGACATCATCGCCGCCCGGATTGATAGCGATGCCCGCCCGGACCTGGTCACCGCCGACGCGGGCGCGGACCAGATTTCGGTCGCCTATGGCAAGACCGGCGGAGGCTTCGAGACGGATGAGCGCTTTTTTGTGGGCGATACCCCCCGTGTGGCGGCGGCGGCAGACCTCAACAATGATAAACGTCTGGACCTGGTGGTCGTCAACCAGGGTTCGCGAGACTTCTCCGTTCTGCTGGGAAACGGCAATGGCGCTTTCCAGCCGGAACAGCGCACAAGGCTCCAGGACACCCCGCGCGCGCTTGCGATTGCGGACTTGAACAGTGATGGCAACCAGGACGTCGTTATCACCAACCTCTTCCTGAATCGCGTGTCGGTATTTCTTGGGCGAGGCGACGGCGCTTTCCAGCCGGAACAACGCTATTCGGTGCGGCCTCCCGGCGTCAGTGGCATGGCCCACCCGCGTTCCGTCGCCATTGCGGATTTGGATGGCGACGGCTATCCGGACATCGTTACCGGAAACGCCTACAGCGACGCCATCGCAGTATTGCGTGGTAGAGGCGACGGAACATTTGAAGACGCGACGGAGTTTTTCGCCGGCAATTTTCCCCTCGACGTACAATTGGTCGACCTGGACCGCGACGGTATCCTTGATGTGATCTTTGTCAGCACCAATGATCCGGATAACCCCTCCGACCGCGCCCTGCCGCGCGTCGTGCGGCGCTTCGGCATGGGCGACGGTACCTTCGATGAGAGCACCAACCAGCGCTATGAAACCGGAAACGGCCCGCGCGGGCTGGCCGTGGGCGACCTGAACCGCAACGGCTCGTTCGATGCCGTTACCGTCCATACCGGCGACAACAGCGTCTATGTGCTTGCAGGCCGCGCCGGCGGCAAATTCACCCGGGGTGAGCGCCGACGCATGGGTGACAGTCCCAACACTGTCTCCCTGGCCGACCTGAACCGCAATGGTCTTCTGGACATCGTCACCACCAACGATATCAACGTGGTATCCGTTAGTCTCAACCGGGGAAACCTCATATTCTCCTCGTTCATGAACTTCCCGGCGGGTTCTCAGCCTATTGGGGGCATCCTCGCGGATGTCAACGGCGATGGACGCCCCGACGCCATCCTTTGCAACAGACTTACCGGCGACATTTCAGTCCTTCTGGGCGCTTTCTGACATGCACTTTTTGCCGGCCCATGGTCAGCGCGCGTGAAAAAAGGCACTATAACAGCCCATGACTCAGTGCCCGCTGCAACCCGAACGTGTGCGGACGCAGGAAACAACGTTACATCATTGAACATAGTTTACAGGTATTTTGGTCTATTTTATCTTTTTTTATACATAATGACAAAATTATTTTATCAACTTTCGGTTGTTACTTGACAGTAAGAGAAATATGATGGTATTATCTGATCAAGGGCTGTGGGGTAGGTACATTTTATTCAAAAGTGAAGGTGTTTGTAACTTACCCCGGAGGGGAATAACTTTTGTGGAGGAAAGGCTCCGATTCGCCGAAGGATATCCCCAATCCCGTTTTGTGAAGTGTGGGGTATATGTGGCGCACGTGACATCGGTATGTGTCACGGGTGCGTGATTGTACTTTTCGCATTATTGTAGTGCGAAAAGAGAGGGTTGAGGCTGTGTTTGAGGGTATTAACCCAGAGAACCAACTGTTTTAGGAGGGCTGTTCCCATGTTTGTCCATTGTCGTTGGCTTGTGTTGTTGGCGCTTTCGGCTGTCTTGCTTACCGGTTGTCCGTTGCCGCCTGGATCGGGGGAAACCACTTGTGTGAATCCCAACGTGCTGAATTTCGGCAGTGATGCCACGCAGATGAGTTTCAAGATATGGAATTGCGGACCGGTTTGGCCACCCACATTGCTGATCTGGCACGCGGTTCCTCAGGAACCGTGGATTACTGCGCTTCCCAAGAAGGGAATTAGCGGGACCTTATTCTTGAGATACCGCACGGTTACTGTAACTGTTGACAGGTCTCAACTGGCCCCCGGCCTTCACGAGGGGTATATCGCCACGGGAAATCAAGACCCTTATGGCGGCGTCAAAATGGTGAAGGTCATTGTTTCCGTCGAAGGCGGCGAAGGCGAGGGCGAAGGCGAGGGCGAGGGTGAAGGCGAGGGTGAAGGCGAGGGTGAAGGTGAGGGCGAGGGCGAAGGCGAGGGTGAAGGCGAGGGTGAACCCGAATGTCCCGTTCTGTGTGAACTGGAATGTGTCAGCGCAGGCATTATCGCCGGCACTGCCCCCGCTCTGAGCAATGTTTATGCATTGTTGGGTCTTGATCCGCTGACCACGGATGCAGATGGAAACGACATGGTTGACCTGGCGCATATGCAATTGGTGGATGCCCTCCTTGCAAATCCGGATGTGTCCACCCATTGCTGTGTTCTTGCCGCATGGAATTTTAACCACAGCGTGGTGAATGCGCTGTTACCCCCATTCCATTTCCTGTATGGGATGGTGTCCGGCGGTCGCTCAACAGTGCTCAAGTTGCTCACCGGCCTTGTTACCATTGCCGAGCCGTCCGTCCTTGTCACTTTCGAGGATGCGATGGAAGAACTCATTGGTGTTGAGATTGACCTCGATGACTTCGATTTGAGCGCCGGCCAGTACTTGGCCTCTGATGGCGACGCAGACATGGACGGTGTCTGTAATCTGGCCGAATACAACGCTATTGTGTCCGGTCCGGACGATTTCGCTGCTTTCGTCTTTGCAGCCCTTGAACCCACCCTCGCTGTGAACGGTGGTGGCTGCTATCCGCCTTGCTTTGAGGCCGGCGAAGGTGAAGGCGAAGGCGAAGGTGAGGGTGAAGGCGAAGGCGAGGGCGAAGGCGAGGGCGAAGGCGAAGGCGAGGGCGAAGGCGAAGGTGAGGGTGAAGGCGAAGGTGAAGGCGAAGGCGAAGGTGAAGGCGAAGGCGAAGGCGAGGGCGAAGGCGAGGGCGAAGGCGAAGGCGAGGGCGAAGGCGAAGG
>CALEDJ010000013.1 GCA_937951485.1 uncultured bacterium
ACACCCTCTCCCTCCGGGAGAGGGGTGGGGTGAGGGGAAACAACACGGGACACCTTGGTAAAGGAGTCAATGATATCTCAGAAATCCCCAAGGAGTGGTTTACACACAGGACAAGCCCGCCGGATCATCTTGATTCCACAGGATTCTCAAAGGGTTCCGGCCATAGCCTTCCATTTCCTTGACAATCTATTTTGGACAACACTGACCCTGCATGTCTTTGTCTATGGCGCAGACAATTGAAACAGGCGGGTTTCGCCGCTTCTCATGCCGAAGACAAAACCGTCGCGGTTGATCCAGCCCGTCGCGGGGTCAAAGAGGTCGATCACATTGAAGAGACCGTTCAGGGCGACCATGCGGTCGCCGGCGTTCCGGGCATGGATGGCGATGAGACGGCCGCCCGCATGCACGGCGTCCACGGGGCCGCCCGTGGGCAGGTAGAGATGCTGGTCGAGCAGGCTGAGAATTTCCCGCAGCAATTCCGGCGTAAGGTTCGGTTCCGCGCAGAACACGGAAGTCCACCCGGCATCCGTCTGGCGCATGGCCACGCTGGCGCGGTCGGTCTGCCGGTATTGCGCAAGCACATCGGCGTCGGGGTCCTGGATAAAGAACAACGGCTGAATCTCCAGTGCATTGCCGAATTCTTCGCCTTCGCGCATGCCGCGCCCCTGCAACACAAACAATGATCCGGTTCTTGCCGGGCCGTCGAAGACGCCCACCTTCATGCCGACGGTCTTCGCCACATGCGCCGCGTCGGCGGTTCCGCTGATGTATCCCGGCGCATACAACCAGATCGCCGCAGCGCCTTCCCGCGCGAGGCGCGCATGCAGGCGTTCCCTTTCCGGGGCGGTCAGGCGGAATGCATTCAGGAACAGATATACCGGCATGGGGTCCGCGATGTCATCCAGGACATCCTGCAGCAGACAGAATTGGAGGGGAAGGGCGGCGCGCACCGCCGCATCCCGCGCCGCGCACAGCAGAAGTTCGTTGAGACGGGGGTCCCCCTGCTGGTAGAAACGCGAAATTTCATCCACCACCACCATCAGACCGGAAGGCTGATCAAACCACGCTTCCAACATCTTGACGGCATCGTCTCCCACGTCATACGCGTCACCGTCTTCGAAATGTCCTTCCTGGACGTCGGAAGTCCCCTTGTCGCTGTCCGGGAGAGGCATCTCATCTGCAGACATCGGCGTTGCAACTACGGCATGCGCCTCAAAGCCCGGCGGCACAAACGGCCCGAAAAAAACATCCTCTTCGCTCTGCGCTTGCGCGTAGATTTGACGCATCTGCCCGATACGGTTCCAGATATCCGCATCGTGCAGCCAGCCTTCGCCCAGCGGGTCCGTGAAGGCGATGCCCATGCGATGCACGAGCGCCGCCGCGAAGTTCCGCCGCTGCACGTTGAATACATCGTCCAGTACCAGCCCCTTCATGCGCACCGTCTGCCCGGCGGCGGGGTCCCAGGCTACGCCGGTGCGCGTGTCGTCGAGAAGCATCCAGGATTTTCCGTGATACCGGACAGTGTCCACCGGCCCCATCATGCCGCCGGCCCCGCCTACGCCGCGATCAATCGCGGATACGGGGCTGACAAAGCCGTCCACCTCGCTCGACAACAGCACGCCGAGCGCGAAGTGCCCCGCGTCGTTGTTGGTCAACTCAAAAGCGTAGCCGTAGGGAACCAGGATGTTCACGGGGGTTTCCGCCACGCTGCGCACCAGCGCCGCAAACGTGGCGATGGCATCGGCGGTGATTTCGGAAATGAACCGCTGGTAATCAGCGACAGGCTGCATCTGCGGGAGCGTCAGAAAGACCGACTCGCCGGGGGCGGGGTCCGGCTTGCGAGGGATGGCCACAGCATCGAACGCTGCATCGGGTTCATTCCAGGCTTCGCGCAGGACCGCTTCTTCCCGGTAATTCCGGCGCAGCCATTGCCGGAAGGCCCGCAGGTTGGCGGGCGACTGGTCAAATCCCCCTTTGTTGGACCATCGCTCTTCCCCCAGTGCAGTCAGCAGATAGCCGAGAACGCGATTGGTGTGCGGACTGAGTTCCATGCCTGCAACGACTGCCGCAAGCACCTTGCCCGTTTCCTCTATCCAGACACGGGATGCCGGCGTGGCATACGGGCGCGATTCCCCGCCGACCACCATGCGGTCTTCGGGATGAGTGGCGAGCCATTCTTCCGGCGGATTGAGGTTCAATTTCAGGAGAAATGCGGCGTGCGGGTCGGTGTTGATGACGGCCTCCACCAGTTGCATGGATTCTTCCAGTTCTCGTGGGCCGCCCCAGGGAAACGGAACTGGAAGCACATATTGATGCACCCCCGCATCCCGCGCCATGGACACCTGCTCCAAAATCAATGACAAGTTGCCTTCCGGAATTTCCCCAATGCAAAAGAAGATCGGCGGCGTCTCCTTTTCCGCGATCGTTTCTTCGGCTTCCATCATCGGTGCGGACGGCGGCGGAGACGGTTTTTCTGCGACGGGGGTCAAAGGGGCGAAATCCGGCGCGGTCCAGCGCCCGAGCATCATGCCCAGAATACCCGCAAGCGCCAGGATCACGATAATCCCCGCCAATCGCAGGATCACGCTGTAATGGCTGTTTTTCCGGGGCATGCGATGCGCCTGTGCCGTTCTGCGGCGTGCGGATTGCATCCCGTGCCGCAGGGTTTCCGTTTCTCCAGCGGTAATACGCCCGCCGACGCATAGAGCGACACCTGCCGCCCCATACGCTTACTTAAGAACATCGCAATACCAGGACCGGCGCAGGGGAGACTCACTTATCATTCTCCCGCGTCGCATCCAGTTGCGCGCCAAGGGTCTCGAGGCTTATCCAGCCGCCGATGTCCATGATTTCACCCGTATCCTCCGCAAAATAAATATGGTTTGATTCAAAGGTCAGGAGTCCAGCCGGCAAGTCCAATATGGTTTCTTCCATATCTGAAGTGGACAACGTGGCCACCGGGCTGCCAGCCACTTGCACGCGCACTTCTGTGGCGCCGAGTCGAGGGTAACAATTCGCATGCCGCACCCGCAATCGCCCGCCCGGAAAATCGAGGTCGGCGCGCGCACTGATGGGACGAAACGGCTTTCCCTGCACCATTCGCGTTGGATACCAACCCGCTTCGGGCAGGCAGAATCCGCGACAAAAAAGCGGCTCCCGGCGCACCAGATGCCAGAAACGACAGCCGGCAAACCCGGCACGCCACCGACGGACACGCTCCGCGACAGCGCGGGGGAAACAGAGAACTCCGGCAAGCCATGCCCGCACATGACAGAAGGCGCGCCACGCCTCGCCGTCCAGCAGCGCCCGACCAATAGCCCGGCTTTCCGCCACGACCACCGCCAAGGCAATAGACAACGCGTGACGCGCAGGATAGTTGCGGAGAATGATGCGAAACCTGTTGCGGGTGTTCAAGTAATACTTGCGACGCGCGCGCGCGCCCTGCCCCAGCGTGGCGCTGAACTTGTGGCGCACCACCGCTTCCGGACAGGTCCAGATCGAATATCCCGCATTCCAGATGCGCAGGCACAGGTCAAGGTCGTCCAGGTATATCTCGAAGTCTTCCGGCAGCAGACCAGTCTTGCGCAGCGCCGCCGCCCGCAGAAAACACGCGCCCCCGCATACGCCGATCACCTGGGTGGGCCTATTCCATGCGGGCGCGTCGAGACGGCCCACGCCCCGGTCCCAGGCCGCCCCCGCCAGCGACGACTCCAGCCCGATGCTGTTGATCACGGCGGGATAATCGAAGAGCAGCATCTTCGGCGCAATAGCCCCCGTATCGGGAAGCGATTCCGCCATCGTCACCATCTTCTCCACCGCGTCCGGCGCAGTCCACGTGTCGTTGTTCAACAGAAACAAATAATCCGCGCCCGCATTGAGCGCCCGATACATCCCTGCGTTGTTGCCACCCGACCAGCCCAGGTTGCGGGGAAGGCAAAGCACCTCAAAACGAGGGTCATGGGCATAGCGTTCCCGGGCGAACGCCACGGACTCGTCTTCACTTGCATTATCCACGAGAAGCACCCGGATATTCGCATAGGTCTGCGCCAGGACGGAATCCAGACACACGGCGAGATGTTCCAGGCCGTTCCAATTGATAACGATTACATATACCTGCGGTGTATTCATATCGGCAAAGAAGTATATCAGCCGACCTCCGCCCCTTGAAATTGACCGAGGGCATGTTCCATAGTAAAGCAGATTCGATGGTGCCGGAATTGAAGCAGGTGCATGCGCAGCTTCGCAGGGGAAAGGGCCATTTAATCATGTCAACCCAATCGGTGAAACGCAATATCTTTCAGCGCATTCTGGGTCTGTGTGCGACGCGGATTCCGGCGGACCCGGGATGTTGGCGATACGACGGCGGGGATATTGTCCTTGATTTAAGCCGAGTTCCGCAACTCAACAGACCGGGCGGTGCTGTGCGCCTGGAGGGTCGGGGTTTGCCGCATCGCCTGGTGGTGTGCCGTGGAATGGATAACGCTATTCATGTGTTTGTAAACCGGTGCGGGCATGCAGGGCGGCGGGTGGACCCGACGTCCGACGGCGCGACCATGCAATGTTGCAGCGTGGGCAAATCCACCTATGCGCTGAATGGCGAAGTCATCGCCGGACCGGCGCGAAACGGTCTGAGGAAATGCCCGGTGCGCGAGGATAAGGGAAAATTGTATATCGGATTTCCGAAAAAGAAAGGGGAACAACCATGAGATCATACAGGCTTGTACTGGTGCTTCTGGGGGTTCTTGTGTTTGCTGCGGTCGAAGCGCAGGCGCACAAGCCCATCGTTATCAATGGCGGGCCGACCAACGCCGAGACGGCCTATCCCATCACCGACCCGGACGTCTCTCAAGTAGCCTATCACCACGTCAAACCGGGTCAGGAACAGATCTGGCTCTCTTTTCAGGCCGACGCGGGAAAAACGCTCTTTCTGCAGGCGGGCGTGCCGGTGATTGAACGCTACCGGCACATCCGGCCTGCCATCGCATTACTTGGACCTGGCCTGCCTGAAATATCGCTGCCCTTCGATTTCCCGGAGGGATTGGGCGGAATACTCTTTACTACGGACGCCGAAACGCCGACCTTTTTCCATGAGGAATTCACCGGCACGGATTCATGGCAGTTTGAGGCGAATACGCCGCAAACCGTCGAAGAAGGGACGCATTACGTGGTTGCCTTCATTCCTGCGGGCGAAGAAGGAAAAATCTGGGTGGCGATTGGCGAGCGCGAAGCCTTCACCATCGCTGACATCCTGCAACTGCCCATCACCCTGTTCAAAGTGCGCGCCTTTCACGAGATTGGCTTTGCCGGCGGCCTCTTGTTCTGGGCGGTCGTCGGTCTCTTCATGGCCTTGATATTGCTTGTCCTCGCGCTGGTCACATAATTTTTTCGCGCCATCGCATCCTCATTTGGTGAAATCGAGTCGGTTCACCATCGCACCCATGTGCGACCACACGGCTGCAATTACTCCAGCATTTGTTGTTGTCCCCATGCCTGCATGTTTTTTTGACAAGCCGCGCCCCAAGGCTTAGGATAACTCCGAGCGGCGGGATGAATTCTGACAAACAATCACCGGAGCGCAGATTGTGAAAAAGATTCTTTTAGTCCTGGTTGGGGTAATCGCGGTGTTGCTGCTGGTTGCGGGTGCGGCTTTGGCCGTGATGTATCAACGCGCGAACCAGCGTTTCGGCCTGTCGGAGGCGGAGCCGGTATCACATGAGACCGTGGCCGACATGAGCACGCGGCTGCGCGTGGTGGCGCGGCCTGAGCAGGTGACGCCGCTGTTGCAGGCATATATCCCAAAGGACCGAATGCCGACATTGCCTTTTGTCTCGGCGCTGGGGCTGGATTTCAGCAAGGCGCTGGAGATGCTGATGCCGCGCGAAGTGGCGCTCTTGAGCGGGTCGGATTTCGGCCAAGGGCAGTTGCGGCTGACACTGTTTGTCAATGAGCGCCGGGGCGGTCCGGCAATTGCGGAGAACCTCGACTTGTCCGACTTGCTCGGCCGAATACCCGTGGTCGCGTGGACGGCTACACGCTTTCGGATGCCCCGGCGGGGCGTGCTGTTGTTGGATGGGCAGATTCCCATTCCCGAAGAGGTGGAGTCAGTGGTGCTGGAAAGTTGGTCGCACCGGATGGAGGGCGCGCCATTGTCGCTCAGCGGCGGGCATCTGCTGGAGGCGGTGTTGGATAACCGCAACGGAGAGTTGATGACGCTGGGAGCGTCCATCGCGCAGGGTTTGGGCGTGGATTGGCGGCAAGCGATGAAGCAGCCCCCGTTATCCATGGCCGGCCCGGTGGTGGAAAAGGTGCGGGAAATCCGTCTGCACGTGGACCCGGAGGGCCTGGACGCACTGACAGGAGAACTGCGCATCAGTGGACCGCCGGAAGTGGGAGGGCTGTCGTTTCTGATCAACATCGCCGTAGCCGAATACGTGGCCAAGCCGCTTAAGGAGGAGCACGGCATGGACCTGAGCGGGGAATGCGTGTGGGACCAGGCGCAGGAAGCGGTTATCGGGCGCTATCGCCTCGCCGGTCTGGACACCTATCTGCGGCGTCAAATCAATGCCATGTTCCCGGACGCGCCCAAACCTCCCCAAGTCGGCGGCTGATAACCTCATCGCACAGGCGTGCGGCCCTCGATGGCATGGGCCAGGGTGGCATCGTCGGCGAATTCGAGGCCGCCGCCCATGGGTACGCCATGGGCGATGCGCGTGACGGCGATGCCGAGCGCGGCGATTTTCTGTGAGAGGTACGTCGCGGTCACTTCGCCCTCGGCGGTGGCGTTGGTCGCGAGAATCACTTCCCGAACCGCATCTTCTTCCAGGCGGCGCATGAGCCGGTCAATACGCAATTCGCTGGGGCCAATGCCTTCGATGGGGCTGAGGGCGCCGTGCAGCACGTGGTAGCGCCCGCGATACGCGCCGCCCTTCTCGATTGCCATCGCGCCGGCGGGGCGTTCCACCACGCAGATGGTCGCCGCATCGCGCCGATCATCGGCGCACACGGGACACGGGTCGGTTTCAGTGAGGTTGCAGCACACAGAACACTGCCGCACACGCGCACGCGCTTCCAACACAGCCTCGCTCAGCAGTTGCGCCTCCTCCTCCGGCGCGCTGAGCAGGTGCAGCGCGAGCCGTTCCGCGGTCCGCTTGCCGATGCCGGGAAGCCGTCTGAAGGCTTCGACCAGCCGTTCTACAGAGGGTGCGCTGAAGAGCATGCGACACCCAGGCGCGATTGCGCCTCCTCCCGCATCCGCCGCCGCACTTCTTCAAACTCGTGCAGCACCTCTTCCCGCGAGAGAATGTCCAGACGGTCTGGAAACACGATGCCGTCGAGGTGGTCGCATTCGTGCTGAATGATGCGCGCAAGAAAGTCTTCGGCCTCAAAGTCCAGCGGCGCGCCCCGCTCATCCAGCGCGCGCACATGAATCCGCACCGCGCGCGGCACCTTTGCGTACACATTCGGCAGACTCAGGCAGCCCTCTTCGCCCTCTACCCGGCCCTGCATATCCGTGATCTCCGGATTGACCAGGCATATCGGTTCCCCCTCCGGCGGATGCGCAACCAGAATGCGCCTGGATACTCCGACCTGGGGTCCTGCAAGCCCCACGCCGTCATAGGCCGCCATCGTTTCGTACATATCCGCCGCCAATTGGACCACTTCCGGGCCGACGGCGTCATACGGCGCAGCCTTTTTCGTCAACGGATCGTCCGGATAAAGCACTATGTCCAACACAGCCATCGTCAAATACACTCCTCTCGCGGGTTATCCCTGATGCTAACACATTGGGCCGCTTTTCTCCAAAAAACAGCGCCTCAGTGCGACACTATTCCCCTTCCGTGAATGTATTTTCAGTGAGGATGCATCGCCCATTTAAGCAACAAAGGGAAGGCATCGCAAGTGCGATGCCTGTGGGCGTGCCGGCGTGGATCGGTCAGGACTGGATACGTTTGGTGAGGGTTTCGATGGTCTTGCGCAGATCGCTGTTCTTTTGGGTCTCTTTGGCGACCTTTTCACAGGAATAGAGCACGGTGGTATGGTCTTTGCCGCCGAAGGCTTCTCCGATGTCACTCAATGAAAGACTAGGGATGAAATACTTGCACAGGTACATGGCAATTTGCCGGGGATAGACTACTTGACGCTGGCGACTGCGCCCGCGCAAATCAGCGATGCGGACGTCAAAATACTCCGCAACAACACGCAACACTTGTTCGATCGTGATCGGTTTGATCTTCTCGCTGTCCACCAAATCCCGCAACACCTCTTCTGCGGTGGCCAGGGTAATCTTCTCATTGGTGAGTTTTGAATAAGCCAGCACCGTGATCAGCGCGCCTTCCAGTTCCCGGATATTGGTGGTAATGCATGTGGCGATGTAGCGCAGAATTTCCGGCGACACGCTCAGGTTCTCCTCGTGCGCTTTTTTATGCAGGATGGCGATGCGGGTTTCAAGATCCGGTGGTTGAATGTCGGTGACCAATCCCATTTCAAAGCGCGAGACAAGGCGCGCTTCGATCCCTTCGATTTCCTTCGGGCTGCGGTCGCTCGACAGCACAATCTGCTTGTGCATGTCGAACAGGACATTGAAAGTGTGGAAAAATTCCTCCTGAGTGCTTTCTTTTCCCGCGATGAAATGAATGTCGTCTATCAGCAACACATCCACTTTCCGGTATTTCGCGCGGAAACGGTCAGTGGATTTGTTCATGATGCTTTGGATCAATTGATTGGTAAACTGCTCCGAAGAAATGTAAACCACCGCACAGTCCGGACTTTGCGTCAAGAGATCTTGGCCGATAGCCTGCATCAGATGCGTCTTGCCCAATCCCGTGCCGCCATAAAGAAACAGCGGATTATACGCGCGCCCGGGCGATTCGGCCACCGCTTTGGCGGCCGCATGGGCGAAACGGTTGCCTGAACCAATCACAAAACGGTCAAAGGTATAGCGATGGTTGAAACCGTTGAAACCGCCGACGGTCTTTGCCCACCGCGTTTTCGTGGTGGCCTCATGCCAGGAGGTCGCAACTGGACTGGATGATGCCGCAGCATTCTTCAGCGCCGTTGCGTCCTGCGAAGGAACAAACATCACCTCGCGGACCGCAGGCGCCACGTGGCGCGCCGCCTCGTAAATTTCATCTAAATAGTGTTCGCGCAGCCATTGGGCGAAAAACTCGCTGGGAACACCGACTGACAGCACATCTTCGCGCAAGGAAATGAAAACCGTCTGTGAAAACCAATTCTTGTAACTGTAATCGTCGAGTGTTTTCTGCAAGCGTTCCAGCACTTGCTTCCAAGGATCGGTCGGTATTTGAACTCCCATCATTATCAGCAGCCCCATCGGTTTTATAAATGCCTTGCACAATTGAGCGCCGGGGCATCTCCTCCCAGCCCTGCACTCCCTGCGCGCCAAACAGGCATTCCCGTGGCGCGACGTCATCCCTTAATCCCCTTCCAACATCCTCCCGCGCTAAGGCTGTTTCAGTTTTTCCACCGCGTATCCACCGGAGAAACGAAGTCATGAACAATTTTTCCACACCTTATCCACACCTTCATTTCACCCTGTAAAAATGCGCCTTTTCGACGACCACGCCGCCGAGTCTGCAACATCTCACTCGCCGTTGTCAAGGGGTGTTTTCAAGTGTATGGCGCTCACGCACTTTCGCCTCTCGCCAAAGCGCGTCAAGTTGATCAAGCGTGCACGTTTGCATCGGAAGCCTCGCCTCCGCAGCCAACTTTTTCACCACCTCGAAACGCTGCGAGAAGCGCGCGTTTGCCGCGCGCAACGCTTGCGCCGGATCAATTTCAAGAAAACGGGCCGTGTTCACGGCCGCCAGGAGCAAATCGCCCAGTTCATGTCGCGCCTCTGCAACATCCCCGCGGCGAACTGCGTTGCGCAGTTCCGTCAATTCCTCGGCAACCTTGTCCAGAACGCCCCCGACGTCCGGCCAGTCAAAGCCCAGCGCCGACGCCTCCGCCTGGATGGTCCAGGATTCATGCAATGCGTCGCGATCCAAGGCTTCCCGCTCCATCAAAACCCTCCGTCCGCACGTCGCGCGGACACACTTCTCCCGCGTGACTCACTGCATGCTTTGTCAGCCCTCGCCCCATGACGGCGCCCAGCATCCGCGCACTGATGACACCAAGGGATTCAATCGCTACCATTGCTCAGACATTCGTAAAGTATAGCAAAGATTCCCTGAATTAGCAAGCAAAAAATTCAGGTACATGCACCGAGCTTTCAATCACTGACAGGGAATGGGCATGAAAATTGCTCAAAAATCCCAATAAAATGGCAGATTTTTGGTGAACAAACTTTACTAAAAATAAAGTTATTTCCAACAATATTAAAATATAAAACATATAAACTAAAAATATTATAATACTATCCTTTCCCCCGCCTTATTTTCTGAATAAGGATACAATACTGAAGCGCAGGCGCTGCTCTTTCATTCCGCCGCGCCGCATGTGACCTTTTCTGCCGAGACCTCCGGAATCTCTCGGATCATGATGTTGCGGTACCAGACTTTTCCGTGATCGCCCTGAAGCAGGATTGGACCTGGGTCACACAGTTTGCCGGGCAGCGCACCGCCGGTCACTTCGGTGAGTTTCTGCTTGTCATGAATGAGGACGCCGTTGAGCCGCACAGTGACCTCATCGCCGACAATGGTCGCTTCCAGTTGATTCCACTCGCCCGCCGGACGCGAAGCATTGACCAACGGAGCGAATTGGCCATAGATCGCGCCGTTGTCCTGGTTCGTGATCTTCTCCTTGCCATAACTGTCGAGCACCTGGATTTCAATGCGGCCCCGCAGATACACACCGCTGTTTCCACCGGGCACCGTCTTGAATTCGAGTTTGAGATCAAAATCCCTGAAGCGCTTCACCGTCGCAATGTCGTTTCCGTGATCAACATTGGTCATGGCGTTGTCTTCAATAAACCATTTGTTTTCCGCCCTGGGCGCGCGCGCATTGCGCCAGCCCTCAAGCGTGCTTCCGTCAAAAAGGCTTACCCATACCTCGTCTTCAGCGACGGCAGACGTTCCGGCAAGCAACGCGGGCGCGAGAAGACAGACAATAAGGGGGACGATGCGCAAGGCGCGACGGATTGTGGCAAATGCATTGAACACGGCATGACCCTTTCTGTTTCTGGTTGTGGGGCGGCATTGTAGCGTAGTATGCCGGCAAATGCATCTTATTCTCCGGCGGCATCCAAGGAGTCGAAGAATTGCATTGTGATCCGAAACGACAGGGACAAAAGAAATCGGCCGTGGTCAGATGGGGGATCTGCGCATTGTCGGCGGCTCTGGCGCTGGTCTGGATGATGCCCCCTGTTCAGGCCAATGAAATCACACAATCACCATCGGAATTCCGCGTCGCACCGCTGATGCGCGGTACGTTATGGTGGGTGACGCCCGCCGACCCGAAGGTTTGGACGGAGGAGCGCATACGGGAAAGCATTGACGCGCAGTGCGCGGTGGGATTCGACATTCTCTGGCTGCTGAATACACCCCGGTTATTGCGAACGGCACGCGACGATGCCGACATCCTGCGGCGCATTTTTGTCCTCGCAGACGCCAGGAACATGAAGGTCATTGTGGATTTGCCGGTGGGCGGGTGGTACGGCAAGACCTCACTTGCGGAGATGACTGCCGCGATTGCGGCGCACGCCGCCGCCATGGTCGAACGGTACGGGCGGCATGCGTCGCTCTGGGGTTGGTATATCAATCACGAAATCAATCCCATCGCCCCAGGAGACATTGAGGAAGGCGCTTTCTGGCGCGCCGTGTGGAAGCAGGCGGTTCAAGACTGTCACGCGGCAAGGCCCGGCAGCGTGGTCACCATCTCCCCCTTTTTTCTGCTGGATAAGGCGCGGCGCAGGGGTTTTGTCTATCTCACGCCGGAACAGTACGCCGCATGGTGGGGGGAAACATTGCGCGAAACAGGTATAGACATCCTGATGTTGCAGGATTCCGGCGAGCATCTCTCCTTTTTCACGCTGGAGCAGCGGGAACCGTTTTTTGTCGCCGTCGCGCGGGCATGCCGCGAAGCAGGCGCGCAATTCTGGGTCAACGTGGAAACCGGCGAGGCGCACGTCCGCGATTGGGATGAATACCTGCTGCATTACGGCGAAAAAAACGCGCCGTGGCGCTTCACGCCGATGGATTGGCTGGAGCAGAAACTACAACTTGCCGCCCGTTATGCGGACGGAATCATCAATTGGGGATACTTTCCTTTCATGAATCCCCATCCGATCCCGGGGGAGGAAAGGCCGGGCCTGCGCGAAGCATATGAAGCCTATCGCGACTACTACCTACGCGTGAAGGAAACGCAACAAAAGGAAGAGTGACCGGGGCGTGCGTTTGGACGCCACGAACGAAATGGACGACGTCCGATTTCTTCATTCAATCCACGCCATCCACCTCGCCCCAAACGTCCACATCATCCCCGCTTTTCAAGGCTTCCGTCCCGGCATCTCTCCGGCATAACCGCCCTCACTATCAGGCTTCTTCGGTCACCTTCCATCCCAAGGCGTCGGCCAAAGCAAAAACCGGCTCCTTAAGGTCGCCGTAGAACGTGACGCGGTGCCATCCCCATCGGTCCCATTCGGTGAAAAGTTTCTCAAAGTCACCTACAGGCTCTGCGCAAATCTTGGTGCGGCAGGCGCGGTCGTCGGAATCATTGCCGACCACCTTGGCCTGGTGGAAGAGGATTTCCTTGTTCTCCTGAGACACCTCAAGCGAGGTACTCATGTAACCTGCGGGCACGATGGAGCGCACGGCGGCACCCTGGCGGTCTTCGGAATGCGTCAGGATTTCATAGGGATTGGTCGGGCCGTCCGGCCCGAAAACCTTGTTGGACGCGACACAATGCGCATAGATGATCTGTCGCTTTGCGGTGTCCATAACCGGATCGGAGATGTATCCTGGGCGGCCCTTGGTGAGCGTCGTGAACGCGACCATGGTCGCGGCGGACCTGATGTCGCATTCACAGCCGCCGACAAGCCCCTGATTATTCAGTTCATGGAAACCAAGGCATGGGTAGGCGTGGATGTGGCCGCCATAGAAACCACCGAGACAATTGATCGTGATTGCATTGGCGTTGTGTTTTTGCAAGACAGCCTTTTCCGCCAGGTACATCGCCGCCGATTGATCGAGAACCTCGCGGGGAACATTCTCAAGCCTGGCGGCGTTCTGTTGCCAACGGTCTGCGATAGCGCGCGCCTCATCCATGTCCGCTGCCTTCCAGGCCTCGTTCAGTTCCTTGAACGGAACATATTCGACCGCGATACCCATGACGGGGTCCCCAGAACGGGCGTTCTCGTCGAGCACCGCCAGAATTCTGCATTCGGCAATGCGCGCTTTCCATTCCTCAATCGAGAGCACTTCGACCGGGTCGGGAAGACAGCCCAAATCGCCGGGCATTGGCGTACCGGCGATGCGCGTGCGCGCGACCGCTGCCGCAAATTCCGACGCCGCGCCGCTTTGAATCACCGGCGCAAAACACTTTGCCGCGGCGATCAGGTCTTGAAGATTCGAGGAGGCGACAAAGCCCAGGTTGGGCGTGTTCTGCCGCAAGAACCCGGCGGCATAGACGAGAAAACCGCCGCTGCCGCCGTACTGGAAATCGGCGTAAAGCACCGGCTTGCCCGTTGCCGCGATGGGGTGCACCACGCGGTTCCAGCAATTCAACTGATAGACAATATAGCCCGCAATATTGGCGGACGCGTCTTCATGCAGAATCTGTTGCGCCTGTTCTTCGCCATTCGCCTTCGCTGTCAGGAATTCGTATTCCGGACACGCCTGGAGCAACGCGTTCGTAATCCGCTCCATGACCGGACGAAAATCAAACCCCACATTCGGCCAATCCGGTCCCGGTTGCACATCGGCATGAAGCGAATACACAATGCGAATGCGCGGCTTGCCGGAAGCCTGCGCCCACGTCCGCCTCGGCGCAGCCATCAGTCCTACCGCCCCCGCGCACGCGGCGCAACCCGATGCCAGAAAACGCCGACGACTCATCCCGCAGCATCCACACCCCGTCAATCTCGTTTCATGATTCATTGTTTTTTCTCCATTTTTGATGAACACCCCCTCTGTCCCCGTTAATACAATTATAGGCATTTGCGCGGATAGAGACAAGATATTTTTTCGAAACAATCAATGCAACGGCACAAATTCGGAAATACTCAGGGGATGACTTCCTTCAGTGCGGCCATCATGGCGGGGCCGGCCTGTTCGCCGGGGGACATGCTGATCTGGTATTCGGCGAAGGGGATGCCCTTGGGATTCTCGAAGAAACTGGGCGGGCAGATGTACCCGAGATGGTCCAGGCCGAGACCGAGGATAAACTTCGGTCCGGTTTTCATGAGTTCCCGCGTCTGGAAACTGAAGATCGGGGCGGTTTCCCCGGGGTGTGTGGCGAATTGCGCAGTGCCGATGGCGAACCAGGCCACTTCGGTCGGGATGCCGTCATCGCGCATGTCACGGACCAGAAGGCCGGCGTCGCGCAATTGCCGAAAGCCTTCGTTCTCCATTGGCATGATGAAGCGTTTGCTTGCGGCGCGAATGGCGTGTTCATGCATCGGCACGGCGCTCTGGAGTGCGGCAAGGGTCTTTTCGGCAAGGTCGTTGCCGTATTTCTCCGCCAATGAGAAGGTCCGTTCCGGCGTCCTGGGCTGAATCCACGCACCGATAGCCCCCTGCAGGAACAGGTGTTCGCCGGGAAGCGCCCCGGCCATGATCTTGTAGAACGCGCCGACCCAGTCCGCGCTGACCAGTGTGTTATTGCCGTCGAGCACCGTGGGATGGCAGGCGAAATTGGTCAGGGTGGCGATGCTTTTTCCCGATTCATCGAGGCATTGCAGGATGACGACGGAATTGTCCAGCACATCCGCTTCGCTGTCGTTGACGGCCCACCCGGCGCACACGGTTTCCGCATAACGCAGCGTGGCGGGCCGCCGTGCGGCGGCGGCGCGCGCCACTTGCGCAGTGGCCATGCTGACAAGGCGCTTCATATACTGCGGATTCACACCGTTGGTGGCGGCATCGGGGCCGTAGATGCCGATGGTGTCGGGCGCGGCATGGGTGTGGGTCGCCTGAACGATGATCCGTTCCGGGGTCAGGTTCAATTCCTGCACACTTTTCGAGGCCGCCTCGCGGATTTCCTGCACTGTAGGATATTGCAGGCTGACGGCGTCCACCACGACCAACGCCACCGGCGTCTTGCCGTCATCGAAAACCACGGCCTTGACGAACAAGTCATCATGCACGCCCGTGGAAGCCCGGCCGTGGCCGTATCCGGCAAGGCAGGTTCCATCTTCCGGATTGATGGCGGCAGATGCCGCGCCCACCAGCAACGGACGGGTTTCAATGGCCGACGAAGGGGAGAGGCCGGAACAACCCAGCGCCAGCAGAACCATCAGACACGATACGAGGACCCGCTTGGACAGCATTCTCATTGCACGTTTCCTTTTCATGCCGGGAACAGGACGCTGATACTTTCTCTGTTATGAATACGGCGAATCGCCTCGCCGAACAAGGGGGCCACGGACACGATCTGCACCTTAGCCGAAAAGGGTTCAGGCTGCGTTTCCACGGTATCGGTGATCAGCATGGTGCGGATGGGGCTGTCGTCAATCCTGTTCATGGCGCCCGGGGAAAAGACGCCGTGGGTCACGGCGGCGATGATATCGTGCGCGCCGCGTTCCACGAGTTTGTGCGCCACTTCGATCAGGGTGCCGCCGGAAATTGTGAAATCATCCACTACAAGCGCGGTCTTGCCCCGCACACGCCCGATGATTTCCATGACTTCCGCCTTTTCATCATGCGCGACGCGCTCCTTGTCGCCGATGGCGAGAGATACGCCGAGATAGGAGGCGTATTTGCGCGCCTTCTTGGCAAAACCCGTATCCGGAGATACCACCACAAGGTCAGACAGGCGCATGGCTTTCACCGCTTCGCACATGACGGGCAGCGCATACAGATCATCCACCGGTATGCGGAAAAATCCCTGAATCTGCGCGGCGTGCAGGTCGAGGGTAACCACGCGGTCGGCCCCGGCCGCCTCGATGGCGTCCGCGCAGACCCGCGCCCGGATGGACACCCTCGGCTCGTCCTTTTTGTCGCCCTTTGCGTAAGAAAAATAGGGCATCAGGACCGTTACCGATGCTGCGCTTGCGCGCTTCAGCGCGTCCACAAAGAAAAGCAATTCCATGAAATTGTCGTTTGCGGGGTACGCGGTGGACTGCACAAAATACACGTGCCGCCCGCGCACGTTTTCCAGGATACGCACAAAAAGGTTGCCTTCGGAAAAGCGCAGTGTTTCACTCCTGGCCACGGGGATGCCCAGGTAATCGGCGATCTTTTTCGCAAGTTTCGGGCTGCCTGAACCACCGAAAATCAACACTTCGTCCGCAGACATCTTTGGTTTCTTGTTCACCGCGCCACCGCCTTTCCAATCAGGAACGCCATGTCGAAATACTGCCCACCCTTGTCTTGATGCACATGGACAGTCAAGGTGTTCTTGCCGGGAAGCAAGGCGTCACGAACCGCTTCCGTCACATCAAAGGCTTCATATCCGTCGTTCCACCGCGGGCGTTGCCAGATGCGCTTGCCATTGAGATGGACTACGGTGTCATCATCATGATGCAGCACGATGACTGCGGCGTCGAATGCCGTCTCATCACAAGTGAATTCCTGTCGCAACCAGATGTCGCTCGTGCGCCATCGGGTTCGGATTTTGTCGTTCCATTCACCCCCCTTGAACCCGAACGGGGCATGGCCCTGCGCCCAGTCGCCGTCATTATATCCGGGCTGTTCCCATCCCTCCGGCGGCGCGGTTTCCTTATAGCGCCAGGTTCCCGTATTGGGTCCGTCGTGCAGGGACCCCACCAGCACGCGCCAGTCCATCGCCCCGCGCTTGGCGACTTGCACCGGCGGCTTGTCCTCATAGGCCGCGCGTCGGGTCATGGCTGCGCGCAGGGGGGCCACGTCAAACTTGGGTGTCCGGTCATAGGCATAGAGGCCGTTCTGTTCCTGTTCGATGTCGGTCAACTGGGTGTAACACAGACCGAAAATGAAGCGGTTGTCGAGCAGGGCGTCGCTAAGTCCTTTGAACCGGTCATAGAATTCCTGGAGGTCTTCCGGGGTTTTGCCATAACCCCAGCCGCCTTCGCCGACAGCCCAGCCAATGCCGCCGTACTCGCTGATGAAAAACGGGACGGATGAATTCTGGCGAACGCCGTAGCGCGCAGGCAGCGCGAACGCACCGAGCGGCGAATAACCGTCGGTCCACCGCGCGCGGAAGGACGGCGGGTCCTGGTTGTAGTCATGCGCGTCGAGCACTTCGGGGTCGGCGAGGTGGTGGGTCCAGCCGCTGGTTTCAATCACGGGGCGCGACGGATCGAGCGCGCGCGTCATCCGCACGACGGCCGCCTGCAGCGCGCCCGCCTCCGGCGGCGTTTCGTTGAACGGACACCACCCGATGATGGACGGATGATTGCGGTCCCGCTGCACAATGGCCACCCACTCGTTCATGATCGGCACATTCACGGCGGGATTGCCGTAGTCCGCGCCGAAACTGGGAAATTCGCCCCATACCAGATAGCCCAGCCGGTCGGCCCAGTGCAGAAAGCGCGGCTCGAAGACCTTTTGGTGCAGCCGCGCGCCGTTGAAACCGCAGGACTGCGACAACTCTATGTCGCGCCGCAGGTCAGCATCCGTTGGGGCGGTCCATACCCCGTCGGGATAGAATCCCTGGTCCAGCACCAGCCGCTGGAAAACAGACTTGTCGTTCAGGAGGATGGCGGCGCCTTCTATGGTGATGCGGCGCATGCCAAAGTAACTCCGCATCGAATCCACCACCGCGTCGCCCCGATGCAATTCCAAGTCAAGGTCATAAAGGAACGGATCTTCCACCGACCACAGGCGCGGATTGGGCACGGGCAAAACCAGCGTATTGTTGCGCCATTCTGCTGTGCTTTGAGTTTCGCCGATCACGCCGGCGTCGGTATGCGCGCGCAGCACAATGCTCAATCCGTCCACCGGGCCGTCCACTTCAACCTTCACCACGGCGCACTCGCGTTTGGGGTCGGGGTCAATTTGAAAAGCCCTGATGAACGAAGCCCCCACGCCTTCCAGCCAGACCGTCTGCCAGATGCCCGTGGTGCGGGTGTAAAAGATTCCGGTACTCGGGCCTTTCCGGGTCTGCTTGCCCAACGCCTGCAAGCCGCTCGCGCCGTCATCGAACGCATGAATCACCAGGCGGTTCTCGCCCGGGTGCAGGGCGTCAGTGATATCGAACGCAAAGGCCACATTGCCACCAACGTGTTCGCCGACAGGCTGGCCGTTGACCCAGGCGCGCGTGCGCCAGTCGCATGCGCCGATATGCAGCCGGACGCGCGGGCTTTTCCAGTCCGCCGGCACGGTGAAGGAACGCCGATACCAGACGTTCTTCACCAGTTCCGTCCGCTCCAGTCCCGACAGGCGGCTTTCACGGCAGAACGGCACCACGATGCGGTCAGGATAAGGGACATCGCCCAGGAAGGACACATCCCCATCGTCATCAGTCTCTGCAAACTCCCAGACCCCGTTCAGGTTCAGCCACTCCGCCCGTACATTCTGCGGCAGCGGATGCTCCGGTCGCGGTAGCGGTTCCGCTGCGCCGCCACCGGAGACGCCCGCCGTTGTCGCCAATACGAGCGCAATCCGCAATGCATTGTGCATGGTCTATTTCTCCTTCCTTGAAACAGTTTCTGAACCCGAAAAAACCATGGATAAAATCAAGTATGCTATGCAAAAGAGTCGGAATCAAGCGCGGGCCGCAAGACAGTTTTTGTTCCGTTTCAGCGAAGTGGCATATCGCCGAAAATATCACGATTTCTCTTTATACCTCCGGCGCCTTGCGCCGACAGTCCCTGACATTCCGCAAATGTATTGCCTGTTTTGCATCGCGTTGCTCCTGTCCTTTCGGTATCTGATAAGATAGCCGGGTAAAAACCCCATGGAGGACATTTCATGAATGTTATGACGGGAGTGTTGTTGCTGGCCGGGGCGACTTCGGCGGACGGAGCCGTTCCGATGGACGTTCACCATGTGAAGGTGTACTACGAGCCCGGGCGTTTCGGCGGCTGGCCGGCCAATCACGGCGTCTGGCAATGGGGCGATGAAATCCTGGTGGGGTTCAGCCGGGGATACTACAAAGACCTCGGCGACCGCCATCACATTGACCGGGAAAAACCGGAAGAGCACTGGCTCGCCCGGAGTCTTGACGGCGGGGAAACATGGACCCTGGAGCACCCCGCAGAGAAGGGATTCCTCATCCCGCAAGGCGAAGCCCTGCATGGAATTGAAACTCCCGGGCTGCCCATTCCCGAATCCAGGCCATGTCCCGGCGGTATCCGCTTCGACCACCCGGATTTCGCCATGACCGTCCGCATGTCGTCGAAAGATGCCGGATTCTCCCGTTTCTACTACTCCTGCGACCGTGGCCACACATGGGAAGGCCCGTTTCTCCTTCCACAATTCGACACCGCCGGTATCGCCGCACGGACCGACTATATCGTGGACGGCCCGGACACCTGCACCCTGTTTCTGACCGCAGCCAAACCGGATGGCAATGAAGGACGTCCACTGTGCGTGCGCACGGAAGACGGCGGCGCCACCTGGAAATTCCTGTCGTGGATCGGTCCGGAGCCGAAACAATATGCCATCATGCCCGCCACAGTCCGTCTGTCGGAGAACGTGCTGATCACCGTGATTCGCAAGCGCGAGGGGCCGATTGGCTGGCTGGACGCCTACCGTTCAGAGGACAACGGGCTTTCGTGGGAATTGTGCAGCACACCGGCGGACAATCTCGGCCCCGGCAATCCCGGCGCGATGATTCGTCTCAAGGATGGCCGCGTATGCCTCACCTACGGCAACCGCGCCGCGCCGTACACCATCCGCGCCCGGCTCTCCGATGACGGCGGACGATCCTGGGGTCCCGAAATCATCCTCCGCGACAACGGTCTCAGCCAGGACATCGGATATCCGCGCACGGTCCAGCGTCCCGACGGACGCATCGTGACAGTCTATTATTTCTGCGACCCGGAAACCGGTCCGGAACGCTATATCGCCGCGACCATCTGGACCCCGCCCACACCCTAGAAACCCCTTTGGCGGGGGTGCCATTGCACAAAGCGCATCTGCGTTGCGCAATGCACAACCGCGCCCACCAATTCCCAATCCGTCCGTCTGACCCGTCTGACTCGTCCGACCCATCCGACAAACGAAAGACCCCAAATTCAATCTTTCAAAATGGCCTCCTCATCGAACACGGCAAGATTGATGACAGTCCGGGAATCAGACGTAAAAATGAGATATACCTTGTCATCTTTGCCCTGAAATGCATAGGGGTAGGCGTACACACCCGGCCCGGTAAAGAGGTCTTTCTTGACCGGCCATGTCTGGCCGCCGTCCATGGATATCGCCACCGAAAGGGGACAGCGCCGGGTCATGCTGTTGTTGTAGATCAACATAAGATGGCCATTGCGCAGACGCACCAGGTCCACTGCAGCATTGGGATTGGGGAATTCCGAGTCCACGCCCTCGCTCCAAGTATGGCCCCCGTCATGGGATTCCGCGCGTACCAGCCAGCCATCGGTGACGGGGCCATAACCGCCGCCCCGCCGACAAAAGCAGATGAGGTAATCATCCGTAATTTGCGCGGGCGCCGGCTGCAGGTTGCCCTGACGCGATCGGATGCGGCTGCTTTCGGTCCATTCACGCGTCTTCGGATTGTGTCGCAGGAAAAGAGAAGTGGTGTCGGCGCCCACCATTTCGCGGTCATGTCCGGTTTCATGATAAACCGGCAGCAGGTAGTCGCCGTTGCGCAACACGATGGGTTTGTTGCGAACCATCATACCCAGTTCCGCGGCCAGCAGCATGGAATCCGACCAGGTCTGTGCGCCGTCCCTGGAGATTTTCGCGTGGATGCGCGATTCGGACCAGGTTTCACCGTAGCGTACCACGTAAAACAGCCAGACCAATCCATCGGGCGCCTGCCAGACCACCGGGTTCCCGGCGGAACGGAAGGGTTGTTCCGCAATGACTTCAGGTGTACTGAATTTTTCCTCGCCCGGACGCCGGCGCGCCCCGAAGACCTTGGTATCCACCCCGTATTCGCCGGACCCGCCGTAATACGCCACGTACAGGTCGCCATTGTCCAGTTCCGTGATGGCTGCCGGATGTTTGTAATCGCCCGGGGCTTCCGGCCCGAAAATGCGCATCGCTTCCACACCGGGAATGGCCGGCGTTATCGGGTCCGCGCCGGCACACGTCGCCAACACACAGACGATCAGATTCGACACCATTGTTTTTTCCTCCATATCCTTCGGCGTTTCCCAAGCCCCCTACACTATAGCATGATGCGATGGAGGAATCGCCTTGTTTTTAACGATTTTCGTAATCCAGTGATTCCGGATTGGGCTTTACAACCAGGCGCAAACATGCTACCATCACGATAAATTTCCTGCGGGCGACGGGTTGCCCGCCGTGAAAAGAAAACTGGAACTCGGTAGGATGTCCAGGAGGAGGAGGGACAATGCAAACATCGTTGATCATCGAATCGAATGGTTCCGGCAAGGAAAAATTGGACAAGTTGCTGAACGAAGGGTGGACCGTTGTTTCGATTACGGCCAACCACGGCAAGAGTTACAACGATTTTCTGATCATCCTTGAGAAATGACCTGCGCGTAAGCGCAGGAACCCGGCCGGGTACGCCCGGCCGGTTCCTTTTTATCCACGTTTCACAACAAGAGGACCGTCGCGCCAAGATACGGACGATGCTGGAGGTCGCACGCCGGATTTCACATTTCACATGAACATAGCGCCTGTGTTGCGCCTCTCGCAAACATCCGAGTTTTTCCCTTCATCCATTTTCGCCGATGGGATTGTATCGAAAGGAAAATGCCATGACACCCAGAGAACGCGTACTGACTGCGCTCAATCATCAGGAACCCGACCGCGTTCCGATTGACTTCTCCGGACACCGGTCCTCGGGCATTGCCGCCATGGCCTATGTAAGATTGCGTGAGTTTCTGGGATTGCCACCCAAGCCGATCCGCGTCTACGACATTATCCAACAGTTGGCCATTGTTGATGACGACGTGCTGGATCGGTTCGGCGTGGACGCCATTGAACTGGGACGGGGCACCGCCCTCGGCAATTCGCACTGGGCGGACTGGACATTGCCGGACGGCACGCCGTGCCAGGTGCCGGTCTGGGCATTGCCCGAATGGGAAGAAGACAAATGGGTCATCCGCTCCGACAGCGGACGTATCCTGGCCGTGATGCCGCCAGGTGCGCTGTATTTCGAGCAGGTCTATTGGCCGTTTTATGAGGAAGACGACAACCCAGAACGCATCCGGCAGGCGATGGGGGAATCCATGTGGACGGCGATCCCCACGCCGCCGGGACCGCTTGCCGCCGGACCCACAGGGCGCAAGGTGCTGGCGACGGACGCGCATCTGCTGCGCCAGCATACCGACCGCGCCATTCTCGGCCTTTTCGGCGGCAATCTGCTGGAAGTGGGCCAGTTCTTCTACCGCAACGACCGGTTCCTGCAACTACTGGCCGAAGACGGCGCGCGCATTCATCGCTTCCTGGACAAACTTGTCGAATTCCACCTGCATAACCTTGAAAAATTTCTGGAAACGGTTGGCAAGCACATTGATATTATCGTCTTCGGCGACGATCTCGGCATGCAGAACGGCCCACAAATCTCTCCGGCCATGTACCGGGAGTTTTTCAAGCCGCGCCACGCCGCCATGTGGCGACGCGCCAAGGAACTGGCCAATGTCAAGGTCATGCTCCACTGCTGCGGCGGGGTGCGCGAACTCCTGCCCGACCTTATAGACGCCGGGCTGGACGCCATCAACCCCGTGCAGATTTCCTGCCGGGGCATGGACGCCGAGGAACTGAAGCGCGATTTCGGCGCGGACATCACCTTCTGGGGCGGCGGTTGCGACACGCAGCACATCCTGCCCGATGCCACGCCGGAACAAGTGGCGGCACACGTGCGTCGTCAGGTGGAAATCCTCAAGCCTGGCGGCGGTTTTGTCTTCCAGCAGGTCCACAACATCCTGGCCAACGTGCCCCCGGAGAACATCGTCGCCATGTTCGACGCGGTGTTGGCGGGGTAGGGGAGGGCTCAGAGAACGGGCTTGTCCTGCGCGCCGAATTGGGTTTCGTAGAGGCGGGTATAGATGCCGCCGCGCTGGAGCAGTTCCTGATGCGTGCCGACTTCGGCGACGCGGCCATCGTCGAGCACGACGATGCGGTCGGCGCGGCGGACGGTGGAAAGCCGGTGGGCGATCACGATGGCGGTGCGGCCCGCGACGAATTCGTCGAGCGCCTGCTGAATGAGCCGCTCGCTTTCGGAATCGAGACTGGATGTCGCTTCGTCAAGGATCAGTATCGCCGGGTCTTTGATGATGGCGCGGGCGATGGCGAGACGTTGGCGTTCGCCGCCGGAAAGCGAAGATCCCGACTCCCCAATGACGGTGTCGTATTGGTGTTCCAATTTGGCAATGAACTCTTCGGCATGGGCCGCGCGCGCGGCGGCGCGGATACGATCCTCGGTGTAATCTTCGCACCCATAGGCGATGTTGTCGCGAATGCTTACGGCAAAAAGGACGGTGTTCTGGGTGACGATGCTCATCTGGCGGCGCAGGCTGGCGAAGGTGGCGCGGCGGATGTCCACGCCGTCAATGGTGATCGCGCCCCCGCTTACATCATAAAAGCGGGGGACAAGTTTTGCGAGCGTGCTCTTGCCCGCGCCGCTGAACCCCACAATCGCCACCATTTCCCCTTTACGGATGACCAGGTCAATCCCCTTGAGCACCTCCGTCCGGCCGTCGTAGGAAAAGTGGATCTTCTCGAAACGCAATTCCTCGCGCAAGGGGGGGATGTCCACGGCGTCGGGGGCTTCCACAATATCCGGCTTCATGTCAATGAACTCGAAAACGCGTTCGGCGCTGGCGACGCTGGTCTGGATCAGGTTGTTGACGGACGAGAGTTTGCGCACCGGGTCGAGCAGCATGCCCAACGCCACGAAAAGTTGCACCAGATCGCCTGGGGCGAGACGGCCGGAAATGACCCGCTGACCGCTCATAATGACGAACGCGGCCACGCCCAACACGAGCAGGAACTCCGTAATCGGGCCGGTGGCGGCATCGAGGCTGACCATTCTACGCAGGAATCGCCGGAGTTTCCTGATTTCCTGGCGCACCCGGCCGATTTCGTAGTCCTCCATCGTGTAACCCTTCACGATGGCGATGCCCACCACGGTCTCATTGATGACCGAGGTCATGGAAGCGATTTTCTGTAATGAACGTCGCACGCTGCGCCGCATTTTTCGACCAATCACCATCAGGATATAGGCAACGGGCGGCAGCACGCACAGCCCCACCAACGTCAACCACAAATCCACCGAAAACGCCACGGCGAGAAATGTGATTGCTTTGATCGGTTCGCGCATGAGTTTGACGAAAACGCCGGCCAGGCCGCGGTTGACGGTGAAAATGTCATTGGCGAAGCGGGCCAGAATCTCGCCGGACGGCCGCGCCTCGAAAAAGCCCACAGATTGCCGCATCAGGTTCTCGAACATCTCCTGGCCGAGGTCCGTGCTGATGTTCGCGCCGATGGTGCCGGCATAGTATTCCTGCAGATAGCGCGTCACATTGATGAAAAAGGCCATGAGGACCACCAGCGCACAGAGAATGATCAGGGCGCGCATTTTTTCCGCGCGCATGCGCGCCACCAGGTCCAGAAATACGTCGCGCAATCCGTCCGGCGCCCAGCCCACAATGGACCGCATCTGGCGGTTGAAGTGGTCAATTCTATCGGCCAGTTTAATGGCCGGGTCGGGTTTGGCGGGCGCGGCACTCCCCGCTTCGGGTGGCTGATAGAAAGTAAGATCAACAACCGTACCCATTCCCACCAGCATCGTGCCGAAAGACGCCGCAATCAGCAGCGCAAACACGAGCGACAGCGACAAACGCACTTTGTAGCGCCAGGCGTAGCCGACCAGGCGCAGATACACCTGCGCAGCGGAACCCTTGGGTTTGGCACTGCGCCCCGCAATGAAACTGGAATTGGGAGTCAGGTCTGCCATGGAAGCCTTCCGCCGATCTCAGGGGAATACAAGCATGCTATCACACGGTGTTTGCGGGGCGCAAAGGGTGGTGTCAGGCATCAGGGACGCAGCAAACCCCGAATCGCCCCCATCAACACCTCCTCCACCTCCGGGGCGACCTTGCTGGCCCGCTCGCTGGTTTCGTAGCCGCCCTCGGCGTAGGCGGCAGCAGTGCCGATGTACCCGGTGCCGTAATCGCCATATGCGGCCATGGCGACAAACAGATCCGGGCGTTCCGTTTTTGCAGCCAATTGATATTCCACGAAAAGTTCACCGGGCATGTGCAGCACGCGGGCCCTTCCCAAAGCAAGGCAGGCAATATCCATCTTGTGGCCTTCCTTGCATCGGCGCAGCCATGCCAGGCTGGACGCGGCGGCGGTGCGCTCGGCAACGGGCGCTTCGGGATTTCGGATGACGGCTTCCAGTTTCTCGATGTCCAGGTGTTTGGCAGTGGGCAGGGCCACCGGCGTGACGCTCCAACTGACATCTGCGGGACTGACCGCGACCTTCTCCATGCTTTCCCAGGCGCGGCGCATGCCGTCGGCGAGGCGTTCGGCGAGGAACAGACGGTTCTCCTTCGCCCCGTCGTTGTACTTACCCGCCCCGATGTTCCCGCCCGCGCCGGTGAAATGAATGTGCAGCGCGTCCGGCACGGCGAGTTCGCGGAAAAAGCGCGCCACCCCAGGAAAGTCCGGGTTGGCAATGCCGGTGCGGTAGTAACTCTGCGGATGCGTGGCGTAATAACTGAGCACCGCGGCAGGCCGCTCCCCGTTGAACAAACCGATCACCGAGACCACGGGATCGATCAGGCCCTCCGGTTCGGCGCGCAGGGCCGGGTCCGGGCAGGACGTGAAGCGCATCGCCCGCACCTTGCCGTCCGATCCCAGGATGCGGCGGTTGGAGGCCACTTCGCGCACCTCGGCTTCGCCCAGGCCGATATGCGTCAGCGGTTGTGCGCTTTCCAGCACGCCTGCCACGGTCTTTTCCAGTTCCACAAGCACTTCGCGCGCAAACGCCCCGTCGTAGCGCGTCATCTCGATGGCATGCTCCCGAAGAATGGCTTCCGTGGTGAAATCATACCCCGGCGCGTCGTGCTGGTGCAGCGCATGCACGGCCACCCGTTCGCGGGAAGTGCCCGCCGCGCGGGCGAGCGCGTCGCGAAAGGCGTCATGCGCCTCATTTGCCAGGCCAATCCAGTCTATGGCGCAGATCACGATCGGCGCATCCGCGCCCAGCAGCACGACGCCCCGCGCGCGCAGCCCCAGTTCCCACTGCTTCACCACGGGGTCGTAGGCCATATGCACGCCCACGGGCGGCGTTACATCCATATCGAAGACGGCCACGCGCAGCGAAGCGGGCGGTTCCTGCGCCGATTCGCCGGTTTCGGCAAAGGATACGGCACAGACACAAAGGATTGCCGATGAAAGAAGGCACCAATACTTCACTAGACAGGTCTCCTGTTGACGGAAGCGGTGTTGCACCGCTTCTGTGTTTTCGATCAGTCCAGCATCACCTTTTTGCCGGTCTTGGCGCTTTCATAGCAGGCGGCAAGGACTTTCTGACTCCACAGCCCCGCAGCGCCGTTGACCGGCGGCTCGGTGTTTTCAACAACCGCCCCGGCGAAGGCTTCGACCTCTGCGCGGTACATGTTCACGGGGGGCGGATTGATCGTCATGCCCTCGCCGGTGTCACGATTTTGTTGCGCCACATATCCGCCCGGGTCCGATTCGAGGCGCGCCGTCATGGTTCCGGCCTCGCCCTGTCCAATGGTGCCTTCGGCGAGGATGCTGCCCCGCGTGCCGTAGAGTTCCAGGCGGTTCAGCGAACTGGCATCCGGCACGTTGAACAGGCAGTCCACCGCGCCCTTCGCGCCGGAGTCGAACTCCAGCAGCGCCACCGCCGTGTCTTCGCTCGCATAGTCATGCACCAGCCGGTCGGTAACGCATTGCACGGTTTTCGCGCGGCCCAGGAACAGTTCAAGCAGGTCTATGCAGTGGCCGCCAAGGTCCATCAGGCTGCCGCCGCCGCCCTGCTCCGGCGTCTGCCGCCACGCGCCCGGAATGGGGGGGTACCAGCAGGAGAGTTGTGCGCGGCCAAAGACCATTTTGCCCAGTCGGCCTTCGCGCACGAGGCGCAATGCCGCCTGATGCTGCGCGTGAAAGCGCATCATAAACCCGACGCCCAGTTTCACTCCGGCGTTGGCGCACGCTTCAATCATGCGCACGCCTTCCTCGACAGTCATGCCCAGTGGCTTTTCGCAGATCACGTGCTTCCCGGCGGCGGCGACGCGCAGGACCTGATCGCAATGCAGCCACGCGGGCGTGGCGATATAGACAATGTCCACATCCGATGCAAGCAATTCCTCTTCACTCGCGCAGGCCTTGGCGCCGAATTCGGCCGCGACATCGGCATTGGCCTGTGCATCCACATCATAGACCGCGGTCAGGATGCAGTTTTCGGCACGCGCAATGCCCTCGGGAATAGTTCTCCGCCGCGCAATCCCGCCCGCGCCCAAAACGCCCCACTTGGTTTTCATGGCCCGGCCTCCCTCATGCGGCAAAAGCCGCAATGACTTTCCTGATGCCCGCGGCGATGCCGCGCATGTGCTCTTCTTCATAGGTGGGAAAGATGAATGTGATGAATGTGCGCGTCTGATGCCACAGCGCGTTGGGCACTTCCACCTTCGTGTAATCCACCGATTCGGGGTCGGCGTACTCCCTCGACTTGAACGGGAACCCGGAATTGCCGAAGGCCCGGTGTTTCTGGAACGCTTCTTCCGTGTGGCACTGCGGCCAGAAAACCTTCCAGCAGGGGACGCCTTCCGCGCCGAGGGCCTCCAGAAATGTCGTCATGTCGCAGTTCATATTGTCAATATCGAGCGTAATCGGGAACACATACCAGCCGTTCCGCCGTTCCGGCGCGTCCACGGGCAGATGCAGAATTTGCGGCAGGCCGGACAATTCCTCCAGCAGAATGCCGGCATTGCGGCGGCGACGCGGCATGTTCCATGTGTCCATCCGGTCCAGTTCCGCCAGGCCGATGGCCGACTGCATCTCGGTCATCCGGTAATTGAAGCCGACCATGGTGTGGATATATGGGAGTCTCTGCTCCATTTCGAGCAGGCGCAGCCGTTCGCGCACGTCGTAGCCGTGATCGCGGAAACTGCGGCAGCGCCAGGCAACCTCCTCGTCGTCGGTGGTGACCATGCCGCCCTCGCCGCCCGTGGTGAAGGTCTTGTTCTGGCAGAAACTGCACGCGCCCACATGGCCGATGCTTCCAGTCTTCCGGCCTTTATAAGAACCGCCGAAAGCCTCCGCGTTATCCTCGATGACATAGAGGTGATGCGCCCGCGCCAGTTCCAGCAAAGGGTCCATGTCAACCACATTCCCATAGAGGTGGACCGGCATGATTGCTTTGGTCCGCTTTGTGATCAGGTTCGCCGCGCTCTCCACGCTGATGCAGTGATCCTCGCGGTTAACGTCGGCGAAGCGCGGCACGGCCCCCGCCTGCACGATGGAGAAGGAACTGGCGATGAAGGTGTAACTCGGCACGATGACCTCATCGCCCGGGCCGATGCCGAGACCCGCAAGCGCGGTGTGCAGCGCGCTCGTGCCGTTGGTGGTGCTGATGGCGAAACGCGACCCCTGCCACTCGGCAAAGCGCTTCTCAAATTCCATGCCCCGGTTGCCGGTCCAGTAATTCACCTTCCCGCTGCGCAGTGTTTCCGTGACCGCTTCAATCGCCGCCTCATCCAGACATGGCCATGGCGGCAGCGGCCCCTCCAGCGACTTTCTCCCCCCGTGAATGGCCAGTTTTTCTGTCATGGTACAAATCCTTCTCCCGGGGTCATTCGTTCCATTCCACCAGTTCGGGAAGCGGCAGCCGCACGGGCCGGCCCGTTTCATAACAGCGCAAGGCGGCAAAGGCGACGGCGTGCGTGTGAACGGCATCGGCGAGGTTGCAGTGCGATTCCCTGTCGTTAAGGATGCAGTCCACAAAATGATTCATCTGCCCCTGGAAGGGGTGATGAGACACATCGGCGCTGTCGGGCAAAATGGTGGGGATGGTGACCCAGTTCTTCTGCCCGGGGAATTTGTGCGACCAGACGCGGTTGTCCCGGATGCTGCCGCGCGTGCCGAAGACTTCAATGGGGAATGTATAGGGCATGACGCAGCCGAAATTGACGGAAACCTTGCTCATGGCCCCGTTGCTGTACCGCACAAGCACCACTTCGAGGTCGTCATACTCCAGCGGCGGCGCTTGCTGCCAGGTGTTTGCAAAATAGTTGTATTCAATCTCCAGGCCCTTGCGGTAGCCGCCGGAATAACCGAAGACCTCCACGGGAATCGCGGCCTTGCCAGGGTCCTTTTCGGCGAACCACCTTGCTGCATCCAGGGCGTGGCAGCCCCCCACCAGCATCGCGCTGACCCCCAGCGATTTCTTGCGTGCATCCTCGTAGCCCGTCCACCAACTGGAAATGTCGTGCTGGTAATCCGTCTCGGTGAAATAGATGTCGCCGAGCGCGTCATCCGCGATCATCGCCTTGACCGTTTCAAAGAGCGGATTCCAGCGCAGCACAAAACTGACGACCGTCTTGACCCTTGCCTTGTTCACCGCCGCGAGCATCGCCCGCATCTCCTCCGGGCTGTTGGCAATGGGTTTCTCGATGACAATGTGTTTGCCCGCTTCCGCCGCGGCGATGGTGTTCTCCGCGTGATGCTGTTGCGGCGTGCAGACCGATACGATATCCACCCCTTCATGCGCCAGCGCCTTCTCGTAGTCGGTATAGAAGGCAATGCCTTCCAGACCCGCCTCCTCCGCGCGCCGCCGACAACTCTCCACTTTACGGCTGGATATCGCCACCACACGCGTATGGGGATTGTTCTTGAAGGCCTTGATGTGCTCCCCGGCCACCCAGCCCGCACCATGCACCAGAACCCCAAGTGTCCTATCGCTCATGTCGCAGTCCTCCTTCAGGCCACTCCCGATGATTCCCGTATCGCCCGATGCTGAACCATGTCAGGTCGCGAAAACAACCGACACACCCACGGGCATTTGCACAATGGACCGTTCCTTACCCGGTGAACGGGCAAGAGAGAGGGACCGACGACCCAGGCATCCAATGCGCCCGTTTCCCCACGGCCTCACTCCTGAAATCGTTATATCTGAAGCACAGCGGCAATCGATTCTTTCACTGCTGTCCACGCCGTTTTCCTCGTCGTCTTTCCCCGGGGCTTGCATCCAAACTACGATAAAATGCCTTTTTGCCTCTTGTATGCAAAAATTTCATCCACCGCCCGCCGGTATCCCCCTGCATCCCGCAACGATTGCCCCAGTTTTCGACTGTTTTGACGGTATCTTTCATCGTGTAGCAGCAACAACACCGCTTCGCGCAGCCGCCCGGGCATCATCCTGTTCCTGGGGAGCACCACCCCCGCCCCCAGCGCCGCCACATGATTGGCATTCAACACTTGCTCGGCGGTTTGCGGCACAACCACCAGCGGAACGCCGAAACAAAGCCCCTCGTTCACGCTGTTCATCCCGCCGTGGGTGACAAACACCGACGCCCGTTCCAGTACGCGCAACTGGGGCACGTACCGTTCGGCAATGCAGTGCACCGACAAGGCGGCGATTTCCTCATCAGTGATTTTGTCGCCGACCGATATCGCGACCTGTACCCTCTCGCGCGAGAATGCTTCGATACAGGCGCGGTAGAAATCCATCCGTGCGTTCAGCACTGTACCGAAGGAAACATATACCAAGGGGCGCCCGTCCAGTTTTTCCCACGGAAAATACGTGTCCTCCAAGCGTTCATCAAGCGATGACCCGACAAAGCGGTAACGATCGTCAAAAAAGGCCGCATGGGGTTGAAAAGCACGCGAGGTATAGACCAGATTCATCTCTTCATCGGCAAAAAAACAATCAAAAAGAGTAAAACGCGGTAAACCGTAGCGTTGCGCAATTTTTCCCGAATCCCGCCAATATCGCCAGAGATCAGGCATAGCGGTAGGAATCATGCTCAGGCATTCGACCAGAAAGCCACTGTCTGCCCATACGCTTTTTTTTCGGAAGGCAAACGTGGTGATGCTTGAAACCGCCGGGATGCCGAGCACGCAGGCGAATAGTTTTCCCCAGGCCGCCAGAGAATCATGGATGATATAATCCGGCTGCGAGGCACGAACGGTTTCCAGATGCACCTCCGCAACGGCCAGACAATCCGCCATGATCCACGCCGGCAGCGTCAGCAGGTTGGGTGGCGCCTCCGTCGGAAGGCGTTCCAACGCGTTCCCATAACTGTGAAATGTCGCTCCCGTCTTTTCGATCAGTGACTTGAACGCATCCACGGAAAAATACTCCACACGCTCGCCGCGCGCGACCAACTCGCGCACTACAGGCAGCGTAGGATAGGTGTGTCCCCTCGCAGGCACATTGAAAAAAAGTACTTTTGACATGGCCTTTTTCCCAAAGCGCTACGTGACTGCTCGGTGTTTCTCCTCCGCCTCTTTTTCGACAGCGCCGCTCCCATGCCCTGTCACTCACACGCAGGAACTGCCCCGGAAGCCCTGCCAGGAACACTGCGTACAGTATAACCGGCCTGATCTTTCATTTCACATCAGATATCGGCAAGGCTTTCTGGTGCGTCTCGATGCCTAAACTCGACGATATTTCCGAATACGACCTTGTCCCGGACAAGATAAAAAGACGCATTTTGCAAACGCTTCTCCCATTGTCCAGTTGCGACCATGATCCGCATGTGCTACCATGAACGCGCAAATCACAACCTTTGACAGCCCCAGCATCGGAGGCGCACAAACCGGAGGGAATTCCATGAAAACAATGCCATATGTTCTTGTTTTCGCCATAATCACCACCTTGGCTTCGGGCGTCGTGGCCCAGTCGCTGGACGGCAGGAAGATTGTGATGAAGGCAGGAGAAATCAAAAGCCTCCATCCGATTGTTGAGATTCCCTGCGATGTCCCGCAAACAGACGCCGTGATCCGTGTCTTTCATGAGGCGACCGCAAAGACCTTTCCCGCGACGTTGCGCAACGGGGAATTGGTGTTTATCCCCGAAGGCGCAATGCCCGGCGCAGAACTGACATTTACGGTCCGGGTGGAGGAGAAAACCGCCGACTATGCGCCACGGGTGCAGGTGCGCAAGGTGGACGGTGCAAAGATTCTTGAGGTGCTGCTTGATGACGTGCACTTCACGTCTTACCACTACTCCGAGGATTACAAGAAGCCGTTTTTATGGCCGGTGAAGGCCGAGGGCGGCGTCCATATTACCCGTGATTTTCCCATGGATGTGGAAAGCACGCCGCGTTCTGCGCGGGACCATCCACATCACAAATCCCTCTGGACAGCCTATGGCGAAGTGAACGGCGTGGACCTCTGGGGTGAAGGCGGCAATTCGGGTGTGCAGAAAAGCGGAGAACCCACGTGGGGTTCCGGCGACGCCTATGGCTGGATTGCCGTCGCCAACATCTGGCAGGACAAGGACGGCAACCCGATCATCACCGAAGCGCGCGAGTATCGCTTTTACGCCACGCCGGAAAAGGCACGGATGCTCGACGCCCGGATTACATTCACCGCGGATTACGGCGAGGTAATCTTCACCGACACCAAGGAGGGCGGCATCATGGCCGTGCGCATGGCCCCGGAAATTTCCGGCGCGCGCGCCGTGATCACCAACGCGCACGGCGACCAGGGCGAGGCCCGGTGCTGGGGCAAGCCGTCCCCGTGGTGCGATTACTCCGGCGAGATTGCGGAGGTGGGCTGGCGCGGTCTGGCGATTTTCGACCATCCAGCGAATCTGCGGCACCCGACCTCCTGGCATGTACGCGGCTATGGACTGATGGGCGCCAACTGCTTCGGATGGTCCTATTTCTCGGAAAAGGACTACAACAAGGGGCTGTTCCCGGCGGAACGCGGCGACTACACTTTCGCCGCGGGCGACAGCCTCACGTTCAATTACCGTGTCTATGTGCATTCCGGCGATGTAGAGGCGGCCGCCGTAGCGGACCGCTATGCGGATTACGCCACGGCGCCTGCGGTGCGTTGGGCGGAATGAGAGCCGATGTTTGGGTGTGAAAATGCCGATGCGGACGCGTCAAAGCGTCCGGGAGAATCGAATCATGCATGACAAGACGCGGGTGGGGGAGAGGATTCGTGAAATCCGGGAGAACCAGGACTTCTCGGTGGCGGAATTAGCCGAACGCAGCCAGTGCAGCCCGGAAGTGATTGAGCAGCTGGAGGCCGGACAAATGACGCCTTCCCTGGCCCCATTGCTGAAAATTGCGCGCGGACTGGGCGTGCGCCTCGGCGCATTGCTTGATGATGATCCCCATCCCGGCGCAATCGTGGTGCGCGCGGGGCAATCCGAAAATGTGGTGCGCTTTTCCGGCATCCGCACGGCCAGTATGAGTACGCTGGATTTTCACCCCCTCGCCCAGAACAAACAGGACCGCCACATGGAGCCGTTTGTGATTGACGTGCATCCCACCGTGGACGAGGACTGCCTCTTGTCCGCCCACGAAGGCGAGGAATTCATTTATGTGCTGTCCGGCCAGATTGAGGTGACCTATGGCAAGGACATGCACCGGCTCTCCTCCGGCGACAGCATCTACTACGATTCCGTCGTGCCCCATGAGGTGCGCGCCGCCGGCGATGCGCCGGCCAAGATTGTAGCCGTGGTCTACACCCCCGTATAGGGCGTGCGGGGGCCGCTCTGCTGCATCGGCGCTGCAAGACTGTCATGCGTGGTGCGCGATGCGGCGTCGTCCATGCGGTGAGAATGTCGCCCACGATACCACAGCGGTATTCAGAACGGCCAAACCAAGGGGATCAGCACCATAGCGGCCAGGAACAAGACCAGGTGCAACGGCATGCCGACGCGAAGAAAGTCGCTGAACTTGTAGCCGCCGGGGCCGAACACCATGAGATTAGTCTGGTATCCGATGGGGGTGACAAAACTTGCCGACGCGGCGAACGTGATGGCCATGACCAGTGGTCGCGGGGAAACCGCGCTGCGCTCAGCGATGGCCAGCGCAAAAGGAAACACAAGGGCGGCGGCCGCATTGTTCGTGATCAACTCCGTGAAAACCCCGGTCATGAGGTAGACGCCCGCGAGCACGGCATACGGTCCCCAATGCCCCATGGATGCCACCGTGTATTCCGCGATCACCTCGACGAATCCGGACGCCATTAACGCCTTGCCCACACCGAAGGCCGCCCCGATGGTCACCAGAGTCCGCCAATCCACACTCTGGCGGGCGTCGGCCACCGAAATACACCGTGTCAGCAGCATCAATCCGGCCACCACAAACGCCGCCATCACGATGTCCACAACCCCCGATGCCATCAGTACAAGAAGCAACACGAGCAGGCCCAGCGATATGGCCGCCTTGTCATAACGGAACGGACGCGCATCCTCGATGCCGCCTACCAACAGAAAGTCGCGATTGTTGCGGTTGGCGCGCACGAAGTGCGCCCCCGCCTGGAGCAATAACGTGTCGCCGGGACGCAACACGATGTCGCCCACCCGTCCATGGAGCCGCTCGCCCCCGCGATGCACCGCCACAATCGCCGCATTGTAGCGCGCCCGGAAATCAGCATCGCGCACCGTCTTGCCCAACACAGGCGATACGCCCGACACCACCGCCTCACACAGCACCTGGTCCCGCTGTTGCATGGAAACCGATGCGTAACTCGCATCCGCCACCGGCGACAAACCCTTGATTCGCTCCAAATCAACAATTGTGCTCACCACCCCTGTAAAGGTAAGAATGTCGCCGACGCGCAGTTTCTGGTCCGGCGTGACAGGCGCGATAATGTCGCCTTGCCGCTGAATTTCAATTAGAAACAGTCCTGGCAGATGACGCAGCCCCGCTTCTTCCACACCCTTGCCAGCGAGGCTGCACCCTTCCTCCACCCGCAGATTCACCAGATATTCCCGCGACCGTTGCGACAACTGCTCCAGAAACCCCTCGCGGTCGGGCAGGAGCCTGCGGCCCAGCCACAGCATATACGCCACGCCGATAATGGCATACGGCACCCCCACATAACTCAACTCAAAAAGCCGCATCGGGCGAAGCGTCTCCGATAAACCCGGATCACGCGCCGCCGCATCAATCATCAGGCCGTTCACCACAAGGTTCGTGCTCGTTCCGATCAGGGTGCACGTGCCGCCCAGAATGCAGAAGTACGACAGCGGCAACAGCAAGCGCGACGGCGATACCTGCCGCCGCTTGCACCACTCCTGCACAATCGGAATGAACATGCTCACAATCGGCGTGTTGTTCAAAAACGCCGACATGCCCGTCACACTCAACGCCATCCGCACCATCGCGCCCCGTTCCGTCTGCGCGCGGCCCAACACCCATGAACCAATCCTGCTCAACGTGCCCGTCTCACGAAGCCCCGCCGCCACCACATACAGCGCCCCCACCGTCAACATACCCGTATTCGAAAACCCGTGAAACGCATCCTCCGGCGTAATCACTCCTGCCAGCGCAAACGCCACCACCGCCCCCACAAGCAGCGCATCCGGCGCAAGGTTCGCCGCCAGACCGGCAAAAACAGCCACCAGCACCCCAACACTGAACCACGCTTCCCAGCCCATGCAGGCATCCTTCCCATCGTCTTGAAATAATGGACGTAATCCTAGTCATTCCAATGCGCCACCGTCAATTTGCATTCAATCCGACGAGACTGATAAGGTTCCAGATTATGCGCGCCGCGACGGCGGTAATCCGGACAACAAGAGCACTTTCTCGCGCCGCAGCGCCACATTTCCATTGAACTGTCCCGGAAAGCACCGCGCCGGGCGGTTAGCTCAGTCGGCTAGAGCACCTGCCTTACACGCAGGGTGTCGCAGGTTCGAATCCTGCACCGCCCACCATTTTGCTTTCACTCGAAATTCTCTATCCGTAAAACCTCGGCGGTGTGCGCGTCCATCCCAATGGATCGCACACCGCCCTTTATTTACGGGATTTTTTCGATGTGCCCTCCCTGACACCGCACCGGTTTCAACTCGCCCCCCGATCACACATCTGTCCCTATATGGACATGCCCTCGGCGACTTCCGGCGCTCACCCTGGAAGATATGGCCATCTTTCCCTGTATGGACAGGCCCGCGACTGTGTTGAAGCGACGCGGCTTGCTCTCCCGTTCCAACTCGCCGGACATAGTGAAAACATACGGTTCCTGAATTGCCGAATCTGCGCTGATCATTGCAGGCACTTGTTCCAAACCCAAGTCTGGGAGATGCCGTACCAGAGAGCATGGATAAAGGCAAGTGGAATCCACAGTCATCCCATAGGTTCTGATTTTCCGTTGTAAGCCCTTTGTTTTCATTGCCTGAATGGTGTTTTGAGCACATAGGGTGTTCATAATTTTCTCTAATCTGCGTGTGGGCTTTGTCAAGAACGGTCATGTGCTGTCCCACAGCATTGTTGGTGAGAAAGGTCATCTCCACCCCGCGCTGTCCAAAATATTCTTAGCATTGAGAATAGCCTTCGATCATGTTGGATTTCCCCCTCACCCCACCCCTCTCCCGGAGGGAGAGGGAGCGACAGCATTACGCAGGTTGCGCGGTAAACACCCTCTCCCGGAGGGAGAGGGAGCGACAGCATTCCTCAGGTTGCGCGGTAAACACCCTCTCCCGCTGGTAGAGGGCGCAACAGCATTCCTCAGGTGGCGCGGTAAACACCCTCTCCCATTGGGAGAGGGGTGGGGTGAGGGGAAAAAAAACAGAACACCTTGGTACACGGGTCAATGACGTCTCAGGAATCCCACGGAGAGGTTTGCGTATAAGATAAGCCCGCCACATTATTTTGATTCAACAGGATTTTCCAAGGGTTTCGGGCATGGTCTTTCATCTTCTTAATAATATATTTAGCACAAAAATAATAAAATATATATATGCAAAATTGTACTTTTCGTGCTGAGGTTTCCTCAGAAACGAATTGCTTCCAGTCGCACCATGACCACGCTTGGCGACCGGGGCGCGGGAACGAGGGCATAATGTCCGTCTTCGGAGAGGATAAGCCCCTGCCTTACCCCGCTGTCGAGGAAAGTCAACTGCTTTCTGGCGTGCGGCGGAACCGCATCCATCGCCCAAACCTGGAGGCGATTAGCGTGGTCCAGGGCCGGCGCCACGCAATAGTCCCCCTGCGGCCGCCAGACCGCTTCTTCTCCGGGACCCAACGCGGCGAGGGTCGCCCCGTCAGCAAGGTTGATTTGGCGAATCATGCGCGGTCCATCCACAGATTGCACGGCGCAAAGCAGGCTTTGTCCATCGGGATGGAAAGGCGATTGGGCCATTTGAATATCCCCATCCAGTAGAATCCTGCTTTCCATGCGCCTCCCATGGATTTCACCCAGCCGGAGTTCCTTGCGGCCATGCGACTCCCCGCAGAGATAGACAACGGCGCTTCCGTCCGCGCGCAGCGCGACCTGGCGAATGGAAGATGTATGCGCAACCAATTCCGTATTCTTCGATATGCCTTCGAGGGCAGTGGTCTCGATGACCCAATGATGCGCCTCAAGTCGGCGCACCAACATCATTTCGTCGCCCTTCGGCGACGCCGCCAGCGCTGCTGCCGGATAATCTGCAACGGTCCGCATCGTGCCGCCGGTCAATCCCAAGAATAGCGTCCTGCTCCCTGTGGCGAGATATGCGCCCGGCTCCCCATTGCCCGCGGCGCCGCCTGCAAGCAAGCGAAACGACGCGACGTGCCCATCCGGAAGGGGTGCTAACATGACGGCGGCATCCTGGACGGATGGATTCGTTACGGCGATCATCCGCTGTCCCTGTCGGGGCGTATTGGGCAGGCCCGTAAACTCGATCACGGCATCCGCAAAGCCGCCCGCCCAGTACATGCCGGCGACCTCAAAATCGGGCAGGGAAAAATGGGCCACCGAGACAGCGGCAGTTTCTTCCTTGAATCGCGCCACGGGCGGCGCGTGAAACCAGCGGCTTGCATCCTGAGCCGCCTTCAAATCCGGAATGAGGCCGCTGCGCGCGGCGATCATGTGTTCCGCCACTGGTTTCAGCAGCATCGTGGCGGATACCACGATCAGCAGCAATGTGACACCAGCAACAGCCAAGCGCACTGCTTTGCTCAATTCAAACCAGCGTCGCCGCAATCGGTTGAGGATTTTCGTCCTGGGACGCATCTCGGTGGTCGTTTCGCGACGCAACGCATGCGCGGGCGTATGCGGCAAAGAACTACGGAAAGCCGCGATGGCATTGCTCATCTGGTCGGCCTGTTCATCCAGCGGCAGTCCTTGCAGGACGCGTTCAATCGCATGCTGCAATGCCCGCGCGTTTTTCGGGCGATCCAGGGGGTTCTTCTCGATCATGTGGGCGATGAGGCGTTCGACCGAATCGGGCACGTCCGGAGCATAGGTCCGCAGTCTGGCCGGCGGCATATGCGCGATCTTCTGGACCAGTTCCACCGGGTTGGCGGCTTCAAAAGGCAATCTTCCGGAGATGCATTGAAACAACAATACACCCAGCGAGTAGATGTCGCTGGCGGGGGAGACCTCTTTGTTCCGGCAGCGTTCCGGGCACATGTATTGTGGCGTGCCCAGTCGCATTCCGTCCTGGGTGAGTTGCGAGGACGCATTGAGGATTTTCGCGATCCCGAAATCCGTCACATGCGCCTTGCCGGTCCTGTCAATAATGATGTTCGCGGGCTTGATGTCGCGGTGAATGATCATGGCGTCATGCGCGCAGGCCAGGGCGGCGGCCACCTGCGCGCCAATTTCCAGGGCTTCGCGCCAGGGCATGGGGCCGTTGGCCGTCAGCATGTCGCTGAGGGAAACGCCCTCGATGAATTCCATGGCGATATAAGGAATCCTGCCCACCGTTCCCACGGAATACACGCGGACGATATTGGGATGGTCCAATTGCGCAAATGCCTTTGCCTCTTGCTTGAACCGCGCGATGATCTGGGGCTGCGCACGGAATTCGTCTCGCAGAATTTTCAGCGCAACCGTCCGGCCGAGGGTCAGGTCAACGGCGCGATAGACCACGCCCATCCCCCCCGATCCCGTGGTCTCCAGAATTTCATAGCCCCCGAAGACGTAGCGTTCCGGCGCGTGGCTGATGCCTCTGCTCATATCGTCGGTGCTCCCGGCGGCGATGATTTACGCCGCAAACAAAACCATGCTCAAGTCCACGAATACAATGTGCTGTGATCCCGGTACGCCGGTTACTGTGGCCGCCCAGCGTCCATCGCGGGATACGGCCCCGCCTCCCTGCACGCCTTCCGTCAATCGGGTGATTCGGCGGCGCGGATGCGGTGCAGTGCATGCAACCGCCCAGAGTTGGTCGCGGTCCGTCTCCGCATCATATGCAGTGAGAATGAGATAGCGCCCCGTGGGATGCCAGCATTCAGGGAAAATCCTGCCTTCGCCGAGCCGGGCTTCGGTTTCGCCGGTGTCGGTGCGAATCAATAAGACATGGTCCGCGCCGCCGGCTGTCGTGTGATGCACTGCGAGAAGCGGCGAAGAAGGATGGAACACGGCGGTCTCGCCAAGCCGGCCGGACGCGATCAATCGCGTATTCCGCGTCGTCACGCCGGAGGCCGCCACCCAAAGTTCCCTGTTGCCATCATCTTTGCGGCGCATGTAGGCGATTTCGGCGCCATCCGGCGCATAATGCGCGGTGCCGGGGATGATGGGAAGTCCCGGCGCAGCGATGCGCACGCCGCCTTCATGGGGCGATTCCCCGGCGATCTCGGATTCCACGAGATAATTGGCGCGGGCCGCCGCATCCCACAAAAGCAGGCAAACAGTGCGCCCGTCAGGATGCACAGCGGCCCCGCCTAATACGGCGTTTTGCCAAGGGGCTTCCAGCAACGGCGCGGCCTCCTCGATGACTGCCCGATGCAATGCCTTGCGACGCGGCGCGGCTTCGTTCAGTCGCTGGGCCGCCGTGTACAACACGCCCCCGGTGCGGTCTTCCGATGTGGCCAAGTATTGTACGGGCAACGCGCCATGGAACGGCGCAGACTCCGGGCAATCGGGAATCTCGCCGGAAATCAGGACGGGAATGCGTCCCCGCCAGTATGCGTCGTCCATGATGGCGCTTGTCGGGGCGCGCAGGCTCCAGGCGCTTTCCGTGATGGGATTGACCGCGAGCAATCCGCGCGCGCCATGGGCCATGGACCCCGGCAAACCTTCCAATTCCGCGACGACAACGTGGTCTTTGCCGGCCCAATGCAACCCTGTCACCGTCCATGGCGCAGGCGGCAACACCGCCGCAATACCATCATCCAGCGTCCGAAATGCAATACCCAGCGCCGGCGCGGCCCGAACGACTTCCGTCGCGCCCACATAGCGCCAATAGCCCGCCCCGGCAAACGCCGTGATCAGCATCAGCGCCACGACAATTTTGGAATACACGCTGATGGGCATCCAATAACGCCGCCGCTGATAGGTGAGTCTGGGGCGGGTCCGCATTCGCGACAGGGGCGTCGGCGTGTCCGCCCGCAATGTTCGGGGGCGTGTTTCTTCACGAATAAACGCATTCAAAGCCTCCGGCAAGGCCGATGCACCGCCGTTTTCCTTCTGTAGCCTGCGAATCTGTTCGCTGACATGCTTCGCGGACGCTGGTCTTTTGGCGGGGTCTTTTTCCAGCAGATGCGCCACCAGCCGGGCCACATCATCGGGAATCGCCGGGTCCAACTGCGACAAACGCGGCGGATCTTCCGTCATGATGCTGTTCATGAGCGCAACGGTGGAGCGCCCTGTGAAAGGCATGCGCCCGGAAAGCATCTGATAGAGTGTGACCCCCAGCGAAAACAAATCGCAGGCGGGGCCGATATCCACGGCGCCCATGCATTGTTCCGGCGCCATGTAATCCGGCGTGCCTGTAATGTGCGCAACACCACCCCGCTCCGCAGGGCGGTCTCCCGCGATGGCGTCTTCCTCGCAGGCGTTGGCGATCCCAAAATCAGTCAGCCGCACCCGGCCCTGATGGTCCAAGAGTATATTCGCCGGTTTCACGTCTCTGTGCACAATCCCATGCGCATGCGCGCAGGCCAGCGCCTCAGCCACCTGGTGCGCAATATGCAGGGCGTTCTGCCATTTCAGCGTCGCGCCGCGACGCCGCAAAAATCGGTCCAGCGGTTCGCCTTCCACATATTCCATGGCAATATAAGGCGTCCCCCCGCGAATGCCCGCTTCGTACATCGCCACGATGTTTGGATGACGCAACGGCGCCGCTGCCTGCGCCTCCCGCTGAAAGCGACGCACCTGGTCAGGGTTGCGCGCAAGACTTCCGAGCAGCACTTTCAACGCCACGGGACGCCCAAGCGCCTCGTCCCGCGCCAGGTACACCGCGCCCATCGCGCCACGCCCGATCAACGCTTTGACCGCATAATTCCCCAGCGACTTCCCAATGAGGGATGCCTGCCCACTCCCAGACGCCACCATGGATTGTGCTCCGAGTACGAAATTATTCCCATATATGGTATTATGAGAACAAGATAGCATGAAATATTATTTTTGTCAAGAATTTATTTACGGGTAACGCTTGTAAAGTATCCCTTTGCGCGCATACGCGGTGGATTATGGAAACAGGGCCGATTTGGGACATCGCAGCAGGCAAGTACACGCGGCATCCTGCCGCGTTCCTCACGTGTGGATTTGGGAGGGAGGCTGGCTGTTCTTTCCTGTGCGGAGGGGATATACTATGGGGCATTCGGAAGTGGTTGCCTCGGGGAGACGCATCACACCTGCGGGGACTGCAAGCGTTACGTAAGGGTCATCTCTGACCAAGGAGGATACAGCGATGTGTGAGCACTGTACGCGGAGGGAGTTTTTTGGAATGGGCGCGGCAGGCGGGCTGTTGCTGGCCGGAGCGGCGTGGTCATATGCCTGGGCTTCCGAGTCGCCGCCGGTCCGTGCGCGCGGCAAGTCGCGCATCGGCGTCCTCTTCACGGGGAATCCCCAACCTGCGGACCGCAATTGGGGAGCGGATGCCGGACAGATCAACGCGATACGCGCGCGGCTTGCGGAAGCGGAAAAGCGTCTGGGCAATATCGAACTGATGATTGGTGAATCGCGCAGCCCGGCGGATACCGAGGCATTTCTGGATCAGACCGGACAGAATGCGCCCATTCTGGCGATCAACGTGGAGAACTTCGCGCTGACGCGCGTGGTCGGCCCGATTCTGAAAGCGGGCCGTCCCATGGCCGTGTTTTCCTTGCCTGCGAGCGGCCACGATTGGATGTACGCGCCAAGGTGGCTCCGGTCGGGGCACCGTGTGGCGTTGTTGGCCAGCAGCGATTACGACGAGTTGGAACGCGCGCTGCGTGTGCTGCGCGTGATTCCCATGATGCAAGAGACCCGGATTCTGCTCTTTCCGCCCGCACGGGGCACCAAGGCGGCGTGTTCGCCCGATGAAGTCAAGAAGCGCCTGGGCGCGGATGTGGTGGCGGTGGAGGAAAAAGTTTTCGACGACCTCATCACCGCTGCGGACGAAGCGGCCGTCCGTGCAGAGATCGAAGCGTGGACCAAGGGCGCAAAGGAAATTCTCGAACCGACCGCGGAAGACATCGAGAAAGCGGCGCGGGTCAGCGTTGCCCTTGACCGGCTCATGGACCAGCAGCAGGCCGACGCCCTGGCCATCGGCACGTGCATGGGCTGGCTGCCGCGCGGGTTCCCCTGCCTGGGGTTCGCGCGACTGCGCGATCGCGGCCTGCCGGCGGCCTGTGAGGGTGACATGGATTCCCTGCTGACCATGCTGCTCTTCCAGTATGCGACAGACAAGCCGGGATTCCAAGGGAACGCCACCTTTGACACCGCACGAAATGCCCTGTGGACCGCCCACTGCACCGCGCCGTTGAAGATGGACGGCCCGGACGGCGAAGCGGCGCCATATTTACTGCGCGGCCATTCCGAGGTCGGCGGCAGCGGCTGCGTGCCCGAAGTGCAGTACCGCGTCGGCGAAGTGATCACCCGAACCAAACTGGTAAATCTCGACACCATCCTGGCATCCACGGGCAAGATCATCGAGGTGCCCGAGCGGGCCGTGCACGGCTGCCGCACGCAAATCGTCACCGAGGTGCGCGACGCTGCCACGATGGCCGCGAACTGGAGCAGCGCGCTGGAAACAGAGGACGCCATGACGCTGCTGCACCGCGTGGTGTTTTATGGCGACCACATGCAAAGTCTGCGCCACCTCGCCAACCTGATGGGCCTTCAGGTCATCGAGGAAGGCTGACCGCACCGGCGGTTCTTGAGCGATACTGCCGGCGCGGCCACATGCTGTTGTGGCCGGTCTCCTGCGTGTCCGCCGTAGCCTTCACGCGAAGGCGGGGGCACGTCAATATGCACAACCGAAGGTCTCCAAAGATGATCGTGGGATACCCGGCGTGTTGAGGCGCGAACACGTCACAAATCACGAAGAGTCACCGCCAGCGCGACGATATTATCGCGCGTGGCGCGCAAGCGCACGGCGTCTTTTTCGGTAATGATTACCCATCCGCTTGTTGGAAGGGTATCGGCGGGAATGTCGGCATGGTCTGGGAAGATTCTGCGGGAAGCGATCGTGATTCCCAGGGATTCCAAAGTTCTGAAGAAAGACTCCGGATTCCCTATGGCGCACACGGCATGCACCGGCTCCCGGCACAGCGTGTCCAGCGGCACCGCCGCGCCGTCCGCCACGCGGTGGAATCCCTCCGGCGCGTGGCGTGTGAGCCGGATGGGCGCGTCGGGATGCAGCGCGCGCACGCGCTGCACGAGCGCATCGAGGTCCGCACACTGATCGCAGCGCGTCAATATGATGGCGGTGGCGCGCCGGACGGCGTGGAGCGGTTCCCGCAGGATGCCACGCGGGATCAGGTGTCCGTTTCCGAACGGATTAACGGCATCAATGATCAGGATGTTCTCATCGCGTTCAAGGGCGACATGCTGGAAGCCATCGTCCATGATCAGCGTGTCGCACCCAAACTGCGCGACAGCCAGACGCGCCCCGGCAACGCGTTTGGCGGCCTTGACCACAATGACGCCCGGCACGCGGCGCAGAATGAGCGCCGCTTCATCGCCGATCCGATCCGCAATGTCATCGGCAAGGTCTTGCGAAGATACCGCCAGCGGTTCGGGCGTTCTTTGCGCGCGATAGCCCCGGGTAATCACCGCCACCTTTCGCCCGGCGGCCAGTTCCAGTCCGGCCCGCTCGATGACCGCAGGCGTCTTGCCGGCGCCGCCCGCCGTGATGTTGCCGAAACTGACGACCCGTGCATCCACACGGGTACGGGGACCGTGCAGGCGAAGCCACATTCCCACGCGAGGGAAAACGGTTGCGGCCTGAAGCGCGGCGGCGAGGACAGGGGGGAGGGGATCACCCCGGCGAACGCGCTCCGCCCAGTCCTGCATGAAAGAACAAGAACTTATTGAAAGGCTGGAATTATTCATAAAATTCCTGCCCTCGCCGCGGGGAGCGGTGCATTCCGTTCTCGTTCAAAAAACTCGTTTAGATGAAGACAAGAAATGACTGTCCATATTACATCCCCCAACCGGCTGTCACCGGTCACCCTCTTCGAAGGGGGATTTGCCTGGGCATTCCTGGATGATAAACGACGCGTTGGCTGTTTTCTTTTTCTGGATGTTGCCGTCGTGACCGGTCTCCCGACCGCGCCACAGCGCCGAGCGAAGGTCTCCATCACAGAATAATGTACAGTGGGGGAAAGCCCCGGGGTCTCATGCCCGGTTCGGTCAGGAGACCGGCCACAACAGAAGCAGTGTTCGACAAAGTACGGAGCGTCGCAAAAGGCGACCGTAAGCGGGTCAGGAGACCGGCCACACCGGAAGTATTGTTCGACACCACAAAACGCGCATGAATCCCCCTTTGAAGGGGGTGGCGCGAAGCGCCGGGGGATGTGAAAATTGGAAGTCATTTCAAGGGATTCTCATCGCGGGGCGAATCGCTTACCGCTGAACTGCCGGACCAGCCCCTTCAATTCCAGCATGGTCAGGGAACTCAGCGCCTCGGACACGGAAATGCGGCAGGCCATGGCAATTTCATCCACAAAGGATCCATCAGGCGACAACACGGACAGCACGTCTTGTTCCGTGGGGGAAACCGACGGCACGGGAGCAGGCGGCTTTGAGTGAGTGGCAGGGATCGCCCCGGCTTGCATGGCCGCTGCAGGCGCAGGGGGCGCGGCGGACAGTTTCGGCGCGGATTCCGGCATCGGCGATTGTTCGGATTGGGCGGGGCGGATGGGCTGACGCGCCGATGCGGGCACGTCCAATTCCACAAGGATATCTTCGACCGTTTCGACCAGTTTTGCGCCTTCGCGGATGAGCGAATGCGGCCCCATGCTGTTGCGCTGTCCCACCTGACCGGGCACGGCATAAACCTCGCGGCCCTGTTCCGCCGCATGCCGAGCGGTAAGCAGCGATCCGCTGCCGGGCGGCGCTTCCACCACGACGGTCCCCAGCGAAATCCCGCTGATGATCCGGTTGCGCTGCGGGAAATTGCCCTTGAGCGGTTTCATGCCCATCGGAAAGGGCGACAACACGCAGCCCTGTCTGATGATTCGCTGCATCAGGTCAGCATGCTCGGCGGGAAACACGATGTCCACGCCGCTGCCCAGCACGGCGATGGTGCGGCCGCCGGCCTCCAGCGCGCCGCGATGCGCCGCCGCGTCAATGCCCTGCGCCATGCCGCTGACCACCGTAATGCTGCGTGCGGCCAGTTCGCCGCCCAGGCGCTCCGCCATGCGCAGGCCATAGGCCGTGGCTTTGCGCGTGCCGACAATCGCGACGCAATGCTGATCGGATTCGTACAATTCTCCGCGAACAAAGAGTGCCAGTGGGGGATCATAGATTTCCGCGAGGCGGGTCGGATACAGGGAGTCATCCAGTGATACGAAGCGCGCCTGGTATTTTGCCAACGCCTGCTCCTGCGCCTCCACATTCACCACCTGTTTGTAACCCCGGATGCGTTGCGCCAGCCGGTCGCCGACCACCTCGGCCAGCGCCGCCTCGGATGCGCGCAATACCGATCCCGGCGTGCCGAACCGCGCCAGCAGCCGCACAAACAACGTCGTTCCGACTCCGGGCGTCAGCGTCAGCGCAAGCCATTCGCGTTGTTCGTCTGTGAGTGGCATGCGGATACTATAGCATTCTCCTGCATCGCCAATGCAATTGCGGAAGACCGGCAAGAAAAAGAAAAGCAGTCGGAGAGGCCCATGTAAAACTCTCTGTTATAAATATAGAAAAGCAATACTGCCGGTATTTCAAGGGCGAGACGTTCATGCCATGGAAGGTTTTGCAGGAGCCTCAGGAATCCGGATGATAGGTTTCCACAATGACGCGGTTGGAGGAAACGCGCCATTTCGCCGCATAGGACCGCTCATAGTATTTGTCGTTCAGTTGATGGATGAGGTCTGCCGATGCAGCCAAATCATGCTCCATCACATCCCGCATCGAAAGCAGCCCCATGATTTCGCCTTCCTTGCCAACGACCAGCAGATGCCGCACCTTGTTCATGTGCATCAGGGCTTTGGCAAGATTGATGTCGTCGTTGATGTGGACGGTGATGGGATTGCGGCTCATCACGTCTTCCACAAGAACCTCATCGGGATTCAGCCTCTTATGGATGACGCGGTGCATCAGGTCGCGTTCCGAAAAGACCCCCACGACTTCATCCTCCACTTTGACCACGACTGCGCCCACCCTGTTCTTGCAGAGACAATCAACGGCCTCCCGAACGGTGTTTTTCGGTGTGACCCAAAACATCTCGCGCCCTTCCAGGAAATCCTTCAAGCGTTCCATGGCCTTGTCCTCCTGGCGTTGTTTTGTTGCCCGTCTTAACATCCCGGAACAGCATCATATTCCATCCTGTTTCAAATCTCGCACACTTTATTGTAACAGAATCAAGACGGAATGGCGGCTTGTTTGTGAAGGGGTGCAGCGGTCATAATTCCACAGCCGACAGCAACTTGGAACAAAGACGTGGAAAATAAGGAGAATTTGTTTTGACCATCGGAAAACCAAAGCAACTGGCGTTGTTCGGGGGCGACCCCGTGCGCGGCCCGGAAAAGACATGGCCGTCCTGGCCCATTCACGATGATCTGGAACGGACCGCGGTCCTGGAGGTCTTGGAAAGCGGCAAATGGTTCTTCGGGGAGCGCGTGAGGCGATTCGAGCGGGAATACGCCGCCTTCCAGGATGCGCAACATTGCGTTTCCTGCACCAGCGGCACCACGGCAGCGGAGGTGATTCTGCAGGCACTGGGGATTGGACCGGGCGATGAGGTGATTGTGCCGCCCTATACGTTCATCGCCACGGCGTCGGCGGTCATGCGGCGGGGGGCCACGCCGGTCTTTGTGGATGTGGACAAGTCCTGGTGTCTGGACCCCAACCTGATCGAGCAGGCCATCACGCCGCGCACGCGGGCGATTATGCCGGTGCACTTCGGGGGGCGCATATGCGACATTGACCGCATCCGGGCACTTGCGCAGCGACACAAACTCACATTCATCGAGGATGCGTGCCATTCCTGGGGCGGCAAATGGGAAGGAAAGGGGACGGGGGCATTGGGACATTGCGGTTTTTTCAGTTTCCAGTACTCCAAGAACATCACAGCGGGCGAGGGCGGAGCGATCCTGACGGATGATCCGGACCTGGCCGCCTTGTGTCGGTCCATTGTAAATTGCGGGCGGGTGGAAGGCGCCCCTTGGTATCACCACGAGAATCTGGGAACCAATGCCCGCATGACGGAAATGGCCGCCGCCATTCTCAGCATGCAACTCACACGCCTCGAAGAACAGACTCTCCGCAGGGAATGCAATGCCGCGTACCTGAACGCGGAACTTGGTGAAATTGAGGGTTTGACACCGCAACCCGCCAGCAATCGCATTACCCGGCGCGCATATCACCTTTACTGCCTGCGAATTGACGAAGAAAGATTTGGCTGTTCCCGCAAACGTTTCATTGAAGCCGCAAATGCAGAAGGACTCCCGATTGGCGCAGGCTATCCGATCCCCCTGTACCGGCAGCCTGTCTTTGCGAAGTTTTCCCATCACGATTACAGCGCCTGCGAATGCCCGGTAGCGGAAGACCTCTGCGCCAGGAGCGGCATGTGGTTCGCCCATCAATTGCTGCTGGCGGAAGAGGAAGACATGCGGGACATTGTACGTATCATAATCAAGATTAAAGAAAATGTATCGGCGTTGCGGGAAGAACAATGATATCGTCCGCGCTTGGCATTCAAGAACAATCACGGCGATCCGGATTCGATCTCTTTTCTCGACTTCTGTGCGGCAAACGCATATGTTTGATGAATGTTGTCATCTGCCATGTCGTGAGTAACTTTTTTTACCTCAAGACCCGTCACCCCCGCGAAAGCGGGGACCCGGATAAAACCGAAGGTCTCGTAAATTTGATTATTGGGTTTCCGCCTGCGCGGGAATGACGGGTGCAGTGGCCTTGGGTGCGATATCCAATGCACGTGGTTTCATCTGCGCCGCATCAGGCATACAATGCGAGAGGAGTACGTGTCGCTGTTGACCAGTTCAGGGGAAAAAGCCAACCGAAAAACGAAAAAAGCACAGGTCGCATCCAAAAGGGAAGCAGCATCCGCCTCAACGGTGACCTGTCCGCATTGTCGCTACGAGCGTCCCGCCGCCGATTCCTGCTGCCGCATCTGCGGCTATCCGTGGCGATGGGGCGGAAAATCTTGAATCCACGGGGATGATGCGATTCTGCTGTTGTGGTACGATAATGGCCGGGAATGAAGGAGGAAATGGGTCATGTCGCTGCTGCGGAAAATACTGGAACACGCGGTGAGGCACGGCGCTTCCGATGTGCACCTGGCGGTGGGTAGTCCGCCCGCAGTGCGCATTGACGGTGAAATCCGCTTCGTTCAGGCGGAGAATCTCACCCCTGCCGACACAATGGCATTTCTGGATGAAATCATGAATGATCGCCAGAAAGAGGCGTTCCTGAATTCCGGAGACGCCGACCTCGCGCACAGTGTGCCGGGGCTGGGGCGTTTCCGCGTGAACGTACTGCGCCAGCGGGGTTCCGTGGGCATTATCATGCGGCATGTGCGCGGGAAAATTCTGGACTTTGCGACCTTGAACCTCCCTCCCGCGATGAATCGCATAGCAGACCTCCCGCGCGGACTGGTCCTGATCACCGGCACGACCGGCAGCGGCAAATCAACGACATTAGCGTCCATGATTGACTGGATCAATCAGCGTAAACGCATGCACATCATCACCCTGGAAGACCCGATTGAATTCCTGCATACAAACAAAAAAAGCCTGATCAATCAGCGGGAAATCCTGATTGACACCAAAGATTTCTATGTGGCGCTGCGCGCCGCCATGCGCGAAGACCCCGATGTTATTCTCATCGGCGAAATGCGCGACGCCGAAACGTTCCAGGCCGCCATCTCCGCCTCGGAGACGGGCCATATCGTTTTCTCCACCCTGCACACCACCAACGCCATGCTGACCCTCGACCGTATCCTCGACATGTTTCCCTCGACCATGCACCAGCAGGTGCGGTCCCAGATTTCCCTGCAACTGAAGGCGTGCGTGTCGCAGCGCCTGCTCCCGTCCGCCGACGGCACGGGACGGGTGCCCGCCGTCGAGGTCATGTTCAACAATCCCGGCATCGCCATGCTGATCAAGGAGAACAACCTGAAGCAGATTCCCACCGCGATCGCCAATGGCCAGGAGGAAGGCATGCAAACCTTCAACATGAGCCTGACCCGGCTGATCAAAAGCGGACTGGTCAAGGAAAGCGATGCCATGGTGGCATCCGACAACCCGGACGAGTTAAAGATGATGCTTCAGGGCATCCACCTCAGCACCGGACGCGGCGGCATTCTGAAACGCTGAAATGTCTTGTTCTTGATAACTGCTCAGGAGCCGCTGGCTTGGGCGGTATCCGCGTCCTTTTGCGCCACGGGATCATAGGCGCGGCCCTCCGTCGGAAACGTCTTGGGGATGACGGTCATTTCTGTGCAGGACCCGAAATTCATGCCGATATCGCCGGGAAATTGCACTTCAATGTAGAACGCTTTCCAGCCGGTTTCAGGCGGTTCCATGCGTACGGAAGCCTTTTTCACGCCCTCCAGGGCGGTACTGGTCCAAGTGGAGGAACGAAAGTCACGGTTGGGGGAATGCGCCTGCCACAGGATCGCCTTCCCATCTTCCCGATCCCACATCACCTCCAGGGCGCCTTGTCCGTCTGAATTCCAGGAGATCTTCGGGAACGGCTTTCCGGTCAGAAATGACACATAGAAATGAATCAGCGTTGAGACACCATCCAGGTTGACATCGTGGCCGACATTCGCCTGATAGTAGAGGTGCTTCTCACCCTTCAGTCCGGGGAAATAGAAATTGGCGGCGTCCACTGTCCAATAGGGGTCATTGGTCCCCAGTAAGATAAGTTTCGGGATGGTGATCTTTTCCCGATAGGCGTAGGGGTCAACAATACTCAAAAGTCTCTGTCCCTCCGGGGTGTCCATGTGACTCTGAACGCTGAGATCGGTGTATTCATCAATCTGTTCACTGTAGCCGCCGTAACACGCCAGTTGATGCTCCATCTGCGGCTTCATGTTGAGCACATCAATGACGCCTGGGGCGATGGCCTGAACACGCGGATCGCCTGAGGCCGCCGCCAGCCAGGTGGTCCAGCCGCGCTTGGAACCGCCCGTCAATAGAAATCCCGTTACCGCCTGGTCATGTTTCTCCTTCAGGATGGACTGGACAGCATCCATTGCGCGGACGGCGCTCTTGACCATGGGCAACAGCAGCGGCCAGTCATCGCCCTGCCCGCGAAGAAACCTGTCATAGGTCAAAGCGATGATTTCATCCTCTTTCAATCCATCAAAGAGCGGTTGATTGGGCACTTGAAACAGGGCGCAGACGACGGATTTGGTCTGGGCGGCGACCATGCCGATGATTTCCGCCTCCCGGTTCTGAAAAGCCGGCGGCACATCACGGTTATCCCCGCCACCGATGAGCATCAGGGCCTTGTCGGGGTGAACGATCTCTGGTGGCCGCACCATGACAAGCCAGTGCTTCCAGACAATGCCCTGCCACGTCTGCGAGGTCAATCGTATCACATCAATGGTGTTTTCCCCCTGCGCGCGGGTTTCCACAATTTCATATGCATAGACGTCATCCGCTCGCTGAACATATTCGGAGAGTACAGCCGTCGCACTGCCGGAAATCAACATCACCGCAATGAACAACATTGTCATCCGCTTCACAAGCATCTCAAAACTCCTTTCTCGTTGGTTTTTCATCTATGACTGTTCTTATGCCTTTCGCGTACAAAGAGCAACGATGTTTCAGCCTGTCACATGCTCTGGAGTCCAGGCTTCCGCCTGCCGAATGCAGGCGTGACGCCTGCGCGCAAGTTCTTGTGCATCAGCAAATCCAGACCATGTTTCCCTATACGAAGTTTCACGATTCATCGGGTGTTGGCGCGTCGGGAGTTTTTGCGCGAAACCCGATTCGTCCCGGTGTGATCCCCATATCGGATTCCAGACTGGCGCGCACGCGGAGATAGGAATCATAGCGCAATCTCGGGAGGCGCCCGTCATCAAGCGCGGCGCGCACCGCACATTGGGGTTCATGGGTATGGGTGCAATCCCGGAAACGACACCCCTCCGCCACTTCGGCGATTTCGGGAAAATAGTACGCAATCTCCTCCGGGGAAACGCCCCACAGTCCCAAAGCGCGTATACCGGGCGTATCAATGATCCGAATGCCATCAGACAGTTCATACAACCGCGCTGTGGAGGTGGTATGGCGGCCCTTCTGAGTGGCCTGGCTGACCTCGCTGACCGGCGCACGCAGACTGGGTTCCAGCGCATTCAACAAAGAGGTTTTTCCCACGCCGCTGTGGCCGCTCAAAACACTGATTCTGTCCCTGAGCAGTTCGCGCAGCGCTGGGATGCCCTCGCCGGTAACGCAACTCGTGGGAATGACCTGGACCCCCAACGCGCGATACAACGCCGCTTCTTCCGGCAACGCTTCACAGAGGTCAATCTTGTTGATACACAGGATGGGCTCAACGCCGCCAATCTGCGCAGCGATCAGAAACCGGTCCACCAGGCCCGGTCGGAAACGCGGCTGGGCCACGGAAGCCACAACAATCAAAGCGTCAATATTCGCGGCGAAAACCTGTTCGGCCACCTGCTTATGGATGTTGGCGGGACGACACAGTTTTGTGCGCCGTGGAGCAATTCCCCTGATGACTGCGTCATCGCCTTCGCTTTCCACAAGCACATGGTCGCCCGGAGCCAGCAAAGTGGCATTCGGGGCCTTCAGGCGTTCGTCAATTCGACACATCCTGTCCTCCCCGCCGATGCGCACAAAAGCCCATTTCTTTGCATGTGAAACGACAACGGCATTGGGCGTGAATTCGGTTGGCAACGGCGATTCGGCAGCGGGAGATTGCGGCAATTTCGCCAAGGCGCGCCGGTGCTTGATGCGATCATGCGTAAACGCATATTCATGTTTGCGTTCCCAATCGCGCTCGCGCACATCCTTGCGCTTTTTTTTTTCGAGTTTTTTCTTCTTCATGGCACCATTTAATTCATATTTCATCCGCGTTGATTCATCAACGGCGACCATGAATTATGACGGATTCCAATGTGATTGTGAAATCCAGGACGCCGTCTTTTTCGACGTCCCGCCGCAGTCGGGCAAGTCCTTCCGAAAATTCCCGCCGGGGAATCAGTTCGTAGGTGGAAATGAATTTCGCCGCCACCTGTTCCGCATAGGCCGCATCCACCGGGCGTGGTTGCCCATGGACGATTGTGCACGCAACATCCATGAAACCGGCGCGCCGCATCGCCTCGGCCACGGCGTCCTCATGCGGAAAGCGGGCGCAGTCCACCGCTGAAAAACTCGGAAAGTACCTGTTCATGGGATGATGGACAATAAAGGAATGCGACGCAGTGACAAAGACGGCGCAACCGCGCTCCAGCACGCGATATGACTCCGACATGAGTCTGTCGAGGGCCGGAACATGATGGATAACATAGACCGCCAGAAGAAAATCAAAAACGCCGCTCTTAAAAGGCAGTGCGGTTGCGTCGCCCTGCGTCAAGCGTATGTGCAATCGTTTTTCTCGGGCTTGCCTGAGCATGCCTGCGGACCGGTCCAGGGCGGTCACGCGAGCAGGATGGGCAGCCAGCAAAGCCGCCGTGCAATTTCCTGTTCCGGCGCCCACTTCCAGGATACTCTGCGCGGCGCATCGCCGCGCCAATTCGATGATGGGCGCCATATAGGGATTCACACTTCTGCGATGCGCATCATAGCCAACGGCAATGCGATCGTAGTCCACGTCCATGGCTGTGGTCCGTCCGGAAAGGCGCGCCCCCGGCGCCTGCTCAGTCCTGATCGAAGGAAATCCTCTTGCCGATGTACTCCGCCACTTCCTCCATGGGCACGCGGACTTGCTCCATGCTGTCGCGCTCGCGGATGGTCACCGTGCCGTTTTCCCTGGTCTCAAAATCAACACAGATGCCGAACGGCGTCCCGATTTCATCCATGCGACGGTAGCGGCGGCCAATGGCGCCTGAATGATCATAGACAGTGGGAAATTTCCTGCGCAGTTTTCTCTCCAGTTCCTCAGCGATTTCCGCCAATCCTTCCTTTTTCACCAAGGGAAACACGCCGGCCTTGATCGGGGCAAGTTTGGGATGGAAACGCATGACGACCCGTTTTTCGCCATTGACCTCATCCTCGTCATAAGCGTCGCACAGCACCGCCAGCGCAGTTCGATCGACGCCGGCAGACGGCTCAATCACCGTGGGGATGAACCGCTCGTTTTTCTCCTGATCAAAGAATGAGAGGTCCTTCCCGGAATGCCTGGAATGCTGGGTGAGATCATAGGTCCCGCGATTGGCCAATCCCTGGAGTTCACCCCATCCGAAGGGGAACTCATATTCCACATCCACCGTGCGTTTGGAATAATGCGCCAGCGATTCCTTGGGGTGCTCGTACCAGCGCAGTCTGGATTCGCGGATTCCCAGGTTGACATACCATTTCCAAATATCTTCCTGCCAGCGTTCAAACCAGAATTCTTCATCTTCCTCCCGGCAGAAAAACTCGATTTCCATCTGCTCAAATTCGCGGCTGCGGAAAATGAAATTGCGCGGATTGACTTCATTGCGAAAACTCTTCCCGATCTGCGCGATGCCGAACGGAATTTTCACGCGCGAGGAGGAGTATATCTCTTTGAAATCCACAAAAATGGACTGGCAGGTCTCCGGGCGCAGATAGGTGTCCACGGCGGTGTCGTCGCTGACGCCCAGGCGTGTGCGCAACATGCTGTTAAAAGCGCGCGGCTCGGTGAGTTCGCCGCCACAGTCCGGGCACCTGTCGCCTTCCAGGTGGTCTTCCCGGAAGCGCTTCTTGCATTCCTTGCAGTCCACCAGCATGTCGTGGAAAGCCTCGACATGGCCGCTGGCAACCCATACCTGCGGGTGCATGATGATGCTGGCGTCCAGCCCCACCATGTCGTCGCGAACCTGCACGAAGTGGTACCACCAGTCATCCTTCAGATTGCGCTTCAACTCAACGCCCAGCGGGCCGAAATCCCAGCATCCGTTGATGCCGCCGTAGATGCCGCTGGATTGAAAGATAAAACCCTTCCGCTTGCACAGGCTGACCAGTTTGTCCACGTTGTTCTCCCGGAAATCAACAAAACCACAGATTACATTTGACACACAGACGCATCTGCATCAATGTCACTCCCGCTATCGCGGGCATGACAAATTAGAGCACAGTGAAGACTCACCTTCCGAGTATTCACTGGAATGCAATGGAGGAGTCAGCGACAGATTCTAGCCGCTGAAGCGCCGGAAAGTCAAAGGACCATAAAATTTCCGGTAGTCTAAACGGCAATAAAGCCTTACCAGCGCCAGACAAAATGCGCTGAAAAACCGCCATCATCCCCGGCGCCGGGGTTGCCATCAAAACGGATGGCAATGGCATAGCCGCTTGAGTCTTCATCAAAGCCCAGCGAGGGGCACCCGGAAAACAGAACCGCGCATGCAAGGGCCAGCATAGCCACGGCGACAATATGCTTGATGCGTTTCATGACAGTGACTCCTGAATCTATTGCGACCGCATGTATATTATACGCCGCAATTTTTAATAAACATACCCTATAGTCGTTTCACACTGAAGCCACCACCAACTTCGATGACTGCGCCGGTGGCGTAATCGAAATAGCCTTCTGCAAGCGCGGCGACGACTTTCCCGACATCTTCCGGCGTTCCCCAGCGTTTCTGGAGCAACAGACCGGACTGAATCAGCGCGTCATATTTTTCGCGCACGGCGGCGGTCATGTCGGTGGCAATGATGCCGGGGCGCACGTCATAGACATTGATGCCGCATTCCGCAAGACGCACGGCGAAACTGGCGGCGGCCATGCTCAGTCCCGCTTTGCTTATGCAGTATTCGGTGCGGTTCGGGCTGGCCGTGTCGGAAGAAATACTTGTAATAAACACAATCGCGGGCTTCGGGCGGCCGCCTTCGCGCACCTGCAGGATCATCTGTCTGGCCACCGCCTGCGTGAAAAACAGGGGGCCACGCAGGTTGATGCCCATGACCCGATCGTAACTTTCCGGCGCGCAATCGAGTATATCCATCCGCTGGAGTGGTGCAACACCCGCGTTGTTCACCAGCAGGTCAATTCCGCCGAAGCGGTCCAGGGCCTCCTGAATCATGCGGTGATGCTGTTCCAAATCGGCGATGTCGCCGGCCACAGGAAGACATTCCCGGCCCAGTTCCTCCACGCGCGCCTTGACCTCATAATTGCCTTTGCACGTGTTGGCGGGATCGCTTTTCGTGGCCGCCGCGACAATGTCATAGCCATGCTTCGCGAGTTCCAAGGCAATACCCCTGCCGATGCCGCGTCCTGCGCCGGTAATGAATGCCACACCTTTGCTCATGTTTTTCCGTTATCCTCTGTGCATATCTTCGAATAGTCCGAGTTTTGCCATTATACCGAAGTTGAATCCGGTTTGACATGAAAGCCCGTGGAATGCCACGCTTTCCGCGTCATCTGCGGGAAAACCAAGGGTGTTCTATGCTGCGTGCCGAGGCGCTCAAGAAGATCTTTCATGCGACGGGGGGGAAGACCGTCGAGGCGGTGCGCAACGCCACATTTTCCGTGTCGGGGGGGGAAGTCTTCGGGCTGCTTGGTCCCAATGGCGCGGGAAAAACGACGTTGCTCCGCATGCTCGGCACCATCATCACCCCCACCTCCGGGCATTGCTGGGTGGACGGGGTGCGGACGGATGAAGCGCCCGACGCCATCCGAGCGAATATCGGGTTTCTTTCCGGCAACACCCGGCTTTACGGACGCCTGACCGGGCGGGAGGTCCTCCGGTATTTTGGACGACTCTATTCGATGCCGGAACAGACGATTCAATCGAGAATTGACACGCTTTCAGAAATGCTGGACATGGATGACTTTCTCGACCGCCGATGCGAAACCCTGTCCACAGGCCAGACGCAGAAGGTGTCCATCGCACGCGTGATGCTTCACGATCCCAAGGTGTTGATCCTCGACGAGCCGACATTGGGCTTGGACATTTTGACCAGCAGGACCATTCTCGAATTCATTCTTGATGCGCGCCGCCGGGAGCGCTGCATCATTTTCTCGACGCATTACATGACGGAGGCGCAGTTGCTGTGTAATCGGCTCGCGCTGATGCACCAGGGCGAAATCATGGCCATCGGCACTCAACAGGCGTTGTGCGCCGCGACCGGTACGGAGAATCTGCATGACGCCTTTATTCACATGATAGACGCCCCGGAGCGCGCAATCCCATGAAATTGCGCACCGTCAACACCATCTTCCGCAAGGAAATCCTGGATACGATTCGAGACAAGCGCACCGTGATCATGATGATCGGTCTGCCCATCGTGTTGTATCCGGCGATGTTGCTGATCGGCCTGCAGGCGGCAATCGTCCAGCATCAGCGTCTCGAAGCATCCATCTCCCGGATTGCAATCAAGGCGGATGCGCCACGGACAATTGAACCCTGGTTTGACGGCATCTCCAAGATGGAGGTGGTGCCGTCAAACGACCCCGAAGGCGATTTGGCGCGAAACGAGGTGGACGCGGTGCTGGTGGTGCGGGGGGACGTCGAAAAAATCCTGGCTGAAGGGCGCTCCCTGATCGTTGAGGTGTTATATGACATTACCGAATTTTCTTCACGTGAGGCTGTAGGGCGTCTCGAAGACATGTTGGACACAATGCGCAAGACGCTGCTTGCCGAACGGCTGAGCCGATCCGGAATCGAGGAACACTATATCCGCCCGATTGAAATACGCCGGCGCGATGTGGCCAGTCCCGCGAAAACCACGGGAACGATGCTCGGCTTGATTCTTCCCCTGCTGATGGTCTTCATGATCGCATTGGGCGCATTCTATCCCGCCATTGATCTGACCGCAGGGGAAAAAGAACGCGGCACTTTTGAAACGCTGCTTTCCACGCCGGCATCCAAGATAGAGATCGTTGCAGGAAAATTTCTCACGGTGTTTTGTCTGGCCATGTTGACGGGAATTCTCAATCTGGCGAGCATGGCCGCCACTTTTGTCTTCATGCTGTCCCAAATATCCGTGCTCCTGAATGACACAGTCCTGCTGCAGATGCGTCTTCCCTTCGAGGCATTCCTGATCGTGCTCGTGGTGATCATTCCGCTGGCGTTTTTTATTTCCGCCATGATGATGTCGGTGGCTGTATTCGCGCGGAGTTTCAAGGAAGCGCAGAACTACATCACGCCATTCCTTTTGGTCATCACGATCCCGGCCGTGATCGCCGGTTTTCCCGGATCACGGCTCACCGCGGCCGCGCAGTTCGTCCCCATTGCCAATGTCGTGCTGCTCTTCAAAGACTTGATGAAGGGACATGCCGGCATCGAGCCTGTGTTCTCGGTATTTCTCAGCAACGCCGTGTACGCCGGGCTTGCGCTGCTTTTCGCCTCATGGCTGTTCCAAAGAGAGGAAGTGGTGCTTTCCGAAGAGCGAGGCATCCCCTTGTCGTTGCGGCGATTCTCTTTCGCACCTCGTTCCACGCTTACGCCCGCATCGGCGTTCGGACTGTACGCGACCATTCTTGTTGCCATTTTCTATCTGGGAAGCCTTGCCCAGCAATGGCACATCGTTTCCGGGCTGCTGATTACGGAATGGGGGCTGATTCTGCTGCCCACCCTGCTGCTGCTCTGGTTCTTACGCATCGACTTCAAGGAATCATGCTATTTGCACCGGCTTTCCAGCGGAGATGTCGCCGGAAGCGCGTTGACGGCCCTGTCCTGTCTGGTGCTGGCGCTTCATTTTGGGTTCTTGCATAACAAGGTGCTGCCGATCCCAGAAGATTATCAGCAGTTTTTCAAAGACTTCTTCGCGCGCGGTGAAACGCCCGGCGGCCTCGTTACGCTCTTGCTGGCAGCGGCGCTTTCCCCCGCCATCTGCGAAGAAATGCTCTTTCGCGGGGCGATGTTGTCGGGAGTGCGCCAACGCTTGCGGCCCTGGGCGAGCGTATTGCTGATTGCCATATTATTCGGGCTGTTTCACATCAGCATCTATCGCATCGTGCCGACAGCACTCCTCGGCATCATGCTTGGATATCTGGTGCTGCGTACAGGTTCCATCTTTTCCGGCATGCTGGCGCATGGGCTGGTCAATGCTGCGGCCATCCTCTTGGCCGCCGATCGCATGCCTTCGCATCTGGTGCGATGGCTGGCGCTGGAACACGTCGAGCGGGAAGGGCTGCCCTGGGAAATACTGGCCATTGCCGGTATCGGCGCTTTCGCCGGCATCGCGCTTGTCGAGATTTCCCACGCGCACAGAACGCATGCAAACAAGGTGAATCCCGGTGCGGGATAATGAGCCGCTGTTGCCTTACATGATTTCGTTCTGGACGATCTGCTGCAGGGTCTGCCGTCTCCGAATCAACGCAAGTGTCCCGTCGGGTTCCAGCAATACTTCTGCGCATTCGGGGAAGGAATTGTAATTTTTCGACGCCATGGAAGCGCAGTAAGCGCCCGCCCCTTCGATAACTACAATGTCGCCAATCCGGGCTTCCGTGAGCAGGCGCTGCAGAAGCCCTTCCGGGTTGCCGGGTTCCGGGGTCAGGATGTCGCCGCTCTCGCAGCAATGCCCCACAACAAGGTAATGCCCTTGTCCTCGCGGTTCCGGCCGGTCGGGAACAACGATGATGGGATGCTGCGCGCCGTACATGCTGGGCCGTGCAATCTCCGTCATGCCGGAATTGACTTTGATGAATGTGTAGCCGTCTTTACCGGTATCCACGACATCAATGACAGAACACACCAAAGCCCCGGCATTCGCGGTCAGATAGGTTCCCGGTTCGATTTCAAGATGCAATGCGCGCCCCGTTTTCTGCGCAAATGCCTCAAATTCCGGGCGGATGCGCCGCCCGATTTCCTGCAAGTCCGCGCTGCGCTCCACGGCCATCCGGGCCACTTTGAAGCCGCCTCCCAGACTGAGACGCCGCACTTCGGGAAGCCGCTCCGCAATCCCCAGCGACAACTGCGCGCAATGCAGCCAGATTTCCGGGTCGGTCCCTGACCCGATATGTGAGTGCATACCGGAAAGGCGCAGCGCATGTTTGGCGGCAAGCGACAGGATTTCTTCCCTATGCTCATGCCATATTCCAAAACTGGCGGAGGGACCGCCCACATTTGTGCGATTGCTGTGGCCGGACCCCAGACCCGGATTGATGCGAACGGAAATTTCGGTTCCGGGAAAAAGACGGCCATAGACTTCCAGTTGATGCAGGGAGCATGCGTTGAATCGAACACCTCTGGCAATCAATGCTTCCAGGTTTTCCGGCAATTCCTGCGCCGTAACCTGGATATGATCGGGAGCAATTCCCGCCAGCATGGCGCGATCCGCTTCGAAGCCGCTGCTGGCGTCAATGTGCAGCCCCATCCCGGAAAAAATGCGCAACACCGCGGCGGTTGGCAGCGCCTTCATTGCATAACGCACGGTCAATCCGAAAGCATTGGGAAAGGCCAGCGCTTCCCGTGCGCGCCGTTCCAACGTCCGGCGGTCATACACAAAAACCGGCGTGCCGAATTCACGCCGTACAGCCCGCGCCTGATCCTCCGTCATAAATGACAACTGTTCCATAAATCCTGTCCTTATAGGAATGGGTGCGCGCAGAGGGTATCACGTTGCCGTATGGCGTGTCATCCCGGCGCAATGAGAGCAATCATCAAGTGGCGCTGCCGGCCTTACATGCACTAAGATGTCGCTATTCCATCGGCGGGCAGGTTGCCTTGCGTGAAACAGTAACCCAAAAGGTTGATTGCAGTATGTCGGATGAATGTTATGACGTCGCCATTATCGGGGCGGGAGCGACCGGGGCGGCGGTGGCGCGACGGCTTGCGGCGTATGAACTGCGGGTGGTCTTGCTGGAAAAATGCGTGGACGTCTGTTTTGGCGTATCCAAGGCCAATTCGGGAATCATCCACGCAGGTTTCCACCATCCCGTGACATCGCTGAAGGCCCGGCTTGAAATCCGCGGCAACCTGATGTTCGAACAGTTGCACCATGAATTGGGTTTTCCTTTCAAGCGGGTCGGCATCCTGGTCGCGGCCTTTTCCGAAGAGGAAATGAAGACGGTGCAACGCCTCTATCAACAGGGCATGGCCAACGGCGTGCCCCGACTGGAAATCTGCAGCAGTGAGCGCATGCGCCTGCTGGAGCCGAAACTGAACCCCGATGTGGTCGGGGGCCTCTATGCGCCGACCGGCGGTATTATCGAACCCTATCGTTACGTCTTTGCGCTGGTGGAGAATGCGCAACGCAACGGCGTGACGCTCAAGACGGAATTCGAGGTCGCGGAAGCGCGCCATGACGGCGACGCATATACGATACTATCGCGGCGGGGCGACCGGATTCGTGCGGTGCGGGTCGTGAACGCGGCGGGATTGTACGCGGACGAGGTGTCGCGCATTTTCGGCGGCGAGGAATTCAAAATCATTCCGCGTAAAGGCGAAGAGTTTCTGCTGGAGCGTAACGCCGCCGGCCTGCCACGGCAGGTAATCTTCCCCGTGCCGGGCCGCCACACCAAGGGCATTCTCGTGATCCCGACCGTAGAGGGGACCATGATGGTCGGGCCGACCGCCACCGAGGTCGAGGACAAGGAAGACCGGGCAACCACCGCAGAGCATCTCGAAATGGTATTCGCACAGGCCGTGCAAATGGTGCCGGTCATTTCAAGGCGCGAGATCATTACCTCATTTTCCGGGTCGCGGCCGGTGCTGGAAGGAAATGATTTTTTCATTGATATCTCCAAAAAGGCGCCGCATTTCATCCAGGCGGCGGGCATCCAGTCTCCCGGCCTGACCGCTTCGCCCGCCGTCGCGGAATACATCAAGGATTTGCTGAAGCAGGACGGCCTGGCGCTGGTCGAGAAGAGCGCCTTTGACCCCACGCTGCCGCCCGTGCCCCGGGTGCGCGAGATGTCCACGGCGCAACTGGCGGCAATGGCCGCGCAGGACCCGCGTTACGGCCACATCGCGTGTCGCTGCGAGACGGTCTCCGAAGCGGAAATCGTGGAGGCCATCCGGCGCGGCCACGCCACGCTCGACGGTATCAAGTTCTACACGCGGGCGGGAATGGGACGCTGTCAGGGAGGTTTCTGCACCTATAAAGTGCTGAAGATCATCGCACGGGAGACTGGTCTCCCGATGGAAGCGATCACCAAGCGCGGCGATGGCAGTTACGTGCTCTCGCACCGTATCGCGCCGGACATGCTGGCAGGGGAGGTGGGCCATGCGTGAACGCCAATACGATGCTGTGGTGATTGGCGGCGGGGCCGCGGGCATGGCTGCCGCATTGCGTATCACGGGCGCGGGATATGCCACAGCCATCGTGGAGCGTGAGGAGGGGTTGGGCGGTATCCTGATGCAGTGCATCCACAATGGTTTCGGGTTGCATCGTTTCAAGGAAGAATTGACCGGCCCGGAGTTCGCCGAGCGTCTCATCGAACAGGTCAACACCTCCAAAATAGACGTTTTCCTCAAGACCACCGTCATGGAAATCACGCCGGACAAGGATTCCCGGAAACTGGTGGTCTGTGGGCCGGACACGGGCGTCATGCAACTGAACGCGCGCGCGGTGGTGTTGGCCATGGGCTGTCGCGAACGCAACCGGGGCAACCTTGGCATCCCGGGTACGCGCCCATCGGGCATCTTCACCGCCGGACTGGCGCAGCGCCTGATCAACATCGAGGGCTACGTGCCGGGTCGGCGGGTGGTGATCATCGGCTCCGGCGACATCGGCTTGATCATGGCGCGGCGGCTGCACTGGGTCGGCGCGGAGGTCTTGGGCGTGGTGGAGATTCTGCCCTATCCTTCCGGGATCACGCGCAATATCGTGCAGTGCCTCCAGGATTTCCACATACCGCTGTACCTGAGCCATGTCGTCACCCGGATTGACGGACGCGACCGCGTGGAAGGCGTGGAAGTGGCGCCACTCGAGAACGGCGCCCCCGACAAATCCCGCGCCTTCCCAATCGCCTGCGACACCGTGCTGCTTTCCGTGGGGCTGATTCCTGAAAACGAACTTTCACAACATGCCGGCGTGCGCATCGGCCACGACACCGGCGGCCCGGTGGTGGACGCGCGGCTGATGACCAACCTTGAAGGCGTCTTCGCGTGTGGCAATGTGCTGCATGTGCATGACCTCGTGGATTGGGTCGCAGAGGAGGCGGAACGCTGTGGCGACGGCGTCGTGGCGTATCTGGAGGCTGGGGCGGTCCCCATGAAACAGGGCGCTGTGACACCCGGCGCGAATGTGAAATATGTGGTGCCGCATCACTATCTGCCAGGGCAGGATGCACATTTCTCGCTGCGGGCGCTGATTGTAAAAGACCGCGCGGAACTGCTGGTGCGGCGTGCTGGGTCGGTGATCAAACGGCGCGTGTTGCGGCATGTCAAACCGGCGGAAATGATCTATTTCAAGATCAGCGGGGAGGAGTTGCCGCCGTCGCCTGCGCGGGAAGCCCCGGCCTCGCTGGAAATCGCGGTGGAATAGCAAAGGAGTCCGAATGACCGTGCCAAAGGAGATCATCTGCCTGGGATGTCCCAACGGCTGCCACATGACCTGCGAGCAGCACGCAGACGGCAGCGTGACAGTGACCGGCCACCAGTGCGAACGCGGCGAGGACTATGCCAGCGAGGAGTTGCTGGACCCCAAGCGGGTAGTGACCGCGGTCGTCGCGCTGGATGACGGGCCGATCCCCTTCGCGCCGGTCAAAACAGACAAACCGATTCCCGTGACCAAAATCCATTCCTTGCTTAAAACCCTGTATCGGGCGCGCGCGACGCCTCCCATCCGATGCGGTGATATGTTGATTCGCGATTTTTCCGGCACCGGCGTCAATGTCACCTTCACACGAACCATCCCCGCCGACACGACAAAAAATAACAACCCCGGTTCCGGCTGATCTCCGCCGCGCCCTGCTCCCTTGGCGTCGTTTCCCTTTTCAAAAAAGCGGCTGTGCACGGAAAATGAGCGTCTCCAGATTTTTGTTGACGATGCGATGATTGTTGAAATGGAATGTGGCATCGCCCCGCGCTGATGTACTATCATCCCGCAACCCCCCTGAAATGCGTTGTTTCGTGCGGGTGCATTATGGTCACTGCTGTCGAAGGAGTACGGATGATGGCAAAAGCCAAAGAAAAATTGCGGGTCGGGCTGGTGGGTTCCGGGGCGATTGCCCAGGAACAGCATCTGCCATACTGGCGGGAACTGGAGGCGGAGGGCCGCGTCGAGGTGGCCGGCGTGTGCGATTTGATTCCGGATCGCTGCGAATCGGAGGCGGCCTTGTGCGCCAACGCCAGGCCATATCTTGATTACCGCAAAATGCTGCGCGAACAGGAATTCGACGTCATTGACGTATGCACCCAGAATCGTGGCCATGCGCCCATCACCATCGCCGCGCTGCAGGCCGGCGCACACGTGATCGTGGAAAAGCCGATGGCGATGAACGCGCGCGAATGCGCGGCCATGATCGCCGCCGCGAAGAAGGCCCGGCGCAAACTGATGGTCGCCCAGCACATGCGCTTCGAGGCGGGCGCGGAAAAACTCAAAGAGACGATTGATCGCGGCGAACTCGGCCAAATCTACGCAGCCGAGGCAAAGTGGCTCCGCCGCCGGGGCATTCCCGGATGGGGCAAGTTCCACATCGCAAAGGAATCCCTGGGCGGCCCGCTCATTGACATCGGCGTGCATATGATGGACCTTTGCGTGTGGCTGATGGGCTGCCCGAAGCCCATCGCCGCATCGGGCAAGGTGTACCGCATGTTCGGCGATCGTCCGGACCTCTTCAACGCCGAATGGGGCGTGCCCTATCCGCACAAGGAATTCGATGTGGAGGACTACGCCACGGCGTTCGTGCGCTTCGAGAAGGGCATCACGATGCAGATGTCCGTCTCCTGGGCCGCAAACATCCCCGAAGAAACCGGCGGCGTCACCATCCTCGGCGACAAGGCGGGCGTCTGCACCAATCCGCTGGGCGTTTACGGCGCGGACCATTCCTCGCTCACGAGCAAAAAATTCGACTGGCTCTCACCCGAAGACGGACACCGCCGTGAAATCCGACATTTCACCGAATGCGTCGAGAAGGACCTGCCCGTCCGAGTCCAACCCGAAGAATCGCTCCGCATCCAGAAGATCATAGACGCCATCTACGAGTCCTCGAAAAAGAACCGCGAGGTGACGATCAAATAGATCTGTAACATTTTAGCCGACTGGCGCAACCTTTGGAATCAACACACATGACACTTTCTTTTCGTCATTGCGAGCGAAGCGGCGCACTGCGTCGCTGAGCGAAGCAATCTGAGGCACGCGGTATATCCAGATTGCCGCGCTACGCTACGCTTCGCTCGCAATGACGGAGTTATCCGCAGTGATTGCTTCAGTCGGCTAAAATGTTACATAGGTCCGTTATGACACGATTTTCTCCGTTTTGCAGACCTCAACAGATCATGCTGCTTCAGCAAGGCATGTGAGCATTTCAGCGGCCCACGCCGGTAAGAGGGCCGGAGCGCTTGAAATTTGACTGCCGCATTTGTACTTGGTGCAGAACATTCATTTGGCGTGCCGCGATTTGAGTGACAATATGAAAAAGCACCAATTGATTTTTTGGCGAGCAATGCCAATCGTAGTTGGGGGAATAGTTACAGTCATTGTTGCATGGTTTTTGCTGGATGCTTTTTTGCATTTCAGAAAAGAGCCAATAATGCTCGCGATTCCCGTGTCCTGTGACAATCTTGATGATTCCCACATATCCTTTTCTGTTCCTCAAGGTCGGTATTACATGCAGATTGCGTTTGAAGAAGAGAGTCTTTCGTTATTTCACGATTCCAGGATTTCCGGGCTCATCATACTTGAAACAGGAAAAGACCAATATCATTACGATGTTAATCTGGACTTTTCCATGGAATTCATTCAGAATTTGATTGATACGAGTCGCCGGGATGCTGAGATAGCACTGCTTTCAAGGCGGAAAAACAAGGTGCTTCCTTGGCCATGGACTACAATTGTCCCACAGATGGCATCTATTCCGCTGTTCCCCCCATTCACTGTCAGCAGTAGCGGTGAAATACTGCGTCTTCATCTGCATTTGGAACTTCAACAACCGGGCGCGGACAGGGTTATCTCCGCGTTATCTTGTATGTTTTTTATCCGTGTGGACACGTTTATTGATGCCATCTGACATTCTTGGGTGAATTCCCCTCGTTCACAAGTTGCATCTGGCAACGGCGCTGCCCACGAAATTCCATGTCGTCTTACCAAAACCGCAGCGGTTCCCTGCTTACCCCTGTCAACACACTTCCAATCATACGGAAGGCGGTGTTGGTTGCACCTCCTGCGGGATCGGATGGGATAATAGGATTCTTGCGCGTTGGGCCTGCGTCATAAAAGGGGGTTTTGGGGGGCATTTACCCCCTTGACAAATACGGGGGGGGGGTAAAATATGGTTAGTAGTGCGACATTGGCGTTAAAAAATCAGGCGCGCAAGCGCCGGGGGATAGCCCGATGAAACACACAATACCCGCCCCCATTCTCAGTATCCTGTGGGTCGTGGCATCCCTTCCGGGCGCCGCGCAGTTTCAGGCGCTCATCGTCGCCGAGGAAGCCGAAGCCTACCGTGAACTCACCAACGGCGCGATCCACGAAGGCGCAGTCCGGCTTATCGAATTGATGCGCGAGACGCCGGGCGATGATCCTGCCGTGGCCGAGGAATTGGTGGGGCCATCGCAGTTGTTGTGCTTTGCCATCTACGCGTTGATGACGTGGCCCGACCGCTCCTGGCTTCTGCAGGAAGTCTTTCGGACGGATGAATACCCCTCCGATAAACTGCTGCTCGCCTTTGCGCAGGCCGGTTCCGGGGTGGATGGCCTGTGGATGTCCGCCTACAATGCGCTTATGCAACTGGCGAAAACGGAACATGAGGCCTTTCGCGTGGGAGCGATGTATATACTTGGGGACCCGTATTTCTATCGCGGCCTTCCCGAACAGAATCCTGCGGTGGCCGAATTGGTGCTGCGCTATCCGGACCGTGAATTCTCCCGCCACCTCATCGAGATGCCGGTGTATTACACCTTGGACAAGGCCGCCAAAGCGCAGGATACGGAAAAATATTTGCTGGAGGATGTGCTCTATTGGGGCGGACTCAAGGAAGCCGTCTTGAATGCGTCGCCGGGGCTGGCAAAAGCGGCCGAAGCCCTCCCATCCATGAATTATCGCGATCTCAATGACAACGTGGTCCGCCAGTGGGCGGAAGGCCTGACATCCGACCCAAATCCGCGCAGCCGATACACCATCATATCCATGTTGGCGAAAACGTGCAATACGCCGGAACGCCGCGCGCAGGCGCGCGGAGGGCTCGCGGCGATAGCGGACCTGCCGCCCCGCACCCCCGACGTGCTGCGCGCGCGCATGCTCCTGGCGGAATTCGCCCGTGCGGACCACGATCCACAGGCCCTGCTGACGCTTGTGACGGGCTTGTTGAGACTGAATGTCTTACCCTGCACGCCCGAACGCAATATGTACGAGGCCGTCATGCAGACTGCGCAACACGCAGGCCGCTATTTCACGCGCCACGGCTGGCACGCCATGGCCATACAAGTGCATGAAACCCTGGCGGGGAAGTTTCCGCGTTCGGTGCTGGCCGAAGTCGAATTTCAGCAGGCCAGAGCGATCCGCGTGGACGGATTGAAGGCCAGCCTGGACCTCATCGCCCAGGAAATGGCAGAACCGATGAAAAACCAGGACATGGCAACGCTGCGTGCGCGATACCACGACATCATCGCCCATACGGCAAACGATGAACTTAAGGCCGCCCTGATGGAGCAACTGGCCGGAATCGAGAAAGAAGCCGGTAGCGACGATGCGGCGTTGGACCGCTGAGCGCACGAACCCAGTGGGGCGCAATCACCATGCCATCCGGGATTAGTCGCAACACGGACCTTCAGATGGGATCGCGGGGGGGGCCCGCCCGCCAACTGACGGCGCAGATGGGGTGCCTGCACGGCGAGCAAAGAAGAAACAGCATAATTGGGCGCCTTGTATCGCCGCAGTCCTTGCGCTAGCGATCGTTGCGCCCTTTGCCCACGGGAATGTGCCACCCAGTTGGACGCCGTGCGATTGTGATGCAAATACGTATACACTTACCGTAGGCACGGGCGGGCACGGGATGGCCGCCAAGTATCCGGACAAGGCCGCTTATACGATGGGCGAGAAGGTAGTGGTGTCGTTTTCACCCAATGCGGACAGGGTGTTTCGGTGGTGGGCCTGTACCCCGGCGTCGCACTTAGCCACCGGTGAACAAGACCCGGCAGTGGCAGTTTACATTACTGGGAATACAGTGCTTGCACCGCTGACATCGCCAAAGGTTTACACACTTTATGTGAATTGGAATCCATCCTTGGGTTCGGTGGCCGTCGTTCCCGGCGGCGAAAGCGGCTATGGTTGGTTCTCGGCCCCTGTCAATTACGGCGAAACAATCACGTTAACCGCGACTCCAAATAGCGGCCACTTCACACGCTGGCGGGGCAACAACCCGAGTGACTTGAGCGGGTACCGGTATGCAAATAGTATAAACATAAAACCATCTTCCACGTGCAGGCTTGTTGCAGATTTCCTTCCCACGAGCCAGTATC
>CALEDJ010000014.1 GCA_937951485.1 uncultured bacterium
CCCCCGCGCCGGAGCCGACCCCGGAACCTGCGCCGCCCCCCGCGCCGGAGCCGACCCCGGAACCTGCGCCGCCCCCCGCGCCGGAGCCGACCCCGGAACCTGTCCTTGATGTCCCTGATGTCCCTGATGTCCTTGAATCCCCCTTATCCGAGGCACCCTGCGAGTTCCACCAGGAAAGCGGCGCAGGTTCGCCGCTTTTCGCAGGCGCGGCCCAGGTGGACGTGCTGCACTCCCGGCGGCCTGCGTCCAGCGCCGCACTCGCGCTGGAAGCAGGCGGCGTGTTGGTCGCATTTTGCGTGGTGGATGCGCCGGCGGTGGACGGGGCCTTTGTAGAGGCCGTGGCCGGGCGGCTTGCGGCGCAGGGGTCCCGCATTACCCGCCCGGGCCTCTTCCTGTCCGCCACGGGATCGGGCGAAGAGAATATCATGCGGAAAACCCTGTCGTCCGGGGCGGCAACCACAGATTTCAGTACAGAGGCCTTTTCCAATGCGGCGCTTCTGGCAACCCAGGCCGTGCTGTCAGCCGAGGCCTCGTTGGCGCCCGCAACCTTGCGCATCGGCCAGATCGAAGCGCCCGAATGGCAGGCGCTCCGCGAGAATGGCAGCCCAACCGCCGATTCAACGTTGTCGGTGATGTGCGTCGAGTCGCTTGAAGGGGAGGCCGTGGCGTATCTTGTGAACTACGCCCTGCTCCCGCCACCCGGCTCGAGTCGTCCCGCAGGCGTGGGGGACACGGACACACACGGACAACCACGGACGGGGAAAAGCGCCGGCGCGGTTGCGCCGGGCGTGGCAATCCCAGGGATTCCCGAGGCGTTGGCCGGGGCCGTGCAGCAGCGCATTGGCGGCGGCGTTCCCGTGTTGTTTTTCAACGGCGCGGCGGGCGACGTGGCGCCCAACGGCGCAGCAAACGAAATCGCCGACGCGCTTGCCGAGGCGGCCATGGCCGCCATCGCCGAAACGCCCCCCCGCAAAGCGGTCGCTATGGGTCTTTACGTCCATACCGCCGTTCCGCCGCCGACGCTGGCGGCGGAACGCCACCCCGAACCCGTGCTGATTCAGGAATTGCGGATGGACGACGCCGTGTTCCTGGCCATGCCCGGCCATCCCGCCGCGCAGATAGGTCTGCTGCTGCGCGCCAAGGCCATGGCCGCCGGGGCCGAGCACGTCTTCCTGCTCGCCGCCACCGGCGAGTGCCTGGGTTTCCACCCGACCATCGAGGAATATTTCGCGGTGACCGACGCCGCGCGCGGTGTCTGGCACGGACCGCTCATGGTCAAGTGGTACGGGGAGACCCTGCGCGCTTTTGACGATGCGCCCGACGACCTTTGGGACAGCGCAACCGCGATCGGCCGCTATGCCGCCGCGTTTCAGGCGGCCGTCGCGCGCGGGGAACGCGACCGCGAGGAGATGCATGCCGCATGGGCGCGGCTGCTCCCGACGGTGGACGCATTGGCGGCAAACCTGGCCGAAACCCAGGGCGCGCAAGCGCCCGAAGACCGTGAAATGGCCTCCGTAGTGGCGCGGCATCGCCTGGCCCTGTATTTTCGACAGGAACTGGCCGATTTCACCGAAGAACAGCGCGTTATGCTGATGGGCGTCGCCGAGGGCGCCGCCCTCCCCTTCGATGCGATCCTGATCATGCAGGTCCTGTCCCGGCCCGGCCGGATTCCTGCGGACATCAGCGCAAACGCGGCGTTGGCTGCGGCAGAGACGCCTGATTTGTTGGCGAATTGATACGCGGCTGTTGACATGGATGAGATATAATGAAAGGCTTGATGACCAAGGAGAACAGGCCATGAGTAAAGCAGTGAACAGCATTAATCCCGGGCGAAAGCGCGGGGCGGCGAATCGGCATCTGGTGATTGGCGTGCTGTGTGTCGTCGTGTTGGCCCTGATAGCGGTCTTGTTCTGGACCTCGCGCGGCGAACGGCAAGCGCCCGCGCCTGCGCCTGTGCCTGCGCCCGCCGTAGCGCCCGAACCGGTCGCCCAGGAAACGCCGCCGCCCGAAGCCCCCAGGCGTGTGATTACCGGTCCCTACGCCCACAGCCCTTACGCGGAGGCCATCGAAGACGGTCTCAACTTCGCCGCCACGCACGACCGGCATCATCCCGCCGACTGGCAGATATGGGCGATGCTCGATTACTTGCAGCGGAAGTTCAATTTGGACGAGAAATATGCCATCGCCAACACCGCCCCGGAGGAAAAACTTGACTTGGACAACCGGGAAATGGCCGTCCTGTTCGGTCGTATGACCAATCCCGAATATCACGTCTTGCGCGAGGTCCTTGACGCCACCGACAGTCCCATCAACCGCACCATGGCGCGCGCCTTGTATTGCGATGTGTATCCTGTGGACGCGGCGTTCGTGGAGGAGACCCTGGCTGTCCTGGACCGCGAGTCGGCCCCCGGCAACAAACTCGCGGACTATATCAAAACGCACTACATCCTGAGCCTCCATTGGATGGTGGAGAACGGCTGCGCCGAGGCATTTCCACAGATCGCCGCCGCCCGCAGCCGCATCGCTGATATTCTCGTGGACATTGTCGAAAAGGAAAAAGGGATAACAGACCTTGCTTTCGAGGCCATGGCGTTCCTGTACTATATGGGGTTCCAGGACCGCGTCTCGGAGGCGTGGGTTTCACAAGTCGCCGCAATGCAATTGTCCAATGGCGGCTGGGTCTATGACCCCAACCGCGAGGGCGATGAGGCGCATGGTCATCCCACCGTGTTGGCGACCTGGGTGCTCCTGGAACATGCGCTGCCGGAGGCGCCGGATATTCCCTGGGTGGCTGCGCCAAAAGTGGCGGAAGCAACCGGATACAAGGCAAGTACAACCGAACACAATTGATGTAGAGGGTAATAAGGTGATATAGATAGCATAGCGCAGCCCGGGCGTCCCGCCTGTGGTCTGCAAAGACGATGGCGAGGATGGCCATGCCACAATCCGGTTATGGAACGTAATCTTATCTCGTTACATTGGTCTCTTTACATTTCAATTGCGCGGCGTGCCGCGGGGAATGTCCCCCTTTGAAGGGGGTGGCGCGGAGCGCCGGGGGATGTAAAAGGCCGTATAGTGCGTCCCTATGATACGTGACGGAATCGGAATGTGATTATTTCAAGAAAAATATGAAATACACTAATCCGGTCCTTGATTCACGACCATTGATTTTTTTAAAAAAAGGTCTTGACAAGCCACTCCACTTGTTGTAGGATGGATTCGGGAGATTGGCCTCCCTGGTGTGAGCAGGACGGGCCGCAGCCGTGAGATGCAGCCTGTATCCGTGCAAAAATTGTGCAGTGCGGACGGCAGCGTGAGGACGTTTGCACCTGTGTGATTTTAATGCAGGAAAGGACTTGCCGGTGGGAAGGAATCTCTGGCGTGTGTTGTGTTCAAGTGCTTTTCGACGGAATGTTAAGGAGTGGCTTCACTGAGTAACGCGATTATGCGCAGGGTTGTGGGTGTTTTTTCAACGTCAATGCCGGGGCTTCCGCAGGCGGCTGCGCGGGGTCTCGGGGGAAGGAATCACGTGATGAATAAGCGCATCTCTTTCATGTGTGTGGTAATGGCGCTGGCAATGGCGCTGCCGGGGCTGGCTTACGCGCAGTATGACTTCGATGCCATACTGAGTGGAATGTCGGCGCGGCTTGACGCGGCGACATTGAACAACTGGTCTCAGGGCGATAATGTATGGCAATACGTGGTGCCCAATCCACAGTATCCCGCGCCGTGGGCGCAACTGAGTCCGAGTTTTCCCGGGCTGGACCATACCGGCGACGGCATCAATGATGACGATCACCTGGCACTGCTGGCGAAAGTTCTGAATAACGACCCCTGCACGCGGGCTTTGCTCGGCGACGCCAAGGTGAACGCCATTCAGGCGGCCTTCGCCGCGAACAAGGCGCGGGTGCAGAACTTTGAGGTGACTTTCTGTCTGGAAATACTGAATCTAACCCGGATTTCAGCGAGAATGGACACCGGGATCATAGGATGCATTAATTTGAACAATCGCCCCGCATGGATGTCCAACACCTATATAACGACGGGTTCCAACGTCACGCTCAGCATCACCGTGGACACAGGCATTTTTATTGTGGGCAATTACACGCTGAATCAAAATGTGGATGTTCCAAGCCTTTGGGGCAATGGCGGCATTCTGGATTCCGTGGATGATGGGTTTGACGACGATGTCGCAAACTTGCTGGCGGCATGGCTGACGATTGGCGATCAGAACAATGTGGATTACATGCAGGCGTTGATCGCCCAGGTTTTTGCCCGCGGTGTGTTTCCCAATATCGGCTTGATTATTTTGTCGCTGATCGGGAACAAGAGCACAGATGAAGCGGCCTTCACGGTGAACGGTGTTGATTTCAATGCCGAATCGCTGAATGATAAAAAAGACGACAAGAATTATGAACTGCCTCCGCAAAACAACATCGAAATAGACCTGAACTTCAATCCTCCCTACCGTATTCCCACCGGTAACAGATGCGGGGGACCTGATTCCGAGTATGTGGAGATCATTCGGCTGCGGGCGCGCATTTTGGGGTCTTGTGTCCGTAATGGTCTACACAACTGGCTCTGGAACTACCAGGTGAACACCAACGGATTCACAGGTTACCCGACCTTGCTCCCGTCGTGGGGCAATCTGAACGAAACGGGTTACATGAACGCGATTTCGTACAGCACGTATGGCGGCAATCGAACTTCGTTTTTGATCAGTGAATGGGCGGCGTATCCGACGCTGGGCTTCAACCCGCAGCCGACGGGCGGTACTGCGATTTACGGAACGGGCAACTGGAATTTCAATGCCGGCCTGCAGATGACGCCTTCGGGCATCCTGGGCGTGACGAACCCGACCGACTACCAGTGGCAGTGGAACAACGGCGGCACATGGGAGAACATCCCCGGCGCCACCACGATTGACTGGCAGTTGCCGCTGAATTATCTGGGTGAGCGGCAGTATCGGGTGCTTGTCACCGCGCCCAGCCCGGCGTGCGGTTCGGTTGTCAGCAATACCGCCACGGTGAAAGTTGATCCGCCGCCGATTATCATTACGCAACAGCCGGCGGGCGCTACGGTGATCTACGGGGACGATTACACGCTGAGTGTGACGGCCACCATAGACTTTGGCGGCCTGCTGTACCAGTGGCAGAAAGGTGGGATAGACATTCCGCTGGCGAACAACCCCAGTTATCAGATCAGCAACGCCGATTTTCCGGATGCGGGTTTCTACCGGTGCGTGATCACGTCCGATACCTTCCCCGGCCATTACCGCAACAGTGATACGGTGGAGGTGCAGGTGGTGCCGCCGCCGATTGTGGTGACGGTCCAGCCCGCCGGCGCGACGATCCCCGAGGGCGGGGCACATACGCTGGAGACGGACGCGACGATAGCGATAGGCGGCCTGAATTACCAGTGGCAGTTGAACGGTGTGAACATTCCCGGCGCGACGGGTAAGATACACGACATCGTCAATGCCCAGCCCGAGGACCAGGGCAACTACCGGTGCCGTATCACTTCGGACACCTTCGCGGGTCACTTCGCGTTCAGCAACACCGTGTTCGTGCGTGTCGGCGAAGGTGGCGTGGTGTATGTGGACAAGTTCAGTCCTGCGGCCCCCGGCACCGAAGACGGTCTGGACTGGGAGACCGCGTTCAAGACCATCCAGGAAGGCATTAATGCGGCATACGCGCAAGGCGGCGGCCAGGTCTGGGTGGCGGGTGGTCCGGAACCCGGCGGGTATGTGTACGACGAATTCCGCACAGAACCATGGGGCTACCCGGCGATGACGGGGTCGCTTGTGCTGAAGGCGGGCGTGGAGGTCTATGGCGGCTTCGAAGGCTGGCACGGCCGCCGCGAAGTGGTGCGCACCCAGCGGGGCGTGCGGCGTTCGGTGACGATTATTGATGGGTCGCACTCGCGTGCCGGCGCGCCGGCCTATCATGTGGTGGTCATCGGCGAAGAGGCGGCGCCGGTGGGCGGTGTGCGACTTGACGGCTTCGATATCCGTGGCGGCGACGCCGTGGGCGTGGCATCGCCGTATGGCTATCACACCTACCGCGGCGCCGGCCTGTTTTCGTGGCTGTCCAGCCCGACAATTGCCAACTGCACGTTCTACGCGAATACGGCGGCGGTTTCCGGTGGCGCGATAGCGGTGGAAGGCAGCCCCGCACTGGGTATTTTCCCCACTCCGGAGATTGTAAACTGCGTGTTCTTTGACAACCATGCGCTGCGCATTCCGGACGGCGCTGCGCCGAACCCGAACCCGGTGCGGGGCGGTGGGGCGATATTCAACAACTACGCCAATCCGCTCGTCCAGTACTGCACCATCACCATGAATACGCTGGGCACGCCGTCTTACACGGAATTGGGCACGCAGAGCGGCGGCATTTACAACTGGTCGTCTTCGCCGCTGGTGAACAGTTCGATTGTGTGGGCGAACACCGGTGGCGGCATCCAGAGCCAGTTCCCTGTGGGCGGCAGCGAGACGGCGATTGTAATGTATTCTGACGTGCAGGTGCCGCCGCTGGTCGGCCCCGGTCCCGGCAACATCAGCCTGGACCCGGTATTCCTGACGCCGCTTGGCCCCGAATTCCACTTGACGCCGGGGCTGTCGCCGTGCATAGAGACGGGCGACCCGCTGGCGCCGCCGCCGTTGCGGGACCTGCCGGGCGCGCCGCGCCCGCAGCAGGCGCAGGTGGACATGGGCGCGTATGAGTTTGTGCCTGCGCCGCCGACGGCCGTGTGTCAGAACGCAACGGTGACGCTGGACGAAAACGGGGAGGTGGTGGTGACGCCGCAACTGATCCGCGACCCGGCGACCTCTGCGCCCGGCGGTATCTGGCGTATCAAGATAGATAACGGCGGCACGCCGGCTTACTCGCTGTTGCTGGACTGCTCGTATGTGCCGGATACACAGGTGACGTTGACGGTGATTGATTACCACGGCCAGACGGATACCTGCACGGCGACGATCACGGTGACGGACGACGAATTTCCGGATGCGGTCTGCCAGAACATCACCGTGCAACTGGACAACACCGGCAATGCGAGCATCGTGCCGCAGGACGTTGACGGCGGCAGCACCGACAACTGCGGGATTGACTGGGGTCTGAGCACCGTCGTGCCTGACGCCTTCGACTGCACAGACATCGGGGCGCCGGTGACAGTGACGCTGACAGTGTCCGATCTCAGCGGCAACACGGATACATGTCTGGCGCAGGTGACCGTGGTGGACACAGTGGCGCCGGACGCGCTCTGCCAGAACATCACGGTGGACCTGGACGAATTCGGTGCTGCGAGCATCACGCCGGCGGACATAGACAATGGGACGACGGACAACTGCGATGCGGACCCGGTGCTTGAACTCGACATCACGGCGTTCACCTGCGCCGACCTTGGCGTCAACACCGTAACCTTGACGGCGACGGACATGTACAACAACAGCGACAGTTGCCAGGCGACGGTGACGGTGCGCGATGTGACGCCGGCGGTGATCGTGCTGAACGGCCCGGCCTATCTCGAAGTGCCGTATCAGAGCGTTTACACGGAGTTGGGCGCGGTGGCGCAAGATGCCTGCGACGGTAACCAGCCGGCCATCGTCGGCGGCGATGTCGTGGACACCAGCACCATCGGCTTCTACACGGTCACCTATGACTACACCGACGGCAGCGGCAACGTATCCGCACAGGTGGAGCGTACGGCGCGCGTGGTGCCAGTGCCGGTCATCACCATCCTCGGCGACGACCCGGCGACCGTGGAGTGCAAAGCCGTGTACAACGACGCCGGCGCGACGGCGTGGGACGACATTGACGGCGATCTCACCGCGAGTATCGTGACGCTCGGCCTGCCCGTACCCACGGCGTTCACCGGCGTTTACCAGGTTACCTATCGCGTGACCAACTCCTTCGGTGTGACCACCCAGGCGTTCCGCACGGTGAACGTGGTGGACAGCGTGGCGCCGACCTTCTCCATCAATGGGCCGACCACCCACTACGTGGTGAAGGGCAACGCCTGGACCGCGCCGACCATCACCGCGTTCGATGATTGCGACGGCCTGGCCATCGTGTTCAACCTCGTCCTGGGCGGCGATTATCCGCCCGACACGGATACGGTCGGCACCTATGTGGTCAGTTACGACCTGTCCGACAACTACGGCAACCCGGCGCCGACGCAGTACGTGACGGTGCACGTGATTGACGCGCTGCTCCACTTCATCGGACAGCCGCAGGACGAAGAAGCCTATGTGGACGACGATCCGTTCGACCTGAACGCGACGGTCGCGGGCGGCTTCAACCTGCAGACCTATCAGTGGTACCGTGTGCAAGGTTCTGTGACCACTCCGCTGGGCGTCAACACGATGCCGCTCATCAACACCGTGTCCATCACGGTGGACCCGGCGGCGGTGGGCGTGGGCCAGTACCAGTACTATGTGCGGGTGACGGACGAGATCGGCACGACGCAGTCCGGATCGGCGGATGTGACCATCGCGAACCACATGAGCGTCACCGGCGACATCGAGGACTCGGATGTGGTCATCGGCCGGCAGTACAGCATGGGCATCACGGTGGGCGGCGGACTCGGGACGCTGACGTATCAGTGGTTCAAGGATGACGGCGCCAAGGCGATGCAGCCGCTCAGTGACGGCGGCAATATCTCCGGGGCCAACTCCGATACGCTGGTCTTCACGCCCTTCACCGAAGCGGATGGCGGGGACTACCAGGTGTCCATCTCCGACAACTACGAGACGATTTACTCGTCCGTGGCGACGTTGACCCCGGTCACGGGAGTGCCGGCGGCGGGCGTGCTTGGCCTGGCCATCCTGGCGGCGCTGAGCGCGGCCGGCGGCGCGGTCACCCTGAGGCGGAGAAACCGCCGCTAGGCGCGGCAGCCCACAACAAGGCGTAGCCTTCCAAGGCCGCCGGTGGCAACACCGGCGGCCTTCTCCTTTAAGGTCGGTGTATGGGCAAAGCGCTTGAGAGACCAAAAGGACAAGGGGACGCAAGCGACGCAAGGGACAGGAGGGACGGGAAAGAGAGAAGGCGGCAGGGGAATGAAGGGAACCCTGCCGACATGCGGCCATAAGGCGCTATTTGTGGCGCTTTTCGGGAAGGGTACACTGCATGAAACAGTTGACCTTGCCGAGCAGTCGCTTGGCCGGGCCGGGCCGGGCGAGCAGCATTTCAAGGGTCCATCCGGACAGCACGGACAGAATCGCTTCCTGCAGGCGGTGCATGGCCTCGTGAAAGGCGCAGACCTCGCTGAGGTCGCCATGGTGCGCGCAATAGTCTCCCAGCACTTTGCCCTGGCACGCCTCGACAATGTCCAGCAGGGTGATATTTACGGGCGATCGCCCCAGCGTAACCCCGCCGTGCGCGCCGCGATGGGCCTTCAACAGGTCCGCTTTGGCCAACTGCGTATGAATCTTGCCCAGATAGGTCGGGGAAGCCCCCAGATGCTTCGCGATTTCCAGCGGCGACACCGGGGCATCTCCGGGGCGCTGCGCAATATACATAAGCGCCTGAATGGCATTGATGCTTGTTTTCGTGAGCATGCGAAGAACCCTCCCACAATACGCCATAAAGATACCCCATCGGACGCGCCGCATGCCAGTGCGCCGTGCGCCGCATGAAATGTCGGGGTGAACAGGACCTCCAGGACAAGAAACAAATCTCATGTAAACTGCATGATGAGTGTTTCCTGGGAGCGCGGCCGTCCCGGCGGCCGCCCCGCGCCACTTGGGGTGGCGCGGGGGGCTTCCAGGCCGCCTTACGCCTTGCCCACACAAGCGGCGGCGTCTTTACGGCCGTCGTCGCCGATCGGTCCCAGGTTGAAGGTCTCCTGGAGCACCTTGAATACGTTCGGCGTGACGAATGCCGGGAGTTTCGGCCCCAGCCGGATGTTCTTCACGCCCAGGTGCAACAGCGTCAACAGGACTGCGACGGCCTTCTGCTCGAACCAACTGATGCAGAGGGTCAGCGGCAGGTCGTTGACCGAGCATTTGAAGGCATCCGCCAGCGCGATCGCCAGTTGAATCGCGCCGTAGGCGTCGTTGCACTGGCCCATGTCCAGAAATCTCGGCAATCCCGCGACCGTGCCGTAGTCGTGGTCGCGGATGCGGTATTTGCCGCAGCCCAGGGTCAGGATGAGTGATTCCTGTGGCGCCTGCTGCGCGAAGTCCGTGAAATAGTTTCGGCCCGGCTCCGCGCCGTCGCAGCCGCCGACCAGAAACACGTGTTTCACCTGCCCCGCCTTCACCGCGTCAATCACCTTGTCCGCAATGCCCAGCAGGAAACTGTAGTGGAAGCCGATGGTGGAAGTCTTGAGGGCGGTGGGCGTCAGCGCGCCGATTTTCTTTGCGCATTCGATGACCGGCGTGAAGTCGTCATCCTTGATGCACACAGCGCCGGGCACCGCCGTCACCCGCGTGGTGAACAGGCGGTTGCCATACGTATTCTTCGCGGCGGGGATGAGCACGCAGTTGGTGGTCGCGACGATGGGGCCGCCGAAGTCCTCGAATTCCTGCCGCTGCTTCTGCCATGCGCCGCCGTAGTTCCCCGCCAGATGGGGATATTTGCGCAGTTCAGGATACATGTGCGCCGGAAGCATCTCCCCGTGTGTGTACACCTTGATGCCGGTATCTTTGGTCTGCTCCAGAATGTTCTTCAGGTCCAGCAGGTCATGTCCCGTCACCAGGATGCCCGGCCCCTCCTGGATTCCCTCCTTCACCTCCACCGGCCCTGGTTGACCAAAGGTTTCCACATGGCCGTCGTTCAGCAATTGCATGGTCTTCAGGTTCATGCGGCCGCATTCCAACACCATGCCCAGCAACGATTCCATGTCGAAATTCACATTGGTCACCGTGGCGAAGAGCGCCTCCTCGATGAACGCCTCGACTTCGGGGTCCGTTTTGCCCAGACGCCGCGCATGGCTCTTGTACGCCGCCATCCCTTTCAGTCCGTAGAGCAGGATTTTCTGCAACGATTCGATGTCGGCATCCTTGCCGCACACGCCTTTCACCGTGCATCCCTTGCCGTCGAAGGTCTGTTCGCACTGATCGCAAAACATCTGCATAACCTGTCTTCCTTCTTGGTTGTACTGTGTCCGACGGCGCGCGATTTGTTTTCGGCGCGCCGCATTTACTGGATAACATGGATATTATATATCTCTTTTAGGCGAAAGTCAAACCCTGCCCCGCACCCGGCGGTTGGACATCGCCGCAAGCGCATCAGGTATAGTGTATGGCATGAGGCTTTTGCAAAACCTGCCGTTACCCAATCCAAGGCGGGCCTCCTGCTCGTGTTTCATGGGCGGGACGCTCATGCCGCGGGAGATTCTGCAAGATCCTCCGTGTATATGGCCAGGTGCGAAAAACCCCAAGGACGGACGCCGCACGGCGCGCCACGGATGAGATGCTGGAAAGGTCATGACACTGCAACGACATCGCCACCGGGTGGAATCCGGCCCGAAGACCCAATGGTCCGGTTTTCGCCCCCTGTTTGACTGGCGGGGCAACGAATGGAAACGTTTCTATCGCCTGGAGACTTTGGCTGCGGCGGTGGACGGCGCGGTGCGCGGGAAGGATTGGTTTATCATTCCCAGCGTGCAGGCGGTTCTTGGACCTGCCGAGGTGTTCTCTCTTTCATTCAGTCTGGTTCGCGAAAACGTGGATACCCTGACCTTTCGGATGGATGCAACGAATGCGCGGCGGAAACGGGCGAGTTTCGCGTTCGTCGCCGCGAAGAACGACAAAGAATGCAGCGCCTCGGCGCGGACCGGACATGCGTATCTGCGGACGTTGTGCGAACGTGTTCCGGAATCTGTTGTGCGCCCCCATCGCGGGGGTACGGTCTATTTGCCGGACCGCCACCGGCGCGCGGCGCATGGACGGGTGGTTTACGCCTATGTGACCCAATGGCTGCCCGGCTATGAGACGGTGGGCATTGACGGGAACATGCAGTTCTGCGCTCTGGGCGAACGCCGTCATACTTTCACGATTGCGGAGACGGAGGCGTTGAAAGCCCAGATCGTGGGGCTGATGGCGCGGTCATATGACGCGAGGCGGCGTAACGGCATGGGGGTTCCCGACATCATGGCGGGCGATTTATTGGTGCGCCGCACGCGGCGCGGTCTGCCCAGACTCAAGGTGGTCGCCTGTCGCCGTATGGTGTCGGGCGTATCGCCGGTGAAGGCGCTGCACGCGATCCTGGCCGGGGCATGGGATTGCGGCGGGAGGGCTATGCCCTTGGCGCCTTCCAATCCGGAAACGTTGTGGGAAGGATTGGCGGGTGCTTTGGGCCGGGACACGGCAGTGCAATGGCTCCGGCAGTATCTGGACGCTGTGGAGGGCGGCAGGATCACGCCCCCTGCTGTGGATGTTGCAGGATTGCGTGAAATCGTGATGAAATAGCGCGATTCTTGGGACAGATAACCGAGATTCCCTGGATCGGGAGAAGGTGCATGAGATGATGTATCTGCGTTGGATGATCTTTCTGGCGTTCGTGGTTGCGGGCGGCGGCGTGGCGTGGGGCGACAGCCCGATATATTTCGTCGCCACAAACGGCAACGATGCCTGGTCGGGTACGCGACCGGACCCGTCGGCAGACGGACGGGATGGTCCCTTCGCCACCCTGCACCGGGCGCAGGAAGCCCTGCGGGCGGGCGCTTCCGAGAATACCGGCCTGCCGGACGGCGGCATGGTCTATGTGCGTGAGGGGACATATTTCCTGGATAGACCGTTGGAATTCGGCGCGATGGATTCCGGTACGCGCGAGAATGCGGTTGTGTGGCAGGCGTATTGGGGAGAGCGTGTGCGGCTGGTCGCCGGGCGCCGCGTGGATGGCTTTGTTGCCCATGAGGACGGGATTTATCGGCGCGAATTCGCGCCCGAAGAACGCCCCGTTGCGCCTTTTGCCCAACTGTTCTTCAACGGAGAACGCCAGACACCCGCCCGCTGGCCCAATAAAAGCGATGCGGGCATGCCGGGCGGCGCATGGACTTTTACCGCCGCTTCGGTTGAAGAGGACCGCAACCGCAGTTTTCATTACCTGGGCGACAGGCCGTCCCAATGGGCCGGCCAGGCCGGGGTGCAGGTTTCCATCTGGCCGAATTACAACTGGTGGCAGACCATCGCCGAGGTTGCGGAAATCGATGTGGAGAAACGGATCGTTCGGCTGAAAGAGGAATTGCCTTATACCATTGAACCGGGCCGCCGCCTGTTTTTCCAGAGTATCCTTGCGGAACTGGACGTACCCGGCGAGTGGCACTATGACGCCGCGGGCGGCGTGCTGCATTTCCGGCCGCCCGGACCCCTTGACGGCGCGGAAGTCATTATTCCGGCGCTGGACCACGCCGTCGTTTTCGACAATGCTCATCATATTGCGTTCATCGGATTCACGATCGAGGCGGCCCACGACGACGCGGTAATGGTGCGCGATTCGCAGGAATGCATTATCGCGCGCTGCACCATCCGCAATGTGGGCGGCTTTGGTGTGACGGTGCGCGGCGGCATGGCGGTGCGCGTGGCGGGCAATGATATACACAACACGGGACGTGGCGGCATTGTGATCAACGGCGGCGATCGCAAGACGCTCGCTTACGCACGCCATGAGGCGATCAACAACCATATACACCACTTTGCGGAAATATACCAGACGTACCAGACCGGCGTGCATGTTCAGGGTGTGGGCAATTATGTGGGACATAATCTAGTCCATGACGCCCCACATATCGCCATTCTGCTCAATGGCAATGATCACCTCATCGAGTACAACCGCATCCATCACGTTTGCCTTGCGGGGTCGGACAACGGCGCATTTTACATGGGACGCGACTGGACCGAGCGCGGCAATGTCATCCGCTACAACATCTTCCACGACATCTACGGCTTTGGCATGTCATCGGCTGAAAACGGCGTTTTCCGGTATGAATCGCCGTATCAGGCGTGGGGTGTCTATCTGGATGATTGCAGCAGCGGCACGACCGTTTTCGGCAACCTGTTTTACCGTGTGCCCCTGTGCGGGGTGATGGTTGGTGGCGGCCGTGACATCGTGGTCAAGAACAACATTTTCGTCGAGTCCGTACCGGCGTTTCACATAGATGCCCGATGGGACGCCTACTGCTGGGATTTGATGCAGGAGCGCCTGGAGGCGATGAATTATCGCGAGCCGCCATACAGCGAACGTTATCCGGAATTGCTGGAGATTGAAAAGGACCCGCGCCGCCCGATGAACAATGTGTTCGTGCGCAACCTCATTTTCTATGCGCGCGATGATTTCCGCGGCCTCAGTTCCGCTGCGGTCGGATCCGCGGAGGCGGTGATTTATGATCTGGACCGCTTTGATCCCGCCACAACGAAGATTGAAAACAACTTCGTGTGCCATTACGGCCTGCCCGTTCGTGTGCGTTGGCGCGCCTTTGACGAGTCGGATGCCGAGACGCTGTCTTGGGAGGATTGGCGGGCGCGCGGATTTGATCAGAACAGCATTGTGGACAATCCCGTGTTTTTCGATATCGCGTCGGATGATTACCAGATTCCCCCGGATTCCGCCGTGTTCCGGACGGGGTTTAAGCCGATTCCGTTGTGGAAGATCGGGTTGTATGAGGATGAGTTCCGTGCATCGTGGCCGCCGCCGCAAGCGCGGCGAAGCAGCGCAGACAAGCATTACGCCTGGACGGTCATCCTGGCCGAACTTGAAGGCGCGGATGGCGCGTACGACGCACCGCCGGCTGTGACCGAGGCCCCGCCGCCGCCGCCCCTGCCTTTGCCAAGAGACAAGATGCAGGAAGGTGTGGTGCCCCCCATGGGGCCGGCGCCGGGCGTGGGAGTCCCCGGCATGCCGCCGGGGATGCCCATGCCGGGCATCGGCATGCCACCGGGGATGCCCATGCCGGGCATCGGCATGCCGGAGGCGGGTGCGCCGTTGACCGTCATGCCTCCCACACCGCCGCCGGAACTGATGCGCGAATTTCTGGGCGAGGGCCAATCGGAAGGCGGTATCCTTGAACTGCCCGAAGAACTGCTGTCCATGCCCGGCGTCACCGTGTCGGTGGCGCCCCTTGCTCCGGATGCGGAACAGGCGCCGGAACCGGAACTGACGCCGGACCCGGAGGAACAGGGCGAAGGCGATCAGGAATCGGAACCCTGATTGCGGGCCTGGGTGACTTCGTCAAAGACCTTTCCGTTGCGGTCAATGGCTTTGTATTGAATGCTTTCGGGACCCACTTCGACCAGCCAGAAGTGGGGAGTGCTCTCAGCGCGGGCAAGATACCAGCGCAATTCGTCGTCCACGGTGCGCGCCGGCACGCCGAAACAACCATCGCCGAGATACAGCACGCCTTCGGGGTCAATCTGATTGTTGCGCAGCAGATGCGACCTCTTGTAAACATGGTCATGATTTTCAAACGCCGCCGTCAAGCGGTATTGGTCGAAAAGGGGCCCCCACAATTCCCGGCCCTTCACGGACGACGCCCCCATGAAGTCCCGATGCGCCGGATAGAGCGGTATATGATAACAGGCGAATTTGACCGGAACGTCGTGGTAGCGTTCCAGTTCCTGCCGGAGCCATTCGGTTTGTGCGCCCTCGTAGGGGATGAGATGCCCGGTGTCCAGGAGGAACATCACGATGTCTTTGCCGATACGCCGGGAGAAATAGATGGTCTCCGCCTGATGCCCGAAAAACGCCATGTAAAACGGCGCGCGCACGTGAAGGTCTTCTGATTGCTCTTTGTTCGTTTCGTGGTTGCCGATGGCCGCCACGATGGGAATCATCAGACCATCCGGCGTGACCATGTGCTGGGTCCAGTTATCGAACCATTTGTCCCAGCGGCCCACGTTTTTCAGATTGCCGTTTGCGTACGCGAAATCGCCGCCGATGACCGCGAACATGGGCGCCTGCTCGCCGGCGTGACGGAGCAGATCGGCCGGCAGCGTGCCTATGTTGATATCGCCCCCCGTGACGAAGCGAATTTGCTCGCTATCGGTGGCGATGGTGCGGAATTTCATTTCGTTGCTGAAGCCGGTGACGGCATCGCCCGCTATGAAATAATACACGTGGTCCGGTTGCAGATTATCCAGTCGCACCCGATGAATCCGGCGTTCATCCTGCAGACCGGCAATCATGATCGGCGCGGCCGTAGCATGAAAGGCGTAATCCTCTGTTTTTCCCCCTCTGGAAGTCACATCGTAGTAGACGTTGCTTTCATTTACAGGCGTCAGTGTCTGGTAGTTGATCATCATGGATTGCGCCGGGTCTTCCGTCAACGTCAGATAGACGTGAAAAATTCCGGCATATACGGGCCGATGGTCGCCTGACTGCAGAAACAGAACGACACCCAATGCCGTGACAAAAAGGAGCATCGTCAATAACAATTTTGCACGAGGTGATTTGGAATAACTCATGATGTTGTTTCCTTGTGTTGACGGCTTCTTATGAAGTTTCCAAAGCCGTACGGAATCCTTGGATTGCGCCGAAGGTCAGCAGATGATCTTTCTTCGTGGAAAACCATGGGTCAGATTACCGCCTGTCCGCCATTTGTCACAGCAGCGCTGTTTTCATCTTCCGCGCGAATTGCCACACCCCGTCGGTACGCGTCCATGGCCATGCATAACGCCGTTTGGGCATGACATGCGGTATCTACGTTGCATCCGTCCCCGGATCTGGTCCGAACCGCGTCGATCCAGTGTTTGAGCGTTTTTTCTGGCGCAGAATATTCTTTTTTTCCGGCTATTTTCTGCACCGCTGAAGTTTCACTCGCGCCTATCCGCACAGGCCTTCGGCGTTCGCGTTCCGGGGTGACACGCAATACGTCGCCTCGGAGTTCAACGCAAGCATCGCGCCCGCGGATGACGGTGATGGGCGCACTGCCATTGGCCGGACCGGCCACCAACACGACTGTTGTTCCGCCCGCACATTCAACATTGGATAACACCGCGTCCGGGGTTTCTTGTTCCCCATGTGCGAAGATGCCGCCGGCGGACGAAACAAGAAGCGGAGCGGCATCGCCCAGCGCGTGCAAGATCACCGCAAGATGGTTGAACAAAAGCGGGGCGCAGACTCCGTGGGAGTAATCCCAGTATTTCCACCAGTCAAAAAAGCGGTCAGCAGAAAACGGCCGCGACGGCGCGGGACCGAGAAAGCCTTCCCAATCCAGCCGTTCCGGCATGAAATCGGCCGCATCGGCGTTGGAAGCGGCTGCGCCCCGGGAGTTGCCGCAATTGCACTGGATCCATCGCACGGACCCTGCCGCGCCCCAGCGCACAAAGTTCTGGACGGCGCGCCAGCGCGGATCATGAAACTGCGGGACATTGAATCGGACGACCCGGCCGGAATCACGGACGACCTTGCGAAAGGCCGCCGCCTCTTCCACGGACAGCGCCATGGGCGTCTCGCAGAAAACATCTTTTCCTGCCTGCACGGCGGCGATTCCCATCGCCGCGTGCCAGTGGTCCGGAGCCGCAATAATGACTGCATCCAGGCCGGGATGATCCAACAAATCCCGCCAGTGACGGTACGTGCGGCACCCCGTGAGTGCCCGCGCTTCATCCAGGGAGGGATCATAAACATCGCATGCGGCGGCGATCTCGACGCTTTCCCCGTCTGCTTGGAGTCGCCGCAACACATGCAGGTGCTGCCTGCCCCGCTGCCCGCACCCTATCATGCCGATGCGGATGCGCGCGTCAGCGCCATGGGCGGCGCCGGTGCGAGGCTGCATCGCTCCCGCCGCAATGCCTGCGCCAGATGCGACCAGAAAGGCGCGGCGCGTTATCTCACATTTCTGTCTCACCGTCCATGCTCCACGCCGTGCGCGCGCTTGTCCTGTCACCGCCGGCTTTGTCAGGCAATGCGATACGGCGGTTTAAGGCTCCAGCCGTTGAGGTATTCGCGACAGGCCCACTGGTTGGCTTTTTCGACGGCTTCGCCCGAACCGGAAAAACGCTCCTTTTCCGCATCCCAGAAGAGTTTTGCCCCGGCGACGTAAGAGCAGGTGCCCATGTGGCAGGTTCGCGTCGTGTTGTGCAGCGTTTCAACGGAGACAACGGGGTCTTTGCGCGACCGGACGCATTCGACGAAGTTCTCCCAATGCGGTTCGTTCATGGGGCCGCCGCCCTGCTTTTTAGGTTCGCAGCCGCCATTGTTCGGCACGGGAAATATTTCATAGCCGCCACGGTCCACGCGCATGGTGCCGAGCGTGCCATGGAACAGGATGCCGTGGTCACTGTAGCCTTGGGGCGTGTATGCGTTATAGACGCGGTTGCAGAAAGTCAACAAGTAGTCGTCATACTCCCAGATCACTTCCAGCGTGTCGGGTGTGGTGCGGTTGTCGGTGACCACATATTTGCCGCCCTGCGCCACGACGCTCTTGGGTTGTTTGTCTTCGCCCAAGGCCCACAGGGCGATATCAATAAGGTGTGCGCCCCAATCCGTGATCTTGCCGCCGGAGTATTCCAGGAACCAGCGGAAATGGTAAATCCAGCGGTTGGTATTGAAGGGGCGGTGCTCGACCCAGCCCTGATGAAACTCCCAGTCGCAACCTGGATATTTCGAGATGTCGTCATCGCCGGGGCCGATGCCCTCCACGGGCAGGCTTTCATGGCTGAAGGTTTCCGCAAAGGCCACCTTGCCGATGTAACCGCTGCGCACCAGTTCCACGGCCTCCCGGAAATGCGCCCCGCTGCGCTGCATGGTGCCGCCTTGGAACACCACCTTGTTGCGGCGCACCGCTTCCACCATGACGCGCCCTTCCTCGATGGTGGTGGACAAAGGCTTCTCGCAATAGATGTCCTTCCCGGCATCCGCCGCGTATAACGTGCAAAGGCAGTGCCAATGGTCGGGCGTGGAGATCACCACGGCGTCAATGTCCTTCATTTCCAACAGTTCACGGAAGTCGTGGTACGTGGCGACATTCTCGAACTTCTGCTTGACCATCTGTTCGCCCCGCTTGAGATTGCGGTCATACAGGTCGCACACGGCGATGGGTTGCATATCATCGCGCTGCAGCACGAATCCCAGGTTGGACCGTCCCATCCCGCCGGTGCCAATGTGTCCGGTAAGGACCTTCTCGTTTGCGCCGAGTACGCCGGCCGGGAGAATAGACTTGTAGACCCCCGCTTTGGCTTGTTTGCCGATGCTGGACACGGCGGCGGCGCCCGCTGCGACTCCCGCCGCATTTCTGATAAACGAACGACGACTCAGTGGCTTCTTTTCATCCTGTGGCACATGTGACATTGGAAACTATCCCTCTCCGAAAAGCGTTTTCGCCGGCGGAATACCGGCGCACCGGTTAATGAACCCATTGCACCTGATAGTACCGATTTTTCGGCTTTCAATGCAAAGAGACGCGGGATTGAGAGGACGTATTCACTCGCGGGGCGCGAATCCGAGCGCTCGACGATACACAAGCAATTGGCGTTTGCGGAAATTCACAAGTGCAATTCTTATGGATATCTGTGCAATGTAATCATCCTTGCGCACGGCCGCGCGGCAAAGGGGGTGCAAATCACCCGCCCAAGGCGCATTTTTGCCTATACAGGCCGGCAATAATTTGAAGTCGAACATTTCACCCGGTTATACTTGCGCCACTTCAGACAGCGACGCGAAAGACGGCGCCTGTCAATTCCGTGTGTGCCAAAGGAGGTGATGCCATGGGAACCGATGCCAATATTGCCGAGACCATTCGCAAGATCATCGCGGAGCGGCTGGACCGCAAACTTGAGGAGGTGGTGGATGAGGCGCGTTTCATTGATGATCTTGGCGCCGATTCGCTGGACCAGACGGAACTGCTGATGGCGCTTGAAGAAGAGTTCAACATCGAAATTGACGATGACGCCAACAACATCGAGACGGTGGGGGACGCCATCAAGTATATTGAAGCCCGTCTTGAAAAAAGTGCATAACCATCGCCCGCGCCATGCGGACGTTCTTGAATAGAGCAACGATTTCAGTCACTCGGCCCGTGGGGCTTGCGCCACGGGCTGGGTCGCATAAGGACGGCCATAAGCATGAAAGTGGTGATTACAGGGATGGGTGTCGTCTCCCCGGCCGGGAATGATGTTCAGACCTTTTGGCAGACACTTTGCGCCGGGAAATCCTGCATTCGCCGGATAGAACATTTTGATACGGCGGACTGCGCATCGAGAATCGCCGGCATGGCGGCGGATGTCATCCCGGCGGGACTTGGCCCCAAGGATATCCGGCGCCAGAGTCGTTTCACCCTCTTTGCCATGGAATCGGCGGACCAGGCGTGGCGCCAGGCCGGGATTGATATTTCCCGCGAAAACCCCTATCGTTGCGGCGTCATTATCGGTTCCGGCATCGGGGGCATTGACAAAATTTATGAGAACTGTGTACGGTGTCATGAACATGGGGCAAAACGCGTTTCGCCCTTCATGATGCCGCAGGCCCTGAGCAACATGGGGGCGGGCATTGTCGCCATCAGGCTGGGCCTGAAAGGACCGAACCGCGCCGTGGTGACCGCATGCGCCACCGGCACCCAGGCCATAGGCGAAGCGGCAGACCTTATCCGGATGAACAAGGCCGATGTGATGGTGGCGGGGGGCGTGGAAACGCCCGTGCTGCGCTTCGGCCTGGCGACCTTCGGCTCCATGCGGGCCTTGTCCACCCGAAACGATGCGCCGGAGCGGGCGAGCCGCCCCTTCGATGCCGACCGCGACGGTTTTGTAATGGCCGAGGGGGCGGCGGCCTTCGTGCTGGAGTCGGAGGCGCACGCGCGGGAACGGGGCGCGGCCATTCTGGCGGAAGTGGCCGGCATGGGCGAATCGTGCGACGCCTATCACGTCACCGCGCCCTGTCCGGACGGCAGCGGCCCCGCCGAGGCGATGCGCGCGGCCCTGCGCGATGCGGCGCTGAACCCATCAGATATAGATTATTACAACGCCCATGGCACCAGTACGAAACTGAACGATATCAGCGAGGCCCGCTCATTAAAGATGGTTTTTGGAGACGCGATGCCGCCGGTGAGTTCCACCAAGTCCATGATGGGTCATTTGCTGGGCGCGGCGGGCGCTGTCGAGGCCGTGGTCTGCGTGATGAGCATTCTGGAGGGGGTGATGCCGCCCAATATCAACTATGAAACGCCGGACCCGGAATGCGATGTAAATGTGGTGGCGAACACGGCGAGGGAGGCAAAGGTTGCAATTGCCATGTCAAACTCGCTAGGATTCGGAGGTCACAACGCGTCCATTATATTCAGACGCCATGAATGACACCAAAGAACGCGCGGAGACGCTCCGGGTTTTGGCGGCCCGCTTGGGGATTGCGGTTCAAAACATGACGTTGTTGGACCGCGCGCTGACACATGCTTCCGTAGTGGCGGAAGCGAGCGGGTCCCTGTTGGACTATGAATCGCTGGAATTTCTTGGGGATGCGGTGCTGGGTCTGGCGGTGGCGGATTATCTCTTCGCGAAGTATCCCGATCGGACGCCGGGCGAATACAGCCGGATGCGGGCGGGGGTGGTGAGCAGACGCAGCGTGGCGCGTGTGGCCCATGAATTAGACATTGCGCCGGCCATTCGCCTGGGAAAGGGCGAAGAACATTCCGGAGGCCGGCAACGGACCGCGCTGGTGGCGGATTGCCTGGAAGCGTTGATCGGTGCGGTTTATCTGGACAGCGGCTGGGAGGCGGCGCGGGACTTTGTGACGCGATCGTTTCGGCGTGAATTGCAGAATGCCTGCGGCGAGAAGGAAGTCTGGGATTTCAAGTCCTGCCTGCAAAACCATTGCCAGGCGGAGCGCATTGCGCTACCGGTGTTCAAAGTGATCCGGTCCGAGGGACCCGATCACTGCAAAGAATTTGAAGTGGAAGTATGGGTTCGGGGCCAGCCGATGGGTCGCGGACGGGGTACGAGCAAAAAGGAAGCGGAGCAGAACGCTGCGCGCGAGGCTCTGGAGCGCGAAGGGCATCACTTCGGCCAAGGCAACGGCGTGGTGAAAAAGAAAGGAGAAAAGGAGTAATTATGGACCGGTTTTTATGGGCTTCTGGAATAGCGAGCCTGTGTGCGTTGGTGTTTGTGGCGTATTTGATCAAGTACGTCCTTTCCAAGCCGCAGGGCAATGAAACGATGGCCCGTCTGTCGCGGGCGGTGCAGGAAGGGGCGCTGGCGTTCCTGTTTCGGGAATACCGCTATGTCTTGAGCACAGCGCTCGTGCTGGCGATTGGCATTGCCGTCCTTGGCGGGCTGCGCCCGGACCTGCCGCTGGGCTGGAAAACGTCGGTGGCGTTCCTCATTGGAGCGCTGGCCAGCACCATGGCGGGCTTCCTGGGTATGTTCATCGCCACGCGCGCCAATGCGCGCACGACGGCGGCGGCGCAAAGCGGCGGCGTCAAGGCGGCACTGGATGTGGCCATCAGCGGCGGAGCGGTTATGGGCATGGGCGTGGTCGGCATTGCGCTGCTCGGACTTGCCATTGTGTATAAGATTTTCCTGGGCGAGTCGCAGATCGTGAACGGCTACGCTATGGGCGCTTCGCTGGTGGCGCTGTTTGCGCGTTCCGGCGGCGGTATTTATACCAAGGGCGCGGATATGGGCGCGGACCTCGTGGGCAAGGTGGAAGCGGGGATTCCGGAAGACGACCCGCGCAATCCCGCCGTGATTGCCGATAATGTGGGCGACAACGTGGGTGACGTGGCAGGCCTTGGCGCAGACCTGCTTGAATCCTATGTGGAATCCATCATAGCGAGCCTGGCGGTGGCGACGATTATCACGCCGACCGTGGCTGGCAGCGGTTATGCACAGGCGTTTCCGTTCTTTACAGCGGCCATCGGTATTTTTGCGTCCATTATCGGTGTGATGTACGTGAAAACGTTTGCGCAGAGCAATCCGCAGGGGGCGTTGATGAACGGCACCTACCTCAGCGCTCTGCTCGCCATTGCCGGGGTCTTCGGATATGCCTGGCTGAAAGGATCTGATTTCGAATTGGATGGGCATGTTTACAGATGGTACGGCCCGGCGATGGCGTGTGTGCTGGGCATCATTTCCGGCGGGGTGGTCGGGTTTGTAAGCGAATACTTTACTTCCAGTAAATATAAACCCGTGAAGAAACTGGCGGAAAGCGCCCAGTCCGGTCCGGCCATTGCCGTGACCGAAGGCACTGCGGTCGGCATGCAAAGCACCGCGGGACCGGTCATCGTTCTCGCGATCGCCATCATCGCCGCCTATCATTTCTGCGGCATGTACGGTGTGGCCATCGCGGCGCTCGGCATGCTGGCAACCACTGGCATGGTCGTTGCCGTGGACGCCTACGGCCCCATTGCCGACAACGCGGGCGGCATTGCGGAAATGGCAGGACTTGACCCCTCCGTGCGCAAGATTACGGACAACCTGGATGCGGTGGGCAACACCACGGCGGCCATTGGCAAAGGATTCGCCATCGGCAGCGCGGCGTTTGCGGCGATCGGCCTGCTGAGCGCGTTCATGTTGTCGGCCAGACTCCAGCCAACAGCCGTTACCTTGCTCGAGCCGAAAATTCTTGCGGGCATTCTGGTCGGCGGCATGCTGCCGTTTCTGTTTTCCTCGATGCTGTTTCGTGCCGTGGGCACTTGCGCTTATGCCATGATTGAAGAAGTGCGCCGTCAATTCCGCGAAACGCCGGGCCTGAAAGAGGGCAAGGAAGGCGTGCATCCTGACAGCACCCGATGCGTTGATATCGCGACGCGCGGCGCAATCAAGGGCATGATGCTGCCCGGTTTCATGGCCATCGGCTTCCCCGTGGTCATCGGGTTTTCCTTGGGCGCGGAAGGCCTGGCCGGCATGCTGGTCGGCGCGATTGTCACGGGCGTCATGCTCGGCATTCAGACCGCCAACTCCGGCGGCGCGATGGATAACGCCAAGAAGTACATCGAAGAAGGCCACTTCGGCGGAAAAGGTTCCGAGGCGCACAAGGCGGCGGTGGTCGGCGACACCGTCGGTGATCCGCTCAAGGACACCGTCGGGCCGTCCATCAATATCCTCATCAAGTTGATGTGCGTTATTTCGCTCGTGCTCGCGCCGCTGTTCATTTAGCCGTTGCGCGTTTTCCCCTGTAATATCAAGGGCCTCCAGCAACCGCTGGAGGCCCTTTCTTTGCTTCGACCGCGCCGCATCTCTCCCGTCCGATCGGTCCAATCCGCCTGATCCGTCCGATGTGGACCCGACGGTCCCGCGTGTCACGTCACGCGCGGCGGCACGCCGTAATGGACAGGATCCCCATCAGTGTGAGCCATCCTGCCAGTCCCGCGACGGGGAGTTTGGCGAAGCCGCCGGAGGCATAGGCCAATCCGTCGGCAATCGCGGTAATCTGGCCGGTGACGGGATTGTAGATGGCCCTGGTATAGGCGTTCACGCCGCTGGGGTCCAGCGTCTCGATGACAGCGCCCGTGTCGGGATCTACGATTTGTATCCCCCCCGGCAGTGCCCAACCGAAAGCGCCGCTGATGACCAACCGGCCATCCGGCATGACCCCATTCACGCCGCCGCTGAAAAATGCGCCGGGGGCACCGATCAGCACGCCGTCCCCCGCCCAATCCAGCGTGCCGCCGGTTTCATAGGCGTTGATCAGGGCGGTGACGGAAAACGCGCGCAACTCAAGAGAGGCCGCGTCCATCGCGTAGAGGCGGTCTCGGGCATGGTCCACTGCCAGTGAAGCGGACCAGCCCGGCTTCTGAACTACTGTCTCGCCCTTGGGCGGTGCTGGTTTGTATAGCACCGGCGCAGGCAACGATTTTTCATCGCGCAGGTCGTGCACCACAATTACGCTGTTCATCCAGTCGCCCGCACCGGCGTCAATCGCCACCAGGTCTTCGGTAAGAAATACGGCGGCGTAATGCGGGAGCACGGCGACCACAGCGTCCGGCGCAAAATCGCGCGGCGCAGCCGGATCAAATCGGTAAATGCGATCCAGCCACGGGTCTGCGCCCCAGCCTCCTGCGCCCAGCAGCGCCGTCCGGCCGCTCGGCGACAACGCAAGAAAGGCGGGGTCGCCTTCATAACCCTGTGCTTTCAGCGAAAAACCATCTACCTGCGCCCATGCCTGCAAATAAACACCGTCCCCGTTCCACAACAGGAGCCGCCCGTCGGGCAGGGCTGCGCCCACCACGCTATAGCGTTCAGGCGAGGGGAAGTTCTCATAGCGTTGAAATGCGTCGGCGTGCGTGGCGAACATCGTCAGCGCCGCTGCCGCCAGAATCAAAGAAACTCTCGTTGAAATACCCTGTTTCATTGGGATTCCCTTTCGATATTTCCGGAACATGCTCCGGGGTTGAATGGCCAGTCATCGAAGGGGAAAAGCAGGCAGGAAGAGATCATTTCAGGAGGGATCATCCTTCCCTGCGGCAACTTTTCCGCGAAATTGCTACAGCGAAAACGGTGTCAGACAGGTTTTCTGGCTTCCGGATCATCCTACCGGCCACCCCTTCCCATCCCCTGTGGGACAGTGGGTTCCGCGTGGCCTTCGTCCCCGGTCACAGCAGCGCGACTGCGACGGATTTGCACCGTGCTTCCCTCGTTCTGAGACCGTCCGGCGAAGCGATGTCGCTCTTTCTCATCCCTCCTTTCCAATGGTTGCGCTTCGCATGCGACAGGGCGAAGTATAGCGCACGGCGAACCCGAAAGCAATGTGGCAGACCGAACACGAATGGATTGTGGCTGATCATTGACATTTGCCGGGACGAGATTCAGACTGGTCTTTGACCAGCCTGAAAGGAATTTGAGATGGGCGCTGTGGGCGCCTGTGAGGCGAAAACCTATTTTGCGGAGTTACTGGACCGGGTGCAGGAGGGGGAACGCATCACGATTACACGGCACGGCATGCCTGTTGACGGGCTGACGGCGTCCAACGAAGAGACCGCGCAGCGCGCGGAAGAGATAGTCGCGGGGTTGCGCGAGTACGGAAAAGGGCTGCGGCTCCGGGGCTTGTCCGTTTGCAAAGCCATCGAGGAGGGACTGCGTTGAATCCCGTCTTCGTCGTGGCCTGCGCGGCGATCAGTCCACGCCCTCTGCGGCGATCAGTTCGTCATAGAACTCAACGATGCTGCGGGTGTTGTTGCCGCCGATGGAGGATTTGACAAAGGCGAGCGCGGCGCGGGGATGTTTGTTGAGGCTGCCGGTGATCATGTAGGGCAGTTCGTAGCCCCACTTGAGTTCGGTCTGCATTTTCATGAAGTACTTTTCCGCAAGCGCCAGCACGGGTCCCAGCCGGAATTTCGGATTCTTCAGGAAAGACAGCAGCAGTTCGGTGGTGCAGTTGCCTCCGGCGCGGCCCATGCCATAGATGGAACCGTCCACATAGTTGATGTTCTTGATGATGCCTTCGATGGTGTTGGCGAAGGCGAGTTGCTGGTTGTTATGGCAGTGGATGCCGAGTTCCTTGCCGGGGAGTTTGGCCCGGTATTTGTCGGCGAGATAATGGATTTGCTCGGAGTAGAAGTAACCGAAACTGTCCACCAGATAAACGACGTCCACGTTGGTTTCGGCCAGTTGGTCCAGCGCCTCGTCGAGATCCGGTTCCAGATTGGTGGATACGGCCATGATGTTGCAGGTGACCTCGTAGCCGAGGTCCTTGATGTGGCGAATCATATGGATTGCCTTGTCAATCTCCTTGACATATGTGGCCACGCGATACATGGAGACGATGGACTGGTCCGCCGGCACGATGGTGCCGTAGTCGGTGCGTCCGACATCGCACATGACGGAGATTTTGGTGTCGCATTTGTAGGCGACTTCCCGCAGGTCTTCCTCGTCGCAAAAGCGCCACGGGCCGGATTCCTTGGGCGAAAACATCTTCTTGTCGGCGCGGTAGCCGAGTTCGACATAATCCACCCCGGCCTCCACCAACCCTTGAAAGACATCCCGCACCATCTCCTTGGAGAATTCCCAGTTGTTCATGAGTCCGCCGTCGCGGATGGTGCAATCCAACACCTTGATCTGCGGTCTGTACATGCGATGTTCCTCTCCACTATATGGTTGATTAAGGCCCTTTTTCTGATTGCGCCGCCCCACCGCGCCATCATACGCGAATATCGAAGCATACATGTGAAATGAGACGTTGTCAAATCACGCAAGGCGCGAGGCATTTGCGAAATGAACTGTTTCCGGGCATGGGACCATGAAATATCCGGAATTCCGGATGGAACTAAGGTCCGGAACGCCCATTTCGCAAATGCCTCGGCGCAGAACACCGGCAAAGGGTTCCGCCGTTCATAAGAGACGCGGAACGGTCACAGGGCGCGCACCGAGGCGCGCTCGATCAATTGGGGATGAATCCATTCCTCGACAATGCCCCGTCCGGTCTGATTCCGGATGACCTTGAGCAGGAGTTCGGCGGCTTGGCGGCCCAGAAGTGTTGGAAAAATATTCACACTGGTCAGGGGGGGGCCGAACAGTTCGGCGAAATCTATGCCGTCGAAGCCGATGACGCTCAGATCACCCGGGATATCCAGGGACAATTCGTGGGCGGCGCGGTACGCGCCCATGGCCACCATATCATTGAAACATACCAGGGCGGTCGGACGCCGCGCCGGGTCGCGCAGCACCTCCAGTGCGGCGTGATAGCCGTCTGTGGCCGTCTCGCCCGCATCCACAATCACCGCGTCCGATACGGGGATGTCGTGGGCAATCAGGCTTTCGATAAAGCCGAGTTTGCGTTCTTTGGCGCCGGCGGAGAATGCGGGGCCGCCGATATGCGCCAGGCGGCGGTGTCCCTTTTCTATGGCATAATCCGTGCCGATGCGCATTCCGAGGCGACAGTCGAAGTTCACCGCGTGCGTTTCGAGGCCCTCGAAACGCGTCTCGCTTACCAAGGGAATGCCCAGTTCCTGAATTTTCCGGGCGTGCGCCGCATTCAATCCCTCGGCCCCCTTAAGTACAATGTAGCCCGCCGGACGATAGGCGTGAATGCTGGCCAGGGTCTCCGGGTCTTCCTGGTCCTCCCGGCGCACGTTGTGAAAGAGGATGTGATAGCCCTCCGCGTCCAGCACCTCGCTCAGCCCGCGAAACACCATCATGTGGTATGGACTCCCCAATGAGGAGACCAGTACCGCCACCATGCGGGACAACTCATCAACGAGGGTTCGCGCAATCATTCCAAACTGGTAATTCTGCCGGCGGATGCATTCCAACACTTTCCGCCGCGTGCTTTCGCGGACCGTGCTTTTCCCGTTGAGCACCGCGGAAACGGTGGTTCGCGACACCCCGCAGAGGCGCGCGATTTCGCTCGTAGTAATCGTGCGCCGGGACCGTTTTGCGTCGTTCCTCTCCATATATCATACCCCCGTCAGTGCAAGGTGAAGCCTTTTTTTTGCAGAAACGCACCAACGTCCTACCATATGAAATACGTTTCTCACCATGAGTATGACATATTGCATACATTATGTGCAAATATTTTTTTGAGTGAAACCGACAAACGCGAAAGAATGCGAACCATGGGCGGAGGATAAAATTGGTTTTGTCTGTCGAGCGGGTAATTGCTTCTATATTCTGGTTTTTCGTATTTATCTACAATAAATAAAAACTTCTAATAATATACAGTATGTATTTTCTGTTATTCATTTTACACTGTTTTGCAGGATCGTAAAGATTGAAGTGAAATACAGAACATTTGTCTATGTATTCAGAATGCGAAACGTCAACAAATATTTGACTTTCCGGCTTTTGTAATTTAGACTGTCTCTTGGCCGTTTAAGATGGCGGGCCTGTCGCCTGAAAGAATGTAAGCGGGGTCTTTGATCCGGCAGTAGCCCTGCAGGCGATCCTGCAGTAGTTCGCACGTGTGATACGCTTTGGGCCTTGAGAGTATATTCCCGAGAAGGCATGTAGAGGCGCATCCAGCGCAAAATGTGGCAAGGAGCGTTTGCGATGTCTGAAGAATCTCCCAGCCCTGCTTCCGGGCGCATCATGTCCGTGGATGCCCTGCGTGGTTTCGATATGTTCTGGATCACCGGGGGCAAGGAAGTTCTTTTTGGCTGGTTCCCTGTGCTGTCTCTGCCCCTGCCGGTATGGCTCGGACGGCATCTGGAACATGTTCCCTGGGAGGGGTTTGTTGCGTGGGACCTCATCATGCCGTTATTCCTGTTCATTGTCGGCGTGTCCATGCCGTTTGCATTCAAGCGGCGGCTGGACGCCGGTCGTGCCGGAGCGGCGCTGTACATGAGAATCGTCCGCCGCATACTCATTCTCTGGGTGTTGGGCATGATTGCCCAGGGAAACCTGTTGTCGGTTCTGTGGACCTTCATCCAGGGACGCCCTGATGTTTCGAGGCTCCATTTCTACAGCAACACCCTCCAGGCCATCGCCAGCGGGTATCTTGTTGCCGCGATTGTGATGTTGAATGTCCGGAAACTCGGTCAGATTCTTGTGATCGCGGGGCTGCTGGCCGGTTTCTGGGCATTGATGATTTTCGTGCCGGTCCCCGGTCACGGCGCGGGCGTGCTCGAACCTCGCGCCAACCTGGCCTATTACATAGACGAGACGCTGTTGGGCCGTTTCAGCGACGGCACGCCGTACACGTGGATTCTCAGCAGCATGGGCTTTGCCGCGACCGTGTTGCTCGGGGTTCAGGCGGGTCATATCCTGAACGCATCAAAAACGCGCCATGCCAAACTGGCGATGCTGGTCGCCGCAGGGCTGGGGTGTCTGGCGCTCGGCTGGATTTGGGGTTGGCGCTTCCCGATTATCAAGCATATCTGGACCAGTTCCATGGCATTGTGGGCCGCGGGCTGGAGTTTTCTGATGCTCGCGGCTTTTTATTGGGTGATAGACATCATCGGCCGGCGGAAATGGTCTTTCCCATTTATGGTCATCGGCATGAACGCCATCCTCGCGTACATGGGGGCGCCGTTCCTGTCCGAGGGGTTCAAACACTTGTTGGGGTTGATTGGAGCGACCGGCCCCCTCCTGAAATTTTTCTGCGCGTTGCTTTCCTTCATCGTGATGTGGGTGTCCCTTTTTCTCCTCTACCGCAGGAAGTGGTTCCTGCGTATCTGATATCTTCCTGCGTAATCTGACGCGCCACCCATGCGGTACGTCGCACAGTTCCGGGGTTTTCTGCAATTGCCTGGTTCGCGCAATCCCTTTTCGGCGTGATAGGATCAACGCGGGGAACGGACATGAACATCTATGGTGATCGCGTGATAAAGATCATTGTGCTTATGGGGGTGCTGGCCTTTCTGCTGCTGCTGGTGTTTGCGGCGGCATTAAACCGCGCGCTCCAACCGAACGAAAGGGAGCGCGTCGTTGTTCGCACCAGGTATTCGCCGTTTGATGCTGCGCGGGCTTATCGGGACTTGGAATGGATTGTCGGGCTGGGGCCGCGCCCGGCGGGGTCGGAGGCCGCCGCGCTGCTGCGGCATCGGCTGAAGCAGGAACTTGCTGAGGCTGGGCTGCGGGTGTGGGAGCATTCGTTTGAAGCGGACACGCCGCTGGGCAAGCGGCGCATGGCGAACCTGGTCGCCGTGGTGGAAGGAAGCCGGTCCGGGGTGATTCTTCTGGGAAATCACTACGACACCAAGCACTTCACTGATTTTGAATTCGTGGGCGCAAACGACGGCGGTTCCAGCACCGCGTGGATGCTGGAGGCGGCGCGCATGTTCGGGCCGCGCCGGGAAGGCCGTTCGCTCTGGCTGGTCTGGTTCGACGGCGAGGAATCCTTCGGGCCGTGGTCGAAAAGCGATGGGCTGTATGGCAGCCGCGCTTTCGTGGAACATCTTCGCGCGGGGGATCAATTGGGCGATATTCATGCCATGATCAACGTGGACATGATAGGCGATTGCTATTTGCATATTTTGCGGGACCGCAACGCCCAATCGTGGCTGCTGGAGATCGTGTGGGATGTGGCGCGCCGGCTGGGCTATGGCAATCACTTCGGGCGCGGCGTGCAGGATATCCAGGACGATGATCTGCCATTCCGCAAGGCGGGGGTCCCCACACTGCTGCTGATTGATTTCAGTTACGGCGGATCGATCATCGAGCATCGCAAGAACTGGCATACGGAACAGGACACGCTGGACAAGGTCTGCGCGGAGAGTTTGCAGGCCGTGGCGGACGTGCTCTATCATGCGCTCCCGGCGATTGAAGCCCATTTGAACGAGGCAGGAAGTCCATGAAATGACCCCAAGACGGCGCCATGACGAAGTGCCGCCCGCAAAGGACCCCGGGGATGAGATGGCGCGCATTGTGGATGCTCTGCATCGCGTGCACCAACTCCAGGGGGTGATTACGGATTTGGACGCGCTGCTGGAACGCATTGTGGAAGAAAGCCGTCAAGTGGCCCGGGCCGAGGCTTCATCGCTGTTGCTCTATGATTCCGCCGGAGACGACCTGTATTTCCATGTCGCCCTGGGTGAACGTGGCGACCAGGAATCGCTCAAGCGCCGCGTGCGCCTGCGCCTGGGCCAGGGGATTGCCGGCGCCGCGGCGCAGTTGCGTCAGACCATTGTGACGGACAACGCGCAGGAGGACCCCCGTTTTTTTGCGGAGGCCGATGTCGCCAGCCGATTCAGCACCCGGTCGCTGCTGGCTGTGCCGATGATCGAGCGGGATGCGTTGATTGGCGTGCTGGAAGTGGTGAACAAGACGGATGGCGGCGCTTTCACGCCATTGGATGTGCAGGTGATGGAGATGTTTTCCTCGCTTGCTGCGACCGCCATCGTCAACGCCCGCCTTATCGAGGAACACGTTCGCAATGAGCGGTTGGCCGCCATCGGAATGGCGGTCACCAGTCTGAGTCATTACACCAAGAACATTGTCACGGGTTTGGGCGCCAGCGCCGACCTGATTGACATGGGCCTGGAGTCCGGCAACATGGAGGCGCTTCAGCGGGGATGGCCCATTTTCAAGCGCGCCACAAAACGCATTGCTGATTTTGTGCAAGACATGCTGTCGTTCTCCAAGCCGCGCACCCCGGTGCGGCAGCGATGCGCCATTAAGGCGGTGATGCAGGAAGCGTGCGATGCCTTTGCGGAATTGTTTGCGCAGAAGCGGGTGGCGTTTCAGGTCGAAGTGGATCCCGCCGTGCCGCCCGTGTGGGTGGACCCGCAGGGCATCTATCGCTGTCTGTTGAACCTGTTGGTCAATGCGGCTGATGCCGCGCCCGAAGAAGGCGGCGAGGTGCGGATGTCGGCGCGGATGTCGGCGCCGGACATCCTGGAAATTGTCGTGGAGGACAACGGCGATGGGATTCCCGATGAACTGCGCGAGAGAATCTTCGACCCGTTTTTTTCCACCAAGGGGTCTCAGGGCACGGGTTTGGGCCTTGCCGTTACGCGAAAAATCGCGCTGGAACATGGCGGCGCCGTTGCTGTAGAGACCAGCGTGCTGGGAGGCGCATTGTTCAGAATCACATTGCCGGTGTCCGCGCCGGCAGGGGAGGAGTTTGCTGAGACATGAAGTCGCTGCGAGAGATCGAGTCGGTGGGATGGATTTTCTGGACGGTTCTTTTCGTGTTGTTTTTGTATCCGGGCTATCTTTTTGCCAAAATGATGACCTATGATACGGCGGATACGCTGGTGCGCGGCGGCTTCGGGGTCTTTATGGCGGCGTTGAGTGCGGGACTCATTTCCTGGGGAGTGAATGCGGTCTTGCAGCGGCGTGTCTGGCGGAAAATGCTGGAAAAGAAAAAAGCGGAACGACGCCAGCGCAAGAAGAACCGGAAATAGGCGGCCCCGCGCGGCGGGGGCATGAAATGGGGCGCGATTATGGCAGAACTCTGGGAACTCTCGCGGCATGTAGAAGAGCATCCGGACGATTTTGAGAAGCGCTGGCAGTTGGCCAAGAAGTTGTATGCGACGTGGGAGTATCGGCTTGCCCTGGAGCATCTCCAGGTGCTTCGCAATAAGTGGCAGCGAAAAATCAACGTGGTAAGATATCTTGCGGCGACGTATTACCGTCTGGGGCGTTACGATGATGCGGCGGCGGAATTGCGCGCTGCCATAGAAACGTGGCCGCAGGAAATGGGATTGCGGGAGCAGTTGGCGCGTGTGCTGGAGGTGGCGGGCAAGCATCTGGAAGCCGCCGATGTTTGGGAAAGAATCCATACCCTGGATAGGAATCATCCCTTTGCCTCGAGCGCCATCAAGCGCTTGCGCTCCGAACCGAAGAAGACACCCGAAGCAGACCTTCATCTCGAGGACAGCGATAGCGGCATTGATTTAAGCCCGGGCCGGGTCTGCCCGAATTGCGGCGCACAGAACAGCGATGAGTTTGATCGTTGCTGGCAGTGTCAGGCGCTGCTCGGGGTTGAGGCGGTTTCCGCCCGCCGCACGCCGGCATGGTCGGAAAACGGGGCCGCAGGGATCACGCCGGAGAATGTGAGCCTGGCGGCGGGCCTGGTCGTGATAGGGCTTTTCTTGCTGGCGGGCTATCTCTCGGTTTCCCTGTTGCTGGGGGCTTCGTCCGTTGACGGAGCAGCCGTTGCGAAGACTTTCTGGGATGTATATGAACGCGAAGTGGCATGGTCACGCATTCTTACGGGCATACTGATGCTCGTCGCCTGGCCGTTTGCGCTGCATGTTGCGTTGAAGGTCGTCAAGCCGGAGCGGCCCATACCCGGCGGGTTGATCATGGTGACGGGTTTGCTCCTGGCCTTACTGAGTTATGTAGCCTCTTGGCTGCCGCCGAATCTGATTGGCTTGACGGCTTTGCTGCCGCTGGCGGTGTCGTTGGCGATCATTGTCGCAGCCTTCGGTTTGGGGTTTGTGCGCGCCCTCAATGTTTGGGCCTTGCAGTTGGTGCTGGCGGGTGCTGTCGGCGTGGGGGGCTTTACGGCGATTGAGTCCTATCAGTGGGGTCGCGTTTTCAATCCGCTCCTCGAGATTCCCGCCGTAGTGCATTTCGTACAATACCAGCGTCAATCTGATGAACCGGGTGTGTTTGAAATCCCGGGCGCCGCGGCGCCCATCTTGCAGGAGATGGAGTGGCAATCCACCGGTTCGCTCTGGCTGGACTTGCGCGCAGGCGCTGTGGAATTCACCGTGTACGCGGACAGCATTGAGGCCGGTCTGCGGTTTGAGATCAACCAGGGCGAAACGAAGCCGCTGGTCTTCGAATATGTGAAAGGCCGCCAATGGAAGCATGTGTACCATGTTTCCCCGGGCGAGCGATATGTGGTCAAGGTGTCGGGACCGGAAGGAACGCCTGCTCGGGTAGTGTGCGCGGGATTGCTTATTCCGCGCGTTCTCCCGTGACATCCGTTGATTCCTGGATGCCCCATTGGGCCGCATGTTCCGCCAATGGACCCCGGTCTTCGACGGGCGTGAGAGACCACAGCATGCGCCATGCGTCGGCGTTGGCAGGCCAGCGATCCAGGCAGGCCGCGAGCCACAGCCGCGCGGCCTCATTATCGCCCAGGCCAAGGGCGGCCGCTCCCAGCAACAGATAGAGGCGGCCTGTGTCCAATCCCTCCCGCGCTTTCAAGAGTTGCGCATAGGCGTCGTTCGCGCGTCCAATATCCAACAAGGCCATGCCGTATTCTTCGCGCGCCTGCGCGTTGGGCCATGGGTGGGCGATGGCGCGCGCATAGAGCGCAGTGGGGTCCGCGCCGGCGACGTGGAGATCTTCGGCGGCGCGCAACAGTCGGCTTGGTTCATAAACGGTCCACCAAAAGCCGGCGGCCAGCGCCGCCGCCAGCATGACACATCCCCAAAGCCAAGGCGCGCGTGAGGGCGCAAGGTCAGGCGCGGGAGATGCCTCCGCCCGCTTCCCGAAAAGCGTCCCGGCCAGCAGCAGACCCGCCAGGGCATGCGGTGCGCTGTGCAGCGCGGCGTTGAAGCAGGAAAACACCAGCAAAGCGGCCAGTCCGCCCTTGGCGCGGCCCCGCAGCCGCGACAGGCGCGCAAGAAACCACATGCCGCAGAGCAACCCCGGCAGGCCGGTTTCCGCGAGGAATTCCAACGGTTCGCTGTGGGCATGGATAGTGTGTAACTCATTGTGATAATGACGCGGTCCACGTGGCCCGCGCAGCGCCTCGCCCTGATACCATGGGCTGTAATAGGCGTAGTTTCCCAGCCCGACGCCCGCAATCGGGTGATCGCGAATCATGCGCGCGGCCCCTTCCCAGAACCACAGCCGGGCGCGTCCGCCCACATCACCCTCGCGCAGCGTTTGAAACATGCGTTCCGCCGGGCGCGGCCATGTGGCGACCGCGGCGCAGAATATACTCAGCGCCATGAATCCGATCGCGCAAAAGGTTGTTTTCCGGCGCGGGCCACGCCACGGTATGCAGACGAGTACGCCCACGGCGGCTGCCAGCCATGCGGTGCGCGACTCCGACAGGACCAATGCCACGGAAAGAATGGCCAACGCGGCATAGTGGATCGGGCGTAACCGGGAATCAGCACCGATGTGCGCGGCGAGGAGGGGGATGGCAATGGCCAGGTAACCGCCGAAAAGGTTTTGATTGCCGAAGACGGAATACACCCGCTGGTCATAACCGGGAAACACAGGGAAAAGCGATGGTATCAGACCAAAGTACTGTATCAGACCCAGCAGGGCGACAATGGCAGACGACACAACGACAGACGCAGCGATGCGGGCGCGGCGCACGGGATCGGTGAACATATCGGCGTTGACGGCAACCAGGGCGAGCAGCGCCGCATACCGGATGATTTCTTCAATGACACGCGCCTTCACGTGCGCCACGACGATGCCGGACATGCCCGCCCATGCCAATCCCAGCAGGAGCGGCAGCAGCCATGAGGCGCGCCTGGCATCGGCGCGCCCCCTGATTGCCGCCAGCACCGCGCAGGGAACGAGCCCGATGTGCAGCACCGCTTCTTTGGCGTGGAGGAAAGATGTAAGCCGAAATGAACAGGCGATGGCGCCGAGCACGATGATGGCGCACAATGCGGCCTCGCGCCAGGAATCGAGAGTGACAGCGCGGCGCGGTTGTTCGGACTTGGATTCAAGGCCGTCTGCGTATGCGGCGCAACATGCTTTGTGGGTGGCCATGATGTGTTGCCAGGGTTATGGATGGCGGCGATTGAGGCGCTCCATTTGGCGCATGATACATGCAACGGGCGGCCCTTTCGGACCGCCCCGCAACAACCGTGTCTGTCCAGCGCCGCAAACTATGCGGTTTCCTCTTCGATTTCCTCTTGGGCTTCTTCACCCACGGTACCGATTTCCAGTTCGTGCGAGTAATCCTCGAGCGCAGCGTCCTTAATCCTCGGCTGCGAGTCCTGATAATGCGGGCTGCCGGTGCCGGCAGGGATCAGGTGGCCGATGATCACGTTTTCCTTCAGTCCGCGCAGGTAATCCCGCTTGCCGCTGAGCGCGGCTTCCGTGAGTACGCGCGTGGTCTGCTGGAACGACGCAGCGGCGACGAAACTTTCCGTGCTCAAGGCGGCCTTGGTGATGCCCTGCAGCACGGGTTCGGCCTCGGCCGGGCGTCCGCCGCGTCGCAATGTTTGCTCGTTGATTTCCGCGAAGCGAATCTTGTCCACTTCTTCGTGGGCGAGGAAAGGCGTGTCGCCGGGATCGTCCTTGATGCGGACCTTGCGCAGCATCTGTCGGATGATAATCTCAATGTGCTTGTCGTTGGTGTGGACGCCCTGCAGGCGGTACACTTGCTGCACTTCGTCGAGCAGGTAGCGCCGCAGGTGCTCTTCGCCTTGAACCTCGAGGATGTCGTGCGGAATGATGGGGCCGTCGGTCAGGCGCTGCCCGGCGTAAACGCGATCGCCGGTCTGGACGTTGAGATGCTTGCCGGGCGGAATCGTGTATTCGCGCTCCTTGCCGACGCTCGGCACCACCTTCACCTTGCGCATGCCCTTCGAAGCGCCGCCGATCTCCACAAAGCCGTCAATGTGGCTGATGATGGCGGGGGACTTGGGCTGGCGCGCCTCGAACAACTCGGCCACGCGCGGCAGGCCGCCGGTGATGTCTTTGGTCTTGCTGAACTGTCGGGGCGTTTTGGCCAACAGGTCGCCTGCGCGCACCTTGTCGCCGTTGTGCACCACCACGTGCGTTTGCGGAGGAATGGTGGCGAAGGCAAGCACTTCGTCGTTCTTGCCGCGGATGGTAATCTGGGGATGCAGGTCCTGTTTGTGTTCAGTGACGACGCGCTCTTCAAGCCCCGTATCCGGATTGATGTCAATGCGGACGGTGATACCCTCAATCATGCCCTCCAGCCGGACGGTGCCGGACTGTTCCGCCATGATCGAGACGTTATAGGGGTCCCATTGATAAATGATCTGTCCCTTTTTCAGTTTCTGTCCGTCTTCGCAGTGCAGAATACAGCCGGGGGGCACGGCAAATCGGTGAATCTCCTTGCCGTCAGGGCTGAGAATGCCGATCTCGCCGCCTCGGTTAACCGCCACTTTGACACCATCGCGGTTGACTGCCGTGCGCACGTTGCGGAATTCGACTGTGCCGGTGTCCACCATGCGAATATCCGTACTTTCCACCTGGCGGCTTGCCGCGCCGCCGATATGGAAGGTGCGCATGGTCAACTGCGTGCCGGGTTCGCCGATGGACTGCGCGGCGATGATGCCGACGGCTTCGCCCAGTTCCACCAGTTTACCGGTGGCCAGATTGCGTCCGTAACATTTGGCGCACACCCCGCGTTTCGACTGGCAGGTCAAGACGGATCGAATGCGCACGCCCGGCAGTCCGACTTCGACGATGCGTTGCGCCTTTTCGGCGTCAATTTCCTCATTGGCTTCGACAATCGGCTCGTCCTGCCCGGGGAGAACAATGTCTTCCAGGGCATAACGCCCAATGATGCGCTCTTCCAGAGGGGTAATGACATCGCTGCCGTCCATCAACGGTTCCACCCACACGCCGTTCAGCGTGCCGCAGTCCAGTTCCTCGATGGTGACGTCCTGCGCCACGTCCACCAGGCGCCGGGTGAGATAGCCCGCATCGGCGGTTTTGAGGGCGGTGTCCGCCAGCCCCTTGCGCGCGCCATGGGAGGAAATAAAGTATTCGACCACCGTCAGGCCTTCGCGGAAATTCGAGGTGATCGGCGATTCGATGATGTCGCCCGACGGCTTGGCCATCAGACCGCGCATGGCGGCAAGTTGGCGAATCTGAGACTTGCTGCCGCGCGCCTTTGACTGATACATCAGGTAGATGCCGCTGAATCCCTGGTCGTTTTCCTCCATGCGCCGCAGCATCGCCGCCGAGACCGCTTCGGTCGTCGTAGTCCACTCGTCAATGATCTTATTGTAACGCTCGCCTTCGGTGATCAACCCGTTCTGATACATTTCATCTATGCGTTCGACCTCTGCGCGGGCCTTTTCAATCAGTTCTTCTTTTTCCGGGGGGATGACCATGTCGCCGATGGCGATAGACAGCCCGGACAAGGTGGCGTACTTGAAACCGGTTTGCTTGAGTGCGTCCAGCAGTTCAATGGTCTTTTTGTGGCCGTGGCGCGTGTAGCACTTGGCGATGACTTCGCCGATGGTGCTTTGATCATGCTGGCGGTTCACGTCGTGCAAGGTGATTTCCGGCGGCAACGCGTCGCAAAGCAGGACTCGCCCGACGGTGGTGTCAACGATTTCGCCGTCGTAATGCAGTTTGATCGCGGCGTGAATGTCCACCCGTTTGCTGTGGTAGGCGAGCAAAACTTCGGGAATGCCTGCAAAAACCCTGCCGGGTTGGAGAATCTCACCGTTGGGGCCTTCCCATTCCTTTTTCCATTCTCCCTTTGCGCCTTCGCGGACTTTGCTCATCCATGCGATACCGAGCACGATATCCTGACTCGGCGTGACAATGGGCATGCCGTCCGAGGGCGAAAAGATGTTGGAAGAGGCCATCATGAGCAGATGCGCCTCAAGTTGTGCGGCGGGCATCAGCGGCACATGCACGGCCATCTGGTCGCCGTCAAAGTCGGCATTGAATGCGCGGCAGACCAGCGGGTGAATGCGGATGGCCTTGCCTTCGATGAGCACCGGCTGGAAGGCCTGAATGCCCAGGCGGTGCAACGTCGGCGCGCGGTTGAGCAGGACCGGATGATCCTTGATGACATCCTCGACGATGTCCCACACTTCGTCGCGGCCCTGGGCGATGATACGCTTGGCGGCTTTGATTGTGGAGGCGATGCCGCGTTCCTTGAGTTGGTTGATGATGAACGGCTCAAAAAGTTCCAGAGCCATGCGCTTGGGAAGGCCGCACTGGTGCAGTTTGAGTTCGGGGCCGACCACGATCACCGAGCGGCCCGAATAGTCCACGCGCTTGCCCAGCAGGTTCTGGCGGAAACGGCCCTGCTTGCCCTTGAGCATGTCGCTGAGGGACTTGAGCGGGCGGTTCCCCGCGCCGAGCACGGTGCGGCCGTGTCGGCCGTTGTCGAACAGGGCGTCCACCGCTTCCTGAAGCATGCGCTTTTCATTGCGCAGAATGACTTCGGGCGCGCGCAGTTCTATCAGGCGCTTCAGGCGGTTGTTGCGGTTGATGACGCGCCGGTAGAGATCGTTCAAATCGCTGGTGGCGTAGCGGCCGCCTTCCAGCGGCACCAGCGGGCGCAAATCGGGCGGGATCACCGGAATGACGTTCAGCACCATCCATGCCGGGTTGTTGCCGGATTTCCGAAGCGATTCCACCACTTTCAGCCGCTTGATGGCTTTAGCGCGGACTTGGGCGGAGTTGGTGGCCGCGAACTGGGCGTGCAGTTCGGCGCTCAGGGCGTCGAGGTCCAGTTCCTCCAACAGCATCTGCACCGCTTCCGCGCCCATTTTCGCCACAAAACGGTCTTTGAACTCCTCGCGCGCGTCCTGGTATTCGTCCTCGGTGAGCGTCTGCATCTTTTCCAGGCTGGTATCGCCGGGATCAATGACGATGTAATGTTCAAAGTAGATAATCCGTTCCAAGACGCGGATGGACAGATCGAGCAGGTTGCCGATGCAACTGGGCGTGGTCTTGAAGAACCAGATGTGGGTGACGGGCACGGCCAGTTTGATGCAGCCCATGCGCTCGCGCCGCACCCGCGACTCGGTGATTTCTACGCCGCAACGGTCGCAGGTGATCCCGCGATGCTTGACTTTCTTGTATTTGCCGCAGCCGCATTCCCAGTCTTTGACCGGGCCGAAGATGCGTTCGCAGAACAGGCCGTCTTTCTCCGGCTTGAAGGTGCGATAGTTGATGGTTTCGGGTTTTTTCACCTCGCCCCGCGACCACTTGAGTATCTCTTCGGGTGATGCCAGCCGGATGGCGATGGCGTCGAATCGTTCCCCTGTCGTGGCAATATATTTGGCCAAGGTTCAGTCCTCCACCTGTTCTTCTTCTGTTTCTGCGGCGCCTTCGACCCGGATGAGTTTCATAACATCCAGGCACAGGCTTTGCATCTCATGCACGAGCACGTTGAACGATTCCGGCGTGCCGGGTTCCACATCGCGCTCGCCTTTGACAATAGCCTCATAGGCTTTTGTACGGCCTTGAATATCGTCTGACTTGATGGTCAGGAGTTCCTGCAGGGTGTATGCGGCCCCATAGGCCTGCAGCGCCCACACCTCCATTTCTCCAAAGCGCTGCCCGCCGAACTGCGCTTTGCCACCCAGCGGCTGCTGAGTCACGAGTGAATATGGCCCGATGGCGCGGGCGTGGATTTTGTCGTCCACCAAGTGGTTGAGTTTCATCATGTAAATCTGCCCGACACAGGTTTCCTGGTGGAATTCCTCGCCGGTGCGACCGTCGCGCAGGCGGATTTTGCCGCTGGTCGGCAATCCCGCCTTCTTCATGAACTCCGCCACGCTCTCCTCGGTTGCGCCGTTGAAGACGGGGGAGGCCACGCGCATCCCGAGTGCTTTCACCGCCCAGCCCAGAGTGGTTTCGAGAATCTGGCCGACGTTCATACGCGAGGGGACGCCCAGCGGATTCAGGATGATCTGCACCGGTGTTCCATCCGGCAGGAAAGGCATGTCCTCCTCAGGCACAATCCGCGCCACCACCCCTTTGTTGCCGTGGCGTCCGGCCACTTTGTCGCCCACGGACAGCCGCCGTTTCGTCGCCACAAAAACCTTGACGAGCTTGATCACGCCGGGCGGCAGTTCGTCTCCTTTGCGGAGGCGTTCGATCTGGCTGTCGCGGAAGGCGATTAATTTGGCCTCTTCCATCGCGGCCATGTTCACCAGACGGGTGAGTTTCTGTTGGATCTTCTTGTCTTCGAGGCGCAGGCGGGCCAACACGCTGTAATCGGATTTCTCCAGGTGGGCGACGCGCAGTTTTTTGCCCTTTTCCAGCACCAGTTCTTCTGTCTTGTGATCGTACACATCGTCGAGAATCTTCATGCCGATCACGTCATCCTTGACGAGACTCATGAAAGTGCTCCGGATTTCCGCGATGCGCTCGTCGTAATGGCGTTTGATTTTTGTCACTTCAGCGGCGAGCGACTTCTTGGTCTGCGAATCCACCGCCTTGTCGCGCCGGCTGCATACTTTCACGTCCACGACGACGCCGTTCGCCCCGGGCGGCAGGGTGAGCGATGCGTCGCGCACGTCCTCCGCTTTTTCGCCGAAGATGGCGCGCAGCAGTTTCTCCTCCGGTGCGAGTTCTGTCTCGCCCTTCGGCGTCACCTTGCCCACGAGAATGTCGCCGGGGCCGACTTTGGACCCGATGCGGACGATGCCGTCTTCGTCCAGGTTGCGCAGGGCGTCCTCGCTGACGTTGGGAATGTCGCGGGTGACTTCCTCCGGACCGAGTTTGGTGTCGCGCGCCTCCATTTCAAAGACTTGGATGTGGATGGAGGTAAACACGTCTTCTTTGACCACTTCTTCGCTGAAAATGATGGCGTCTTCGAAGTTGTAGCCTTCCCAGGGGAGAAACGCCACCAGCACATTGCGGCCGAGGGCGAGTTCGCCGTTGTCCGTGGCCGGCCCGTCGGCGATGATGTCGCCCGCTTCCACCTTGTCGCCTTTGACCACAATCGGCCGCTGGTTGATGCAGGTGTTTTGATTCGAGCGGGTGAACTTCTTGAGGATGTATTCGTCCTCCTCGGTGCGGAAAGGGTTCTCGTGCTTGGTTTTCTTGGAACGGATGCGGATGACTTCGCTGTCCGCGTATTCCACCACGCCCTCGCGTTCGGCGCGCACCACCGTGCCGGAATTGCGCGCCGTCACTCCCTCCAGACCGGTGCCCACCAGTGGCGCTTCGGTCCTGAGCAGGGGCACGGCCTGCCGTTGCATGTTCGATCCCATCAGGGCGCGGTTCGCGTCGTCATGTTCCAGGAAGGGGATGAGCGCCGCAGCGACGCTCACCAACTGCTTTGTGGAGACGTCCATGTAGTCCACGGCATCGGGAGAAATCTGCGGGAAATCGCCCCGGTGCCGGCACAGGACAGTGCGCCGCTCAAAGCGGTTTCGCTTGTCCAACGGTTCGTTGGCCTGCGCGACGACGTAGTTGTCCTCGTCGTAGGCGGAAAGCATTTCCACCCGATCGGTGACACGTCCATTTTCCACCTTGCGGTAGGGGGTTTCCAGAAAGCCGTATTCGTTGATGCGGGCGTAAGTGGACAGCGAGGCCATCAGGCCGATGTTCGGTCCTTCGGGCGTCTCGATGGGGCAGATGCGGCCGTAGTGCGTGGGGTGCACGTCGCGCACTTCGAAGCCCGCCCGTTCACGGCTGAGGCCGCCCGGCCCCAGGGCGCTCAGGCGGCGCTTGTGCGTCAGTTCCGCCAGCGGATTGATCTGGTCCATGAAATGCGACAACTGGCTGCGTCCAAAGAAATCCTTGATCACCGCGCTGACCGGCTTGGGATTCACCAGGTTCTGCGGGGAAAGTTGTTCTTCCTCCTGGAAATTCATGCGCTCGCGTACGGTGCGTTCCATGCGCACCAGACCGATGCGCACCTGGTTTGCCAGCAGTTCGCCCACCGCGCGCACGCGCCGGTTGCCGAGATGGTCAATGTCGTCCAACACGCCTTCGCCCAGGCGGAGCCGCACCAGGTACTGCAATGTCGCCACGACGTCTTCCTTGGTGAGCGTCCGGACGCTCTGCGGCACCTGGATGCCCAGTTTCCGGTTGATCTTGTAGCGGCCTACCGCCGCAAAATCATAGCGGCTGGGGTCAAAAAAGAGCCGGTTGAAGAAGGTGCGGCAGGTGGCTTCGGTGGCTGGGTCGCCCGGGCGCACCCGCGCGTAAATCTCGCGGAAGGCATCGTCCTGCGTCTGGGTCTTGTCTTGCGACAGCGACATGACGATGGTGGCGTCACGCGCAATCTGTTCCGCGTTCAGGATTTTTATCTCCTGCACGGGCGAATGCATGATGCGTTCGAGGGTTTGCATCGTCAACTCGGTTGTTGCGTCCGCCAGAATCTCTCCGGTTTCCGGGTCAATCACGTCCGCCGCGAGCCACGCGCCTTCGATCTCTTCCGGGTCCTTCGGCGTTCCGTTTACCTTGACCTTGGTCCGCCCGAAGGTGACCGTATCAAATGCGTAGAACAGGGACAGGATTTCCTCCGGCTCCGTGTAACCGAACGCTTTCAGAAACGCCGTGGCAAGCAGTTTGGATCGGCGGTCTATGGTCAGCCACAGATAGTCGTTGACGTCGTACTCAAATTCCAGCCATGCGCCCCGGTAGGGGATGATCCGGGCGGAAAGCAGCGGCTTGCCGTTCTGGTGAATCTTGCGCTCGAACGACACGCCCGGCGACTTGTGCAACTGACTGACAATCACGCGCTCCGCGCCATTGATGATGAAGGTGCCCGTCGGCGTCATCACCGGCAACTCGCCCAGGAAAACCTCCTGCTCCAGCATCATTTTTTCGCGCAGTTCATTGCCCGAACCCGTTTCCTCCAGGCGCACCAGCCGCAACAACGCCTTCAGCGACGCGGCATAGGTCATGCCGCGCTCCTGGCATTCCTGGATGGTGTACTTCGGGGGGGCGAAGGAATAGTGGACGAATTCCAGCCGCGTCAGCCCGTTAGGCGCGACGATCGGAAAGACCTCCAGAAAAACCTCCTGAAGACCTTTCGGCTCACGTTCGTCCGGGGGGGTGTCCCACTGCAGAAAATCCGCGTAGGACTTCGTTTGGATTTCGATCAGATCGGGCAGTTCCGCGATTTCAGGCATGACGCCAAGAGAAATGCGGTCGAGACGTGGGGCTACAGCCATGCGGAGACTCCTTTGGCCATTGCTGAAGAAAAGGTAAAGGCGGTGTTCACAAATGACGTACGCACGTTTGCGTTACACACCTCGCTCCAAAGACAGATCTCCCCCTACGGGGAAACAATCAGGGATTATAACAAAGCATTCGCCCCCTGTCAAATTGCGGGCGTGCCTAGTAAATCTTTTTCTAACAGGTGAGTTGTTCATGCTTCAGCATGCTGGCGAGTGTGAACAACAGGGCGGCGCGGGACAGCCGGCACACTAAAGTGGGAACAACACACCGGCACACTAAAGTGTGAACACCTGAAGGCGACGACCCCGTTGACAGGCGCGTGGGGGGCGTCTGGTAACTGCGATACGATCCGGCAATATCCCTGCCACAGGCGCCGCAGGGCCAAGTCATGGACCGACGGTGCTGGCTGGCATCCGCATCCCTGCCACAGCCCGTGGATGGCCGGAAATAGTACCTTCGCGTATCGTTGCTCAGGAAATCCCTGCCACAAATGTTAGGATAGTCATAAAAAATGATTCAACTTTGAATAACATTTAACGGGTGCGCAATGTTTACCGGGGATCATATTTCGGTTGGTGGTAATCCGTAACGCATTTATTGACAAGGAGATATGTGACAAGAAAGGCAGAAGCGATCTTCCCAACCGCTTGCGGCACATAATTTGCACGCATATTGACCAAGAACTAGAGAGGTGCGCCTTAGCCGGCTTCACGGGGAGTAAGCAATGTCTTCAACCGAAGTCCGAAGCACACCACTGGCGGCTTTGGGAGAGGCGACTGTGTCGGTGGATGCGTTTGTGTGCAAGCGGGTGCCCAAGCGTGTGATGCAGCGTCTCGAGGTGGATGACAGAGTTCCCGCGACGGGCAATGGCGTGTTGCTTTATCCGCATATTAAGCGGATGCTTGATATCGCGCTGGCTGTAGTGGCGTTGGCATTCTTGTCGCCGTTGCTGGTGATGGCGTGGTTCTGGTTCAGCGTGAAGAACGGCGGGCGGATTCTGGATCGCAAGGCGCGGGCAGGGCTGCATTGTCGTCCTTTTGACGAGTATTCTTTCGCCACGGATCAGCGGTTGCTGCGGCGATTGCCGGTGCTTTTCAACATTTTGAAAGGGGACATGTCGTTCATCGGCCCGCGGGCGGCATGTCCTGGGGAAATGTGCGTCGAATGCCGGAGCATGCCCGTGGCACACAAGCGCAGCGCGGTCCGGCCCGGTCTGATCTGTGACTGGTGGATTCGCCGTCACATCAGCCTCGATTATGTGCGGGAAATTGTTTTGGATGTGGCCTATGTGGAAAGCACATCGTTCCGCAAGGACGCCGGTATCGTGTTGCGGGCATTGCCGGGCATGATCACCACGCTGTTTTGGGGCGATGAACCGGTGGAATATCCCCCCCGTGTTGAAATACTCAATGTACGCATTGACAATCTTACAATGCAGGGGGCCGTCGCGGGCGTGGTGGGATTGCTGGACGGACGGAAGCCCCGACAGGTGTGCTTCGTCAATCCCCATTACATCAATGAGGCCTTCCGCGTGCCCGCGTACAAGCGGGTGCTGGATGAGGCGGAACTGGTGTTCGCCGACGGCTTCGGCACCCGGATCGCCGGCAAGATTCTCCGCCGCCCGATTCGCCAGAATCTCTGTGGCACGGATCTGTTTCCAAGACTGTGTGCCGCTCTGGATGAGGGCGCCCGGAGCATCTATTTGCTCGGAGCCGCGCCCGGCGCGGCGGAATTGGTGGCGGACTGGATCCGTGAACGGTATCCGGGCGTGGTGATCAAGGGCTGTCATCACGGCTTTTTCTCCGTCGCGGAGGAAATGGCGGTTGTTGAGGAGATTGCCCGGTCGGGCGCGGATATTCTCATTGCCGCCATGGGCGTGCCCAGGCAGGAACTGTGGCTGCACCGTCATCTCGAACAGTTAAACGTTAAAGTTGCCATTGGCTTCGGCGGCTTGTTTGATTATTTTGCGGGTCGTGTGCCCCGCGCGCCGCAATGGGTGCGTGAAATCGGCATGGAATGGGTATATCGCCTGATTCAGGAACCGCGGCGGATGTGGCGCCGTTATCTCATTGGGAACGGTTTGTTTCTTGGACGGGTGTTGCACCAACGACTTTTTCCCCGGGAGTGGACGGTTCGCCCGGTGGAGAACCGGATAGGGGAGTGAGGGACGGCAATGGTGGGGGCTTCGCGCTGTTGTCGCTGTTGATGGGTTGACCTGCCGGCAATTGTTATTCAATTTTGACATACTTTTGTTTCGGGATGGCAACATTGTTTTCAGGAAGGTATGTCGCCTGATCGCAGTAACCACTTCATTTGATTGGACTTTTATGGAATAACGGAGTGCAAGGTGACCTGGCATGTTCCTTGCGCTTGCAAACAGGCGCAAATCAGCGTTCAGGCAAACGGCCCGGGCGGATATGATGATGGGAATGATGACAAGAAACGGCGGTCAGTCTTGGTAAATGACGTGCCCGTTATGATGATTCTGCGCTTTTTGCAGTCGTTTTTCTGCCGTGGCAAGGAGTCCTTCGACCGACGCCTCATCGGAGGGATAGGTCGCCACGGCGAAACGGACGTCGAACTGGTTCTTCAAGAGGGAGTGAAAACGGTCCACGGCGCAAAGCGCATCATTCTGGTCGGTTTCGCTCATCAATACGGCGATCGAATGGTCGTAGGAGGTGAGGGCATCGCTTTTTCTTATCAGATGATCAAAGGCCGAATTCAGTCCTTCTTGGTGGTCTGCCAATGAACGTACCAGAACCACAGACAAATAGCGGCGATAACGTTCCGATGCGAATAACTCGTATTGGAGCAATTCTTGAAACACGGGAAATGTTATTCGCACGACACTTTACTCCGATAGCAAGGTTTATTAGGTTCTGCAAGGTTCATGCCAAGTGTGTCGGCGGCATTTGGGACCACATTAAGTTGCTTTCTGTCATAGATTTAATGGTGCCAGATGAACATGCAGACGACGTGACGAAAACATGAGCACTTGTTCTGAAGTGAATAATGTTTGTTCTTTAGCGGTAACATCCGCCAGAGCGAAAAGTGGGGCAGGGCTGAGTTCCGAAGGCCCGGCGCGAAAACGCTCGAGACCTCTTCTTGCATTCTCAAGAGCGCATGCTTATGATAGTGACAAAGAGGGGTCAGCGGCTTCCAAGCGCGTGTGTATCATTAAGGGCGTTGCGGGAAGCGCCTCTCAGGGGAAGACCAATGGCGCGTAAATGGCCGTGGATCATTGTGGGGATTGTTTTTCTGCTTGCCGTCACAGGCGTGGCGGGGATAGGGGGCTACCTGGCGTTGCAGGGGTATCGCGGACAGGGGGCGCTGCAGAATGCGGAAGCGGCCTATGCCGAAGAGCGCTGGGGCGAAGCCAAGCAGAACTATACGTGGTATCTTGCGCGGCAACCGGGCGACCCGCAGGTGTTGCGCAGATATATTGATTGCTGCCTGCGTCTGGTGAACAACCGTAGCGCGCAAGTGCGCGACGCGGGCCGCGCCTATCTTCAGTTGGCCCTGGCGAACCGTTCCGACCGAACATTGCTTGACGAAGTCATGGCTTTCTACAGGAAGTATCGGTTGTGGCGGGAACTGGATTATGCGACCGAGATTTTCCTGCGCGACAAACCGGGCGATCCCGATTTTACATTTCTGCGGGCACTAGCCATGGACCGGCTGGGGCGCACAGTGCCGGCCATAGAAGCGTATCAGAGGCTGGTGGGTGCAGGGCAGGCCCGGCCTGAAGTCTATGGGAATCAGGCATTGCTGCTTCTGGAACAGGGGCTTGGCCAACAGGCCGGCCAACTGCTGGACCAGGCGCTGGCAGACCATCCTGAGGAGGCAGAGATTCGTGTGCAGCGCGCCCGGTTCTTTCTGGCGCAGAAAGATCTGTCACGGGCTTCGGAGGAAATTGATGCGGCGTTCGCAGCGGGTGTGGAAACGGCGGAAGCCCTTCTGGTGGCTGCGAATGTGCGCCGTGCCGGGAGGGACTGGCAGGCGGCGCAGGCCCTGGCGGAAAAGGCGGTGGCTGTTGATCCTTCGGCTGCGGAGGGATATCTGCTGATTGCAAACAGTTACGTGGCCGAACGCCAGACCGACAAGGCCATCGCTTTTCTCTCCGGCATTGACCCCTTTGTCATGGCCGATAACCCGCAGTTGTACCTGTTTCTGACAGAGTTGCAAATCAACGCGGGACAACTGGACGAGGCGGACCAGACCATGGAGGCCTATCGGCAGGCGTACCCCAATGAGCCGTATGTGCTCGAATATCTCGTGGCGCGCCGGTTGCTTCGCGAAGGCCGAACCACGGATGCGATATCCAAACTGGAAGTCGTGGCGCAGCAGATTCCCGACCTGCGCGCGGCCCGCTATTTCCTCGCGCTGGCGTATCTGGAGACGGGTCAACGGGATCGCGCGAAAAGCACTCTGGAACTGTATTTGAAAAGCGTACCGGAAGATGAGAACGCGCGGGCGGTCTGGGAGGCGACCTTCTCCAAACGGCCGGTTCAAGAACTGGAGGCGACGGCGCTGAGTCTGCTCGACAGTGAAATGCCCCCCTTTGGCGCGCTGGTGTCCGCGGCCTATTCACTGGGCCGCGCGGATACGGAGGGCAAGGATTCGGGGGAACAGCGGGCGCTTGCCAAGCGTCTCTATGAACGGGCCATCGATCAGTCGCCCTCCTCGCCCGAGGCGTACCGGGGATTGGTCTCGATTTATCTTGACCAACAGGACGTGAACAATGCTCGGCGGACGCTGGACCGCGCGAAAGCGGCCGATGTGGAGGTATCGGACCTGAATTTTCTGGAGGCGGCGCTGGCCATCGCCGAGGACCAGATGGATAAGGCCCGGCGTTTTTTTGATGCGGAGCGCGCGACCGGCGCCATGACGCCGCAGCGCGCCCTCCGGTGGGCGGAACTGTTCTCGGAACGCGGCAGCCTGGAGGCGGGCCTGGACCTTCTGAACACGCTGATCGCCGGGGAAACAGACGAAGACAATGCGCAGCAACTCGCGCTTGGTCGGGTGACGCTATGCATGCGGGCCGGCGAACTGGAACGCAGCCTCGCGCTGGTCCGGGAGATAGGCGATCGCTATGCGAACACGCCCGCCATGTTGCGGCGCTTGAATGACCAGCGCATGCTTCTGGTGCAGGCATTATTCGCGGAGAATGAGGATCTGGCGGAGGGATTGCTTGAAGAGGTGGAGCGGACGGAACCGGATCGTACGGACACGAAAATATTTCGGGCGCACATGCTTCTGGCTATGGACCCGCCCAACCTCGATGCCGCCGACCGGCTGTGCGCGGCGGCGCGTCGCGCGGGCGCGTCCGATGCGGAACTGTTTCTGCTTTCCGGCGACATTGCGGCGCGAAAAGGGCAGACGGCGGCCGCGCTGGACTATGCGCTGCAAGCGAGCGCGGCGGCACCCAATGACGTGACCATGTTGATGGCGCTGGCATGGGCGCAAGTGCAGGCGGAACACTTTACCGACGCGGTCGGCACCCTGGAAAGGGTGCGGTCCATGCAACCTGAAAACAATGCCGCCCTGGAGTTGCTGGGCCGCGCCTATGCGGGCGCGGGACGTTACCGCGAGGCGGAAGAGGTGGCGCGGCAGTTGGAAAAGGCGGTCGGGCAATGGGCGGCCGCGCCGCTGCGCGCCTGGGTGTTGATTTCCAGGGGGGAATGGTCCTCTGCGGAATGGATTCTGCGCCAGTTGCATGAAGCCAATCCGGATGACCTGTGGACCATTCATTTTCTGACGCGGGCCATGGTCGCGCAGGACCAGATGGCCGACGCCGTGCGGCTTATTGACGAATGCATCAAGCGGCGGCCCGAATCGCCGGAACTTTGGAGCGAACTCGGCCATTTGCGATTGGCGGCGGGCGATGCGGCGTCGTTGTCGCAGGCGTCATCTGCATTTACCCAGGCCCTTATCCACCAGAAGGGCTTCCTTCCGGCCCTGCGCGGCCTGCTGGAGTTGCAGGTGCGGTTGGGGAATCTGGGCGGCGCGTTGGGTTTGTGCAACCGTTTTCTTTCGGAGAATCCGGACGACCCCGATATGCTCGAACGAAAAGCGGCACTGCTGGCCCAGGTCCCGAGCACCCAATATGAGGCACTTGACGCCATCCAACGCGCGATTGAAATCAGCGCGCGTCCGGAATTTTTTTACCTGCGCGGATATTTACGAGTGAATCTCGGGGATTTCCCCAATGCGATAGAAGATTTTCAACGGGTGATGCAGGCCGGTGGGGGCGCGTCGGCCAATTTGGATGTTTTACTTGCCGAGGCGCATCTCGGCCTGAACAACACGGATCTCGCACGGTTCTATTATGATGCCGCCGTGGCAAAACGTTCAAGGGGGGAACCGCTGGATTCGGCCCGATTGGACAGGCTGACGGTTCGTTTCGCGGAGGCAGCGATCCGGTGACAGAAACGCCCATACCGCCGATTGCGGGGCCTGCGCTTAAAACGCAGTTCATCAACTGGAAAGCCGTCGCATTCTGGGTCGCGGCGGCGGTGCTGTGCTGTCTGATTTTTCTGGAAGCCGCCCGCGATCTCTATGAATTCGCCACCAGAAGCGATTCGTATTACTCGCACGCGTTGCTGGTGCCATTTGTCAGCGCATACTTCGTATGGCGGGACCGGGCTGTTCTGTCGCAGATGGCAACAAGTCCCTCAAAAGTGGGGTATCCCCTTATTTTTGCCGCGTGCGTTATTGTGGTGGTGGGGGACCTGCTGGGATTGCGCATCTTCGGGCAAGTCGCGGTCCTTCCATTGCTGGTCGGGCTGATCCTGGTGTTTCTGGGCCCCAGGCATCTGCTCCGCATGTGGTTCCCCCTTGTCTTTCTGCTGTTCATGATCCCGTTGCCGATGTCTCTGACCACGGCCATGACGTTCCGAACGAAGATGCTGGCGACGGAGGGGGCGGTGCGCTTATCGCAAGCGTTCTTCCTGCCGATGGTTCGCGACGGATCGTATATTCATTTTGCCGGCGACCGCCTGCTGGTCGGGGATGTGTGCTCGGGACTGCGCTCCCTGATTGCGCTTCTGGCGCTGGGCGCGGTGATGAGTTATATCAGTCGGACGAAGACATGGGCGCGCCTGTTGATTTTTGTGGTGGCCGGCCCTGTCGCCGTGGCGTCGAATGTGTTTCGCATCTTCCTGCTGTGCGTGGTCGCCCATTACTGGGGCAGTGAAGTGGCCAGCGGCTGGGTGCATGATGTCTCGGGTGTCATGATTTACATTGTGGCGCTTGCACTGATGATCGCGCTGGAAGGGCTGATGCGGCAAATCGCGCCGGCCTCGGAACCTGAGAAAGAAGGGACAACCTGATGATACGATATTTCATTGTCTTGGGCATGCTGCTGGCCACGGCGACAATACATCGCGCCATTGTCGCGGCGCAGGCCAGGGCTGCAGACAGCACGGCCGACCCGACGGTGCTGTCTGTGCCATCTGAAATACTGAACTTCCGCCAGGCGCGCCCCGATATCCCTGTGGATGAATCCATACGACAGCAGTTGGAAACCAACACAATACTCATGCGCGATTATGTGTCGTCCTTCGGCTTGCCGGTGCACCTGACGATTGTTTACGCAGAGAACACGCGCCGGAGCCTGCACTTCCCGGAAGTGTGCCTTACGGGACAGGGCTGGGAAGTGAGCCGCGCGTTCCCCATCCCCGTGGGAGTCTTTTTCGTGGGCAAGGGGCTTGTGCTGCAGAAGGCCAATGCGCGGGAGGCCGTGATTTACTGGTTTCAGACCGGCAGGCACTGTACGGGCAACTATTTCGTGAATTCTTTCCGGTGGGCTTGGGACAAGTTGTTGCTGCGCAAGCCCGCGAACATGTTGGTTCGCCTGAGCGCGCCGATCGGCCCTTTGAGCGAGGAGGCGGCTTTTGGATTGCTGAATGATTTTGCGTTCGGCCTGGCGCCGATTCTGATTGAGACCACCCCGTAGGAGGAAATACCATGATGATTGCATGCGGTCGCGGCAGGGCGCGACACATTGTGTGTGGGGTCACCATCGCGACACTGGCGGGGCTGCTCTTCGCCGGCTGCGGCGAGCGGCGGAGCGACCAGTACCTGCAACAGGGCGCCACCTATCTCCGCCTGCAGAAGTACGGGGAAGCCGAGGAAACCTACCGCTGGGCGTTGCAGGCGAATCCCCACAGCGTTCAGGCCAGACTGGGATTGGGCCAATGCCTGATCGCACTCGGCAAGACCGACGAAGCACTGGGGTGTTTTCAGGAGATCATTGCCATAGCGCCGGAAGATGACCGGGGTTACCTGGAAACGGCCCGCCTGCTCCTGAGGATGGGCAAGACGGATGAGGCGCTTGCCACGGCGCAGCGACTGGAGGCGGTCAACGCCGAACTGGGCGGCGTGTTGCACACGAGTCTCTTACTGAATTTGGGACGGCATGCGGAGGCGCGTGACCTCTTGGCCGGGCTTCAGGAACGGTTCCCGGATTCTGTGACCGTACGCACGCATTCGGCTGCGGTGCTGTTGGCCACGGGACAGGCCGCCGAGGCCGAAGCGGCATTGAAAGCCGTAATTCAACAGGACCCGGCGGGGGCAACCGGCGCAAAGGTGTTGCTGGTTGAGGCCTTGGCCGCCCAAGGCAGGGTCGCCGAGATGCTTGCGCAGCAGGAAATGGTGTCCGCGGAGGATTCCGACCAGGCGATGGTGACGGCGCATGCGCTGATCCTTGCCGACCGCGCGGAGGAAGGGGCGGCGCTGCTGCGCGGCGTGTTGGAGCAGAATCCCAGGGCGCCTTGGGCGTGTTTTGTGTTGGGGGCGCATCTGATGGCCATGGGCCGGCGCGAGGAAGCCGGGCCGTTCCTGCAGGTGGCCGCCGAATCCCTGCCCTGGGAGGCCGCAGTCATGCATGGCCCGGCAAGGGAGCACCGTTCAGAACCGGCCGCACCGGTCCTTGCGCCGCCGGATGCACAGCGGGCGCCGGCCGACCGGATCATTTCCGATGCGGCGGCCCTGGAAGATTGGCAACGACTGTGGCGTCAGGGCGCGTTGCGCCGCCTCGTGGATGAACGGGAACGTTTCCGGGGTCAGCCGGGCGCACATTTGCAGGAAACGTTGTCACTTGCGGCGTTGTTCCTGGGGAACTTCGCCCTGGCCGAGGCATTGGCCGGGGAACTTCCCGCCGATTCGCCGTTGATTGCCTATCTGGAAGCGTTGAAACAACAGACGCCGCGGGAAGCGGTGAATGCGCTGGAACCCTGGATGCAACAAGAAGACGCCGCGCTGGGCGTGCTGGCGTTGAATGCCGCCGGATATGCCATGGCCATCACGGGCGCGCGCGGGCAGGCGGTCCAGGTGCTCTCGGAGTGCGTGGAACGCTTTCCGGACAATGGCGTGAGCCTGATCAATCTTGCGCAGGTCTTTCGGGCGGCCAACATGCCCCAGTTCGCCGCCCGCGCCCTGTCGCGCCTGACCTCGGTTTCCCCCGAAAACATCGAAGCCCACGCCCTGCTCTTCCGCGTGTTGCGCGAGGCGGGCATGCACCAGGCGGCGCGCCAGGCCGCCGAAGTCATGTATGCCCTGTTTCCGGACAGCCGTGAGGCGAGTCTGGCCGTGTGTGGCATCTATATGGATGGCAAGGACCCGGACCTGGCGATGCGCGTGGCGGATCGGTATCTGCAATCGCACCCCCAGGACGGCGAAATGCTGATGACAAAGGCGTCGGTGTTGTTGCGTAAAGGCCGAATCGAGGATGCGCTCGAGGTGCTTGGAAACATCCCCCCCTCCGATGTCCTGGCCCCGGGGATCGCCTCGATGACCGCGCTGAGCCGCGCACTCCTGCACGATTGGCAGGGGGTCATTGACGTTATAAACCCCGTCGGTCAGACGCCCATCCCCCTGACCCAGCATTTCATTCTTGCCGCCGCCCATATCAAGCGCGGGGAGAAAGACCAGGCGGCAACCGTTATGACCCAGGCGGACAGTGATGAGCCCCTGGGCGGGCTTGCGGGCAGGATCATTCTGCATGCGCTCGGGCGTCCCATGGAAGCCCTCGCGGCCGGGGATCGCGCCCTGGCCGAGGCGCTTGCCGGCAACGACGCCGCGATCGCGGACTTCGCGGCGGGCGCCGCCTGTCAGGTGGCGCTGATGCACGATGACGCCTACGTCGCGTTCAAGCGGGTTGACGACGCCCTCGCGGGAGACCATGACACGCTCGTGGGTTTCATGTTTTCAAGCCTCCCGCATCTCGCCCGTGTCGAAGACATCGCGGCGGAAGGGCGCGCCCTGGCCGAACGCCACGCATCCCGCCCACGGGCGTGGCTGGGCTATGCCGGCCTGTTGCAAAAAATCGAAGACGCGGCCGGCGAGCGCGCCGCGCTCGACAAGGCCGCCGAAGTCGGGCCGGACGATCCGCAGGTCTTCCTGCGGCGCGGCGATTTCTTCTCCCGCATCAAGGACCCGCAAGCGGCTGCCGTCGAGTATCGGCGGCTGCTGCAATTGCGCCCGAATGACCCGGTGGGAAACAACAACCTTGCGTATCATCTTATCCTGACGGAAGAAGACAACGACGAGGCACTGCGATGCGCGCGCCTGGCTGCACAGAGCCTTCCCATGAATCCGCATGTGCTGCATACCCTGGGAGTGGCGCTGCTGCGCAACGGCGACCTGGAGGAGAGTCGGAAAAATCTGATGACCGCGCTGCAACTCATGCCGGGCGACCCCTCGTTGCTGCTCGATTACGGCGAATTGCTCATCACGCTCGGCGACATTGAAGGCGGCCGCAGGCACATCGAAAGCGCCCTCGCCAACACCCGCGCCCTGGACCTCGATTTCGACCGTCAGGCCGAAGCCGAAGCCCTGCTCGCGAAACAGCACAAATAGAGAGAACATAAATATAAGCCGGTCGTAACCGTTCACGGGCTTGCCCCCCCAAAAAAACATGGGGTTTTTCGCAATTGCACCGGGAGAACGGCGCGAAAATGCGGCAAAATGCGACGACTTGTGAGCCGAAAAGTGCGGCTTTCCGAGTGTTTTCGCATTCTGGAACCCGTGAACGGTTACAGCCCGTCATTGCGAGCGAAGCGAAACAATCGCACAGCCCGCGATTTGTAGTTGTGGCCGGTTTCCCCACATTTCTTATGGCCGGCCACCTGCATGTCCGCCGTAGCGGTCAGCGAAGGCGGGACAATGCCCCCATATTCCGCACGCCGCATTCCGCATTCCGCACGCCGCATTCCGATGGTCTCCCTCAACGCGTAACCGACACGAATTCCGTCGTGACGCTGTCCCCGTCGAGGTGGAAAAGCCGGAACCCTTTCCATGGTGTGAAGTCATGGTTGCCGCGTGCGCTCGAACAGCAGGCCGTGGTGGTGAAAAGGATGCCGTCCTGGGTTTCGACCTGGTTGCCGTGCCAATGGCCGGCGGCCACGAACCTGAGACGGTGCTTTGCGAAGATCGCCAGTACTTTGTCGGCGTTTCGCACCCGTGGCCTGAACGAGTGCGGATTGAAGGGATGATGTGTGAACAGGGCGACCGGCCGGTCGGTCGGGATGTCCTGCAACTGGTCCCGGAGCCAATTCATCCTGGAAACGGGAATGGTGACCGTGTCCGCGCTTCCCTGGCACGAATCCAGCCCGATGAAGAACCAGTTCCTGAAAGGCCACACCCAGTTGCGTTCACCGAAGAAAAGGGTGTAATCCGCATAAGGGACGCCCTTGCCCAGCACGTCATGATTGCCCGGCACCGCGCGATAGGGTGGCTTCAGTTCATCCAGCGCCTCTTTCGCCCACTCGAAGCGTTCGCGGCCGGCGTTATAGGTAATGTCTCCCAATATCACGACCGCCTCTATTTCAGGGCGTTCGTTGATTTGGGCGACCGCCCGTTTGAGGAATCCCGTGCAGGTCCCCTTCAGTATGTGCAGATCATTCATGGTGGCGATGGTGAAGCCCCCGGCCGCGCCTGCCGGCGCTGCGCCCCGCGCAGATCGGCTGAGAACCAATGCCCCCGCCGCCAGTAAAAATTCCCGCCGCGTGAATCGCATCTTGCTGCTCCCTGCATTGCGCCCCACGACAGGTTATCACAATCAAAAGTGATATTGAAACCATCATGCATGAGGATCCTGCAAAACC
>CALEDJ010000015.1 GCA_937951485.1 uncultured bacterium
GTCGCCGGGTCCAGCCACGCGATGCTGCTGAAGCCGAAGGCCTGCGCATAGGCGATATTCCCCACGCCGGGCAGGGGCACAATAACCGAGGGGAAGCCGTCCGGCGCCAAATCGCGTGGCGGCCACGTGGAATAACTGGGCAGGGTCGGCTGCTTGGGCGGCGACGGATAGAACGGCGAACGCGGGAATTCAAGTTCCGCATACGGGACGCCGTCGACCGTCGTATCGCCCGGCCGCACGCTGAAGGGCACCGTTTCAAACGCATACTGAATCGCAGTGAGCTGGTCGTTGTTGGCGAGGGGCGATCCGGAAAAGAAAATGCCCTCGGACATGTCCATCTGGATACCCGGTGCGAACAGATTGAAGAAACGGTACCCCATAATCCCGAAGATATCCTGCGACAGCGGAGTCACCTGCACAATCCGCGGCGGGTCCATCCACAGGCTGAAGAATGTCAAGCCGCCGGTCCCCACGAGATTTTCGACGCTCATCCCATACCGTGCGGCCAGCGCCACAATCCACGGGTCCGTCGTCGGGGGAATCTGGGCGGGATGGATATAGGTTTCTTTCGCGTAAGTATTGTACGTGCTGTAAGTCAACACGAGATCATGCACGTCAATGCCGAAGCGAATGGGCTTGACGTTGTCCTGGTTGTGCAGGCGTTCATGCCACCAGGGCTGCGGCGCTATTATCTGACCGTTCACCGTATCCAGGGCGGGCGCGTCCTGCCAGTAGGGCGTGGGGCTGTCAATGTACATGTTGCTGGTGAGGATGCCGCCGTCCCAATGGCCGCCGTGGCGCGGGTTCCACCTGCGTGGCTCGATGAACGCGCGGAAATCCGCGCCCAGTTTCATGCCGACCCCATCGCCCGTCCGCCCGGACACATCCTGAAAGCCGCTGTCCGTGCGCAGCACGACGAAATAGTCCGGCACAGAAAGGAATCCGGGTAATGCATCCGGCGTCCCCTCGAAAAATCCTTTGCATGGCGGCTCCGGACTGAAACTCCGGCGGCGTCCGCCCGCAAAGCGCAGGCGGATTTTCCACCACGGATCGCCGCCGCCCGGCGGAAACGGAATGTACTCCCATTGGTTCACGCCGGGGTTGACAAAGCCACCCTGCGGTACTCGTTCCGGAATCATGGGATAGTCTGTAAAGGTAACACCGAAGGTGGTTCCGGAGGGGTCCACCGGCGCCGGTGGGGTAAAGATGCCGTCGGCGTCGCAGTTGGCAATGGGATATCCGCAGTTGTCACTGCCGCCGGTGTCGTAATACAACCATGCGCCATTGAAAGAATAATCCGATTGCACCGCAAAATCCCATGTGCCGCTGAACGCGGTGGTCATGCTCTCCAGCGCTTCGTTCGGATCGAAGCCGCCGTTGCCCGGCGGCCCGTAGGGATCGCCGCCGATGTCCGTCAGAATCAGGTTGATTTCCGTCGGCTGATGCGTGCATTCGCCGTGCATGTTGATACCGAGCACCGGCACCCAGGCGTCCACCGAGAAGAGCCGGCGGATGTCCAGCCATTCCCCGCTCACCACCTGGATGAACGTGTCGGAGATGTCCCATCGGGGCCGCGTGTGCTCCGGCACCGGCGTGTACATCTTGTTCTGCCAGTTCCACACGTTGTGCCACCGGCCTGGCTCATAACTGTAAATAATATCACCCGTAATATCGAAAACATCGAAACCCGACGAATAACCGCACGCCTCCATCAGGAAATTCGGCGGCGATGCGAAGAAATCCGGACTGTAACTGTCCGCCGGAGCACCTTCCTCAGTGCGCGGAAATTCTCCGATAATATATTGGTCGTGCGGGTACGCGGCATCCAGCGCAATCAGCGCATTCGACACCGGCGGTCCGCTCCAGGGCTGCATGAAAGCGCTCGTAACGGTGATGCCGAAGGTCTGTGTCGAAGCCCACGTTGATGTCAAGCGCACCGCCACGATGTAGCCGCGGCCCGGGTCCGGACCGGCAATCACCCAGTTCAGCACGGCGCTCAGTGCATCGAACGAATCCGCTTTGTAAAGCGGCGCCCCGGGGTAGTTGTCAGTCGTCTGCAAGAAGGGAAAATAAGGATTATCGGGCGAAATGCGTCCGAATGGGTCGGAAAAACGGAACCCGAAAGGCTGCGCCGGGAAGAAATTGATCGCTGTCGCCGTTTCATGCGCAGTGCCGCGCGGCTGGGGGCGCGGATCCAAAGCGAAGTTCAGCCGGTAAATGCCGTCATTGAATTCGTACCGGCCAACAAAGTTCGGCATCTCATACGGCACGCCATTGTGGCGCCACCGCAGCATCGGCGTGCCCGGTTCGATGATGAAGCCGGAAGTGGGCAGTCCCTGGAATCCGCCTTGACGCCATACATAGCGCCCGTCGTACGCGAAGCGGTCGAAGGCCCGGTCCGGTTCGCCGGCGGGGCCGTTGTCCACGAACAAGCCGAACTCCAGAATATCCTGCTCGCGCGGCCCCACGCTGCGCGAATAGCCTCGGTTTAGAGCGGTGTCGCTGTGCATCTGAAATTCCAGCATCGTCAACACACGCGGCGCGGGGTTGTCCGGGCTGTAGGACATATTGATGTGGAACAGCGGCACCCAGTCGTTCAACGGCACCAGGGCCATCGAATCCTGATCACAGATGAGATCCGTCGCCTCGAAATTCGCTGTTTCCTCGGTTACGGTGACCGTGCGGTCGTTGTCCGGACTTTCCGGGTCCGGTTCGATGTACGGCTGCGGCACCGGGCACTGACCCTCCTCATCAATACTGCCGAGGTCGGGATCGGGAGAAGGGCACCAGTAAAAAACGTTCGGGTCGGTTGCGCTTTGCAGCCGCACCCGCATACCGACCACGTATTCCCCCGCAGCGCGCATGAAGGGATAATCCCGCCGTCCCACCACAATGAACTGGTTCGATAAGGGGGTGCCTTGGGGAAATTCCACCGTAAACTGGATGGGAAAACACCAGATTTGATCCACCTGCTGGGCGTCCGGATCGGTGATATACCATTTGATATGCGATATATAATAGCCTGCTGGCGGCTGTGTCAGGTTTCGAAAAACAAACTGCGGCGGCGTGGACGTCTCCCACGGCGAGATGGTATAGCGAACGTTGGTGCCGAGACACGGGTCCACGTCAAATACGGCCGTTACCGCGCGGTTCCCGTTCCGTCGGACAAGACACTGATTGAAGGTCGCTATGTCATCCGCAGTCAGTCCTTCCCAGCGTACAAATGCCGAACCTTCCCGCGGGGTTGCCACCAAAAGGACATAATTCGCTTCAGGTGGCTCAATAAGGCTGTCATAAATCTGATATTCTTCTATGCAGTCATCGCCGCAGTTAATCCCGAATTCGCCCGTGGTGCCAGGTCCTGCGGGACCACGCACCGTCCCGCCTGTTCCCGGAGGCCCGCTCTTGGTCACGGTGATGACGCCCAGCGTATATGCGCTGGCGACAGCACTCCACGCGGAACAAGGCGTGGGATCGGCGTTGCAGGCGCGGATGCGGTAGAAATACCGGGTTCCGGCATTCAAGTCGGTATGCACATAAGTGCCGGTGCCTCCTGAACCTGATACGGGCGGCAGATCAGCCTGGACAACAGACCACGGCCCTCCGGCAGCCAAAGCCCACTGCAATTCAAAACGCGTTTCATTCGCGGAATTGTCCTGCCACCGTATGCGCAATTGCGACCGGCCGAACAATGCAGGGTCATCACTGGGGACCGCCTCTACCCGCAGATTGCTCGGCGCGAACGGTCCTTTTTCAAACTTCGCCTGGATGGTTTTATCCTCGTCCATACGCACGGGGATTTCGCCGCTTTCATCGGCGGCTTTGTCTCCCCACGATTCGAGTTTTGACAACTCATCCGGAATCGCTTTCAGCGTGACCGTCGTGTCGAAGGGATATTCTTCGGAGCAATCGCCCGGGCAGTCAATGCCGTCGGCGACGACGCGGCCTGTTCCCGTGGTGCCGCTGATTTCAACGATCAGGACGGCGTGGGTGGCGCCGGCGACCGGCCCGGCGTAGTCGGATGTGCCGTCGGCGTTATAAGCGTTCACGCGGTAGTAATAGCGCCGGCCGGAATGCAGTCCCGTGTGGAGGTATTCCGTGCTGCTGAGGGGGCTGTCGGGCACGGGCGCGAACGCGCCGTCGGCGGCGTCGCTCCATTCAAGATGGTAGCCGGTGGCGCCACTTTCGGCGTTCCACCGCACCATGATCTGTTGCGCGGATTGCCCCTCGGCGTTCAATCCGGTCGGCGCGTTCGGGGTTTTTTTCTCGACGCCTTCCGGTTTCGTCGGCTGGAGGCAGACATCATCGAGGAAGAAATTGGTCACGCCGCCTGCCTGAGTGCGCGCCTCGAAGCGCAAGATGTGGGACGCACCGTCGGCGAAGGATGTCACGTCCACGGTCACGAGGCGATAGTCCGCGAATGACCTCTGGTCTGCCTCGGTCGCCTGAAAGACCAGCACATCATCCAGGAAGGCTTGAAAACGGCCGGTCGTCTCGGCGACGGGGATGGCCAGATAGAACTGGAGGGAGGCGACGTCCGCTTCGGGAATGACGACTTCCTGCCATAGGGCGCCCTCGGTGTTCTCCTCCGCATTGCCCCCGAACCACGCCCACCATTCGCCGCTGAATGCGCGGCTGTCGCCGTCATCCGCTGCGCTGCTGCGGATGAACTCGATGCCCGCCGCGGTCTCCTGCCAGTAGGGCGATGCCGCGCCGCTCTCGAAGCCCGCGTCTGCAAGCAGATTCTCCGCGCAAAGGATGCGCGGCGCGCTTTTTGTCGCCGCAGTCGTATGCGCCGTGGCGGCGGGCGTCGTATCCGCCGCCTGCACTGCGCGCCAGGGCGGCGACGCCGTCAGTCCGACCACAACCACGATGGCCGCAAGGGCCAGGCATACCGTCACGCCGTTCCTGAGCATCACGTTGATAGTCTCCTTGAGCAGGAAAAAATCCCACCCCCGCGCCGTATTGCGACACGTACCGAATCCATCTTTGTTGTATCACCCGTTATCCGCCGGACACACCGCGACACCACGCGCCACAGCCGATTCTCCTGAGGAATCTCGTGAATCACCTCAATTGCTTTCGCACACGCACCACGCAGTCGCTCCTGACACACCCGGCAGGACGTTTCAAAACATGTATGATTCCCCACCTATTTCCTTCGCTTTTTATAGCATAGCCCCGAGCAGGTGTCAATAGAGAAACTCCCTGCAATTGCCTTACGCACTTGAAGTTAAGTGTCTGATAACGCAGCCGGTGGATAGCAGAATTCATTTTTTTTGTAAATCATATCCCAAAAACAATCGAATCCCACGCCATCCCCGTCCTGTTCAACTGCCCGCACCAAGCCTTCCTACGGTCCTGGTAGTATACCCGGCCGCCCAAGCGCCTGCAAGCAAAAATTATGATCAAATCTCCCGGTCTGTTTTGAAGTATACCCGGCCGCCCAAGCGCCTGCAAGCAAAAAAGCGCCCGGCCTCCTTAAAACATGGATTCGAACCGGAAGGCCATGCGCCAAGGTGCCGCCGTTTCCTGTCAGTGGCATCCCTTTCCTCCTTGCTGTCCGTGTGCGTCTGTGCTTGTCCGCGCCAATGCGGCGCGCAGGGCCTACAGATCGCGCAAACCGCCCAACAACTCCCGCACGGTTTCGATGATATCCTGCCGCACACGATAGACACCGGGCCGGGCGTCGCTGGCGGCATAACGCCGCTGGTCTTCTCCCGGCACGGGATTGCCGATGGTCAGCGGTCCGTGGCGCTCGGGTCTTGCATTCGGGTCCTTCTCATCGTGCGTTGTCACATAAACGGAAAAGATGGGATGGTCCAGACCGGTGTTGGGATGTTCCTCGGGTTTTACGGCCACACCCGCGGCAAAAAGTGGACTGAGCGCATCCAAAAGAGCGAGTACGTCGCTCTGGTTGCCAAGCGCTTTGCTTTCCGGATTCTTCACCACCCACCGTCCGTGGATTTTTTCCAGCACATAGCCCCTGCCCTCGAACTGGAATTCGAGTTTGACGGCGTGGGGCTTCGGAAATCGGAACAGGTCGCGGGACTGGAACTGCGCGAGGTCAGTGCGGATGCGCTCGACCTGCCCCCGCGCCGCCTGCATGATGGCCCCGGTGTCCTGGGTGACATAGAAATAGGCGTCATCCACGGGATGCCGCTTTATGCGGATTACGCCTGGTTCCCCTCCATCGGTGAAACGCACGGTGATGGTCGTTTCGGGGGCATCGAGGCCGTACTGCGCCAAGTCGCCCTCCTGAAAGATGGCCCCTTCGACCATCTTGAGCGCTGCAACATACTCGGAGACGACGCCCTGGTCCGTCGGGGCTTCCTCGGGTCGGGTAATGCGCCAGCCTTGGGTCGCATCGTATTCCAGGAGAAAGGTTCCTTCCAAGCCGTCGTATTCGATGGCCGCGATGTCCGCGGCCTGGCGGGTCAGCAGGCGGCGTTCGCGGAAAGCATCGGGGATTTTCGGAAAGAGGCTCAGCATGTGCGCGTCCAGTCGAAACACGGCTTCGCGGTCCTTGCGCTGGGCAAAAATGCGCGTGCCGCCGCCGGCTTCGTCCACATCGCCGATGAGAATGGTCTGCGGCTTGCCGTCTTTTTCGTCGGCCACGGTGACGCGCGCCACGGGCGGATCCAGTCCGTAGGCGCTCAGGGTGACCGGATTGTCAATGAAATCTTCACCGACGCCGAACTGAATCTCGCGCGCCAGCGCTTCGACGAGTTCCTGGTTGGCCGCGGCCTCCACGGGCGCCGTCATCCGCCACGGGGTCTCGGCGCTGTCGCGGACGACGGTCACCGCAATGGACTCTTCGCCGATTTCCGGCGGGTCTTCCAGTGTCATCGTGCCGCGGCCGGTCCATATCCAGGCAAATTCCATTCGCAGCAGCGCGGCATTGCGGTCATTGACCAGGAAGCGGTTGCGCAAGTCTTTAAGAGAACGGTCCAATTCAAAAAACGCCTGCTTGGTCGCGAGGAATACCGGACCGTCGTCCAGCTGGGCGTACCGGTAGGTCTGGGTCGGTTCCAGGGACCCGAAGCGCAGCAGATGGTCCTTTCCATCGGCGCTGCGCGCCCGTACCGTCAGGGCGGGGTCGGCGAGTCCATACGTGGCGGGCTCGTCCACGCGCGCCAGCAGGGTGCGCTCATTGGTCAGGTGCGCGAGTTGCGCCGCCACGCGGTCCCACAGGGGCTCAAGCGGCGCAATGGCAGGCGAAGGCTTGATCATGACCCAGCCGCCCGATTCCTTGCGTCCCGCCGCTACGGGCGGTTCATCCAGCCGGTCAATCTCGACCTCGCTGATCGCCTCGGCGGGAAAATCAAAGACGCGCTTCGCTTCGCGTGCGCGCTCCGCGGCGCGGTCGCGCCGCCACTGCATGCTCCAATAGGCCGCGCACAAAAACGCCAACGCCAGAGCCAAGGCCAGCGTGCCCTTGTACTTCATTGGTGCTTCCTCCGCAGCCAGCGCATCGTCAATCCCGCCGCCGCAACCAATTGCGCCGTAAGCAAAACGGAAATCCACGTGACGGCCCGTTTCTGCATCGGCGACAAAAACAGCGGAGGCGTTTCCTTGCCCGTTGGACGAATCGCGATCAATTCCTCATGCTCCGTCAGCCAGGCAAAAGCGTTCAGCACGAAATTGAAATTGCCCGGCACCGCCAGCCCGTTGTTCGAGGTGATATCGGAATCACCAACGACAATTATTCGGGCTTCGCGCGGACGCCCTCCGCCGGGAACCGCATCGCAGCGGGCCACCGCCGCCACGGCCAACGGCAACGGCCCCGGCTCATCACCTTCGTTGCGCTGCGCCTGGCCGGTCTGCGCAAAGCGCGCCACATCGCGCTCGGCCCAATAATAGGGTTTGCTGCGCAATAACGGTGTGACAATGACGCCGTCGGGAACTTTTTCCGCCGGACGCACCGTGCGGGCGGCCTGGAGCACCATGGACTGGGCGAAACCGCGCGTCACCGGGTGCTCCGCGTTGAATGCGCCGCGATATTCCATGAATCCTTCGTCAAGATGCTGAAACGGCACATTGTCCGTGGTCAGTTCCTCCTCCCACATCTTCTCATAGCGGTCCGTCACGACAATGTCGCTGCCGATGCGGATGCCGTAGCGTTCTTCCAGCCATGGGCGCAACACTTCGCCGCCCGGCGTCTGACGCACGCTGCGCCACGGGTCCAAGAGCAGAAACATGCGGCCGCCGTGCCGGAGATACTCTTCTATCGCAAAGAGTTCCTGCGGATGCAGATCGCCGGAGGGGTTGTTGATCACCAGCACATTGCAATCATGCGGCACTTCCGGGTCCGTGATCTTGATCGCGATGCGCTCCGGCCGATATGACTCCCCCGCCAGCAGGTTGCCCAGCATGGACGCACCGCCCGCGCTCTCGTCCAGAATATCCCGTTCGTTGTGCCCCGTAAGGAAACACACCTTGGGCTCCGCATCCCGCAATACGTTGATCAACGCGTTCGTGAAGTCGCGTTCCTCCAGACGCGGACTGCCGCCCGACAGCGTGATCACGCGCTGGCGCGCCCCCGCGCTCACCACCACCGTCCCCTGCGGCGACGTGTGCGTGACGTTCAGCGCGTCCAAGCGCGGGCGGTCAATATGCGGGTCCAGCAATTCGACCTTCAGCAGGTCCGTGTATTTCCGGCACTGCTCCAGGAAACGCATCGTCTTGTCCCGCGCAATCAAGACCAATTCATCATGAACATTGATGAAAAAGCACGTGACGTTGACCTCGCGCGTCATCCCCTGCAGCACCTGCACCGTCTGGGGCGCAAGTTGACGTCGTCCTTCGCGCGTCAGGTCCCATGAAACATCCCACGCGGACGCCAGCGCGTACAACACCATGCAGATGCCCAGAAACAGAGCGGAGGAAAGCACGGCGTTGATGCCCCCGACGGCGCGGCCCTGCAGCATGGCGCGGCCTGCGCTCGCCCGGAGCGCCGTCACAAACCAAGCCACTCCGGCCGCAATGAAGAGCAGCAGCGGGATCAGCACCCAGATGGAAAAAGGGTCCTGCATCCACGCCAGCAGATTCAACGCCGCTGCCAGCGCCACCCAAGCCGTTATCGCCGCCACTCTCCGCATTTTATCATCCCAATGAACCTATTTTCCTAAGAAGGAAAACAAGTCACGTTTTGGCCGACCGGCATACCCTTTGGAATCAACACACATAACACTTTCTTCTCGTCATTGCGAGCGGGGCGGCGATCTGCGCCGCTGAGCGAAGCAACCTGAGGCGGACTCTCTATCCAGATTGCCGCGCTACGCTTCCCTTCGCTCGCAATTACGGAGTTATGCGGAGTGATTGCTTCAGTCGGCTAAAATGTTGTGAAAGCGAAATGCGACACAGTGAAAAGGAACTACTCCGCATTCCGCGTTCCGCATTCCGCATTCCGCGTTCCGCATTCCGCGTTCCGCATTCGATTCATCCTCGCCAGTGCCTGCTTTCCAGCGCGCGAAACGTCAAAAAAATGAAGAACGCGCTGAACAGGAGATAATACGCAATATCTTTGGGCTGGAAAATGCCCTGCGCCATGTCCTTGGCGTGCGCGTCCAGCGCGAGTTCCGCCATCAAGGCGCGGAAGATGCCATACAGAAACTGCAGGGGCGCCTGCGCCAGTTCCGGCCACGCGGCGGGAACCGGTCCCTGCGCCGGGAGGTCTGCGCCGACGTTGCCTATCACATACAACACCAGCGTCAACCCGAAGGTCACAACGCCCGAGGTGATCTGGTTGCGGGTCACGGAAGACACGAACATGCCCAGACTGATAAACGCGGCGCTCATCAGAAACACGGTGATTACGCCAAAGACCAGCACGGCAGGCTCCACGGCCACAAAATACGAGACCACCGCCAGATGCACGCTCAAGACCAGCATCATCACCAGCACCATGCCCATCGCCGCGAAATACTTGCCGAAGATAATCTCCCGGTCCCGCAGCGGATAGGTCAACAGCAATTCGATGGTGCCCCGGTGCCGTTCCTCCGCCAGAAGCCGCATCGTGATCAACGGCGTCAGGAACATGATCAGCACCCCACAGAAAACCAAAAACGGGCTTAACAGCGTCTCCTCAAAATCGGGCACGCTCGGATAGCCATATTGACTCGGCGACTGCGTGATCTGCGCGAACATGAAAAAGGTCAGTGTGAATGCCAGCCCCGAAACCACCGCCACCATGCCCACCACTACATAGCCCACGGGGGTCAGGAAATAACTTTTGAACTCGCGCTTGCACACCGCCCAGATGTTCCGCGCACTTTCCCGGAATCCATGCGTCATAGGCGTCTTGTATTTCGCTCCTGCGTATTCGTGTCAGTCCATCTCAGTCCGCGTCGCTGCCTGTTGGTCCGCCGCCACCGCTTCGATGAAGACCTCCTCCAGGCTTTTTCCCCGGTCCGGGCCGGTCAGCCGGTCCATGCGGTCCTGGGTTACAATCCGGCCATGGTTGATGATGATTACCCGCTCACAAACCATCGCCACTTCCGGCAGGATGTGCGTGCTTAGCAGAATGGTATGTTCCGCACCCAGTTCCTTGATCATCTGCCGGATGTCCACAATCTGGCGGGGGTCCAGGCCCACCGTCGGCTCGTCCAGAATCAGTACGGGCGGGTTGCCAATCAGCGCCTGCGCCAGGCCCACCCGTTGCCGGTAGCCCTTTGACAGGTTTCCAATCAGCCGTTTCGACATCTCCGTCAAACCGCAGCGCGTGATCGCGCGATCCACTTCTGCGCGCCGCGCCGCGCGCGGCACCCCCTTCACCTCCGCCACGTAATTCAGAAAGCCCGACACCACCATCTCGTCATAAAGCGGGACCCGCTCCGGCATGTACCCCACGCGGCGCTTCACCTCGATGGGATCCGTGTGCACCTCGTACCCCCCCACCCGCGCCGTCCCCGATGTCGCCGGAAAAAAGCCCGTCAATATGCGCATCGCCGTGCTCTTTCCAGCGCCGTTCGGCCCCAGAAATCCAACGATCTCGCGCTCCCCCACCGAAAACGACGCATTGTCCAACGCCACAATGGCCCCATAGCGCTTGCTCAGGCCCGAAACTTCAATCATTCAAGAATCTCCGGCAAAACGACGGACTTTCGGCGCATATTGCCGCAAGCCAAACACCCAGATCGCCCACCCTACCACGTTTTTCAGTGGCGGCACAAACGGGAGGCCCGGCAGGGGGGCGTCAATGTGGCAGAAAATGCCGCGAAAATAGTTCCAATATGGAGCATTGTTGTCAACTTTTTCCCTTTCCATGGGATCATATATCGAAAAAAAGCCAATAAATCAAGCCCATCCCTTCCGATAAGAATATCGGCACAAGAAATGCTCTTTAACCGGTTGAAGACAGTCGAAAAGCAGGAGCAGAAAGGCAGGCAGTTTATGCTGGTGCAATGTTGTGTATGTGGTCGGGTGCGTGACGGCGCGACATGGACGCGCCCGGCGAAAACGCCCGATCGTATGGAAAAAATCAGTCACGGGTATTGCCCCCCCTGCGCCGCAAAGGCCTTTCAGGAACTTCGCAGACAACACCACCGCCTCTCACGGATCCCCCCCAAGGCGGTCCTGAGCCTGTGATACGCTGCCGGATTTCCGCCCCGCGCAGGCGCGCCGACAAAGAAGCATTCAACGTTCTGGGTGTTTAACAACGCGGGCAACTCTTTGAAGTCGGACTTCAGTTTCATGCGCCGGCCTCCAGAGATATTCCACCGCTGCAATGCGTTCTTCGGGACTACGCGACAGCCAATACGCCGGGTTCTCCTTCACTTCGTCAAATGCGGAGAGTTTCGCCTTGCGCACCACCTTGTCCATCAAGGAATGCCTTGGTTCTTCGTGGCTGGCACGCTGGGGGGCATTGCGCCCTGCCCGCCTATTGAAATACCTGTTTGTGCCCTCAGACGGACGCCGCCCCCTCCGCCAACGGGTTGTTCAAAGATAGTTCATAGCGGAAAACAGTATCCAAGTCCATTTTCTTGGATGCATTGAGGATTTCAATTCCCACAATCCCATCGTCGGCGGTCGTATCAAGGTTCACACCTGCATCAAGTTCTATCACGCCCTCCGGCTCACGATTACCTAATTCACGATTACCTAATCGTATGTAAAGGGCATCCCCTTGTATCATATAATCAGACCAGCATGATGTTTTTTCCTTTTTTCAGCGGATACGCTGTTATCACGATTATATCAACGCCCACAGCAACAACGATCTTTATCTGGTATTTGAAACCTTCAACATGCCCGATGATTTCGTGATTGCCCTTCGCAAACTCTTTGCCCGCCAACAACATCTGTACGACTTGTTCCGGAATGCCCTAAAGTCGCCTCCTGTTGCCTGCATGTCGTGATATCGTTATCGTCACTTGCAATAACCCCCTGTTTTCCCGGCGCGACAGCGCGCGACTTTACTTCTCCGGAGCCTCAAAATAATCGTCTTCGGCGATATCGGGAACGCCGATAACGAGGACGCGCATCCGGCCGCGCGCGGCATGGACGACGCCGGGGGGAATATGCACGAGCGTACCCCGGCTGACCGGATGCTCCGCTCCATCGAGCACAACCGCGCCTTCCCCTTCCAACACATAGTAGAGTTCCGTGGACCGCTTGTGGTAATGCGGCTTCGCGCCTTCAATGTCCACCGCGTGCGCCCAGGCGGCGGGGGCCAGTTCGGCGTCCTCGCGGCTGATGAGGCGATAACGCCAGCCGCACGCGCTCTTCTCGCGTCTCGCATCGGCCTCACTGCGCACAATAATCGCGCCGCCTTGCTGTTGATTCATGGGCATAAACCCTCCTGTTGGCGTTAAAGCCAGTATAGCGGCCTGCGCCCACGCCGGACAAGCCGGCGGCTGGAAAGCCACTGGAAATGCCAGGGGGTGCCGCTGGAAATCTCCGTTTCTCGACACAAGCCTTTACGTCCATGATATTCCTCCGACCAATCCGACCGGGGGACATGGTGGGTTCCGCTTTGCTGCCCCCGCGCTACGTTGTTTTCGTCCGCCCCGTCCGCCCCTCTGACCTGTCCGGCCTGTCCGACCAAAGAACCTTCCCGGGAGGATTCGCTTCGACGGCACCCCCTGTCGGAGCGCAGCAGCCACTGCCACGGAAAAGGTCCCTCATTCCGGCGCGGGAGCGGGAACGTGGCGCATGTGGATCAGCCAAAGGTTACGCAGGTAAACGGGCAGGGTGGCGGCCAGACCCAGCGCGAAGACCCACTCGCCGCGCGGCGCGTAGGAGATGATCTGGAGAAGGGACGCGACGACGCTGATGTGCCAGAAGATGACCGGCACGACGCTCTTGCGTTTGGCTTCGGTCACCACCCATTGCAGGAAGAAGCGACAGGCGAAAAGCGCCTGTCCGACGGTGCCCACCGCGATGAGCATCCAGGTCCGCACCGCTTCATCGGGATGGGTGGCATGGTATTCGTTGAACCAGGTGTAGGCAACAAGGGCCATGGCCGCCAGACACACTGCCCCCGCGATGCCATGGACGAGAAGCGACCGTTCCCGGCTGAGCACGCCTTTCTCGCGCCAGATGTGGACCAGGTTGCGGGTGTACACCACGATATTGAAACTGTAACTGAGCGCGCCGACCGGCGACTGGAGATAAAAGACGGCGTAGGGGAACAACATCAGCGCGCCGACGCCGCTCATGTACCAGAAGCCGACCGGCACCACGCTGCGTTTGCGCCGTTCGGATACATACCATTGCAGATAGAAGCGGCCAAAGAAGATCAGTCCGCCCGTCACGCCGACCGTTTTCCAGAACAGCGCCCATAATCCGAATTCCGCCAACACGTCCTATTCTTCTCCTTCCATCCGACACACCACATAACGCCGACGAAGCCATCCCACCCCGATCAAATCATACAGGCCGCGCCAAAGCCGGTCGCGGATGCCATACTTGGACACGCCGTGCCGGCGCGGATGATGCCGCACGGGACATTCCACCAGCGTCAGGCCCGCCGCCCGAATCATCACCGCAAAAAAGCGATGCACACCGTTGAACAGAACAAAATGCTCCACACAGCATCGGCGGAATCCCTTGTTTCCGCATCCCGCATCGCGCACACCATCATGCAGCAACGCATTTCGGACCACATTCGCCACGCGGCTGGACACCCTGCGCACCCAGGTGTCGTGCCGCGCAGTCCGGTATCCACAGACACAGTCATAGTCCCGGAGCAGCCTCAGAAAACGCGGAAAATCCGCCGGGTCATTCTGCAGGTCGCCGTCAAGGGTCAGGATGTACTCGCCGCGGGCGCGCCGCATTCCTGTCACCAGCGCCGCAGACTGGCCATAATTCCGCGCCAGATGCACCGGGCGGATGCGCGCATCCGCCGCCGCCAGCGCATTCAATTGCGCCCGGGTGCCGTCCGTGCTGCCATCGTTCACCAACACGCACTCGTAATCGTAGTCGGGCAGATCAAGAAAGACCGCCGCAATGCGCTCCGCCAGCGGCCTCACATTGTCTTCTTCGTTGAAAAACGGAACCACCACCGACACAAGTTGCTTCACAAGCGGCATCCGACCAGCGCGTATCCGTTGCGATTACCCAGACGGACAACCACGCACCTTGTTCCCCCTCTTTGTTGTTGCTTCCCCGTAGAAACCTTCGCGCGTCATAAGAGGACATCGTCTGGCAGCCGGAACTGAAGGACCGGCCCTTTCACGGGTTTAGAATTATACCTTGGCGCGTCCCGAAAAGCACATCCGCGCAGCGCGCCATCTGGAACCTTACCGGGAGAGAAATCATCGAGACATTTGCGATCTTACCGAACAGAACAATGCAAGGGAGGCCGCAAGATGGCTGGAGAACGGTTGGAGCAGGCGTTGAAGTTGAAGAGGTTCCGTCGGCGGTGCGCGAAGGCCGCTCGAAGTGGAAAAAGTGCGGTGCTCAACGAGTTCTGCGCGGCAACGGGGTATCATCCCAAATACGCGAACGCGCTGTTGAACCGTCCGGCGGATGAGCCGGTCAAGGTGCGCAAGCGCCGCCGGGGTCCGGCATATTCGGAGGCGGCCCTTGGGGCGAAAGAGACAGTCTGGAAAGCGGCCGGGTATCCGTGGTCTCACCGGCCCAAGGCGCTGTTGCCGCTGTGGCTGCCGTGGCTGCGCCGGCGCCTGCCCCAATTGACGCCTGCGGTAGCGCAGGAGATGTTGCGGATTTCGGCGCGTCAACTCGACCGGCGGCTGCAAGGATATAGGAGACAGGCACCTGTTTTTACTGTTTCCTGCCTGTCATGTCAGGTTTTTGGGAACCGCGTGGGCGGCCTGCCGGCAGCGGGCGCAGACGGCGGCCGGGCATCTGCTCCAGTTTGCCGGGGAAACTGTCGCGGCCCAAGGGGTGACCGGTGCGCGTGTGCGGGCGTAGCGCCTCCACCCTTTCATCGTTTCGAAACTGTTGCAGCGTCTCGCGCCACACGGCGGCGGACGGACATGACCGTGCGCCACGCTTCCATGTGCAGTACGGGATACGCCGCGCCCATGCCGCCATGCGCCGCGGCGCTCAGCCGCCAAGGAAAGCATGTTGCGGTATTCCGCAAGGGCATTGTGGATTGCCGCAATTCGGTCCGGTGGTACGCCCCCCAGGCGCCCGGGATATTGATTTTTTTGTTCTGGTCATTTCATCGAAAAGGATTATACGCAACAACATATTTCAGAGACAGCGGCCTGAAGGCCCTCCGCTGCGCCCCCCGGACCGCGTGAAAGGCACGGGAATTGCTCATTGGAACGCGCATGATGATGAATTTTACCAGTTTAATGCGGTTACTCAAACTTGACGACAACAGGTAAAGGAGTGCACATGCCGGAAGCGAAAAGGGTTTCAGCGGACGTTGCCGCAGATGAGATGGTGCGATTGGCGCAGGAACGCGGCGACAGACTGGCGCATGACCGTTATCAGGCGATGCGGCCGCAATGCGGTTTCGGGCAGTTGGGGCTGTGCTGCCATAATTGCAATATGGGGCCGTGCCGGATTGACCCGTTTGGCCAGGGGACCAGGGAAGGCATCTGCGGCGCATCGGCGGACGTGATTGCAGCGCGGAATCTGGCCCGCCGTGCCGCGGTTGGCTCCGCGGCCCATTCGGACCATGGCCGCAGTATTGCCATGACGCTGCTGGAAACGGCGCGCGGCCAGGCGCAAGGGTATTCCATCAAAGGACCGGCCAAACTGCTGGCGCTGGCGAAGGAGTGGGGGATTGCGACGGACAAGCGCAGCCTGGAGGAGATTGCAGAGGAGGTGGCGCTGGCGGCGCTGGAGGACTTTGGGCGGCAGGACGGCGGCCTTCGGTTTGTCTCCCGCGCACCGGCAAAGGTGCAGGCGCGCTGGGAAAGTCACGGCGTGATGCCGCGCGGCGTTGATCGCGATATTGTGGGGGTGTTGCACAGCACGAATATGGGCGGATCCAACGAGCCGTATCATTTGCTCCGCAGTTGCGTGCGGGCGGGCCTGGTGGACGGATGGGGCGGCTCAATGGTCGCCACAGAACTGAGCGACATCCTGTTCGGCGAACCCGCGCCGCTGGTATCCGAGGCGAACCTGGGCGTACTTAAGGAGGATCATGTCAACATTCTCGTTCATGGCCATGAACCCGTGCTTTCCGACGCGCTGGTGGCCGCCTCGCAAACCGACGAAGTGATGGCGGCGTGTGAGGCGGTAGGCGCGAAGGGCATTCAGTTGGCGGGGATTTGCTGCACGGCCAACGAAATTCTCATGCGCCACGGCGTACCCATCGCGGGCAACCTGCTCCACCAGGAATTTGCCCTGGTCACGGGGGCCGTGGACATGATGGTGGTGGATATCCAGTGCATTTTCCCGTCGTTGCGCGCAGTGGCGGGCAAGTATCACACGAAAATCGTCAGCACTTCGCCCAAGGCCCATTTTGAGGGGTTCACCCACATCGAGTTCGACGAACGCCGCGCGCTGGACAGTGCGCGCACGCTGCTGTTGACCGGCATCCAGAATTTTGCGAACCGCGACCCAGGGAAGGTGCACATCCCCACGGACAAGTCGCCATTGATTGCGGGATTTACCACCGAGGGCGTCTTTGATCATTTGGGCGGGCGCTACCGGCCCTCGTACCGCCCGTTGAACAACGCCATCATAGACGGCCGTATCCGAGGCGTGGTCGGCATTGTCGGCTGCAACACCGTGAAGATCACGCAGGACGAGGCCCATCTGACGCTTGCCAAGGAATTGCTGCGCCACGATGTACTGATTGTGCAGACGGGGTGTTCGGCGATTGCCTGCGGGAAGGCGGGTCTGTTGACTCCGGAAGCGGTGGAACTGTACGCGGGGGCCGGGCTTCAGGAAGTATGCGATGCGGTGGGCTTGCCGCCGTGCCTTCATTTGGGCGCGTGCGTGGACAACACGCGCATCCTCACCGCGTGCATCGAGATATGCCGCGAAGGCGGCTTGGGCGATGACTTTGCGGAGTTGCCGGTTGCGGGGGCTGCGCCGGAATGGATGAGCGACAAGGCGATTGCCATCGGGTTCTACGTGGTCGGCTCGGGCATCTTTACCGTGGTCGGCGATTCGCTCCCGATTATGGGCAGCCCCCGGGTTGCAGACTACCTGACGGGCGGCATGGAAGAGGATTTCGGCGCCCGATTCGCTTTCGAGCGCGACCCGCTCAAGGCGGCGGCGCTTATTGTCGAGCATTTGAACGCCAAACGCGAGGCGCTGCATTTGTCGCCCATGATCTACGAGCCGCGACCGGCGGAAACCCTCGGCAAGAGGTGGCGCGCCGGCGGCGTCGCACTGGCGGCCGTATAGATAAGTGCGAATTGAATCTCCCACCAGCAAAGAGGGCATACAAGTTGTCATGAAACAGATACTGGTCGTCAAGGCAGAGCGGTGCCTGGGGTGCAAGAGTTGTGAGATCGCCTGCGCCATCGAGCACTCGAAATCGCAGGAACTGGTTGCGGCGCTGGGGGAATCACCCGCGCCGCAATCACGGGTGCGCGTGTTGCAGGGCGAAACGTTTGCCGTGCCGCTTCAGTGCCGGCAGTGCGAGGATGCCGCCTGCGTGGCGTCATGCCCGACGCAGGCGCTCCGGCGCGACCATGAGGGTCCGGTGGTGCTGGAACGCAGTCGGTGCATCGGCTGCATGTGGTGCATCGAGGCCTGTCCTTTCGGCGTCATCACCATGGACCGCAACAGCGGCGCCGTCGTGAAATGCGACCAGTGCTATGAGCGCGTCGCAGAAGGGAAAATGCCCGCCTGCGTGACGGCGTGCCCCACAAGCGCGATTGCCTGCCGGGACCTCGAGGCCGTCGTGGCCGAGAAACGCCACGCCTATCTGGTACAGATAGAGCGGGCGGTGCGGGAGGAGGCGTCGTGAGCGCGGGGGAAACTGTGTCTATCGCGGCGGACACGCCCCGGCTTGAGGCCGTCCTGCAGCGATATCGCCGGGTCCCCGCATCGCTGATTTCCGTGCTGGAGGATTTGAACGAGGAATTCCGGTATCTGCCACGCCCAGTCCTCGAGCATGTCTCGATGGCGCTCAATGTGCCGCTGAATCAGATCTACCATGTGGCAACGTTTTACAAGGTGTTCAACCTCGCCCCGCAGGGCAAGCACACAATCTGTGTGTGCGAGGGGACCGCATGCCATGTGAAAGGGGCGGGGGCAATTATGGAGAAACTGCAAGAGCAGTTGCGCGTGAGCGAAGGCGGCACCACGGAGGACGGCCAGTTTACGCTGCGCAGCGTTCGTTGCCTGGGCTGCTGTGCATTGGCGCCCGCAGTCATGGTTGACCATGACGTACACGGGGAGTTGCAATTGGACGAAACAGCGCGACTACTGTCGCGGTATGCGGACAGGCCCGATGATGCATAAGTGCCCTGAACAACTGGCAGCAGTCCGGAAACGGGCGCGCGCCCGCCAAAACCATGCACGCCCCCGGATTCTGGTGGGGGCCGCGACATGCGGGCTCGCGTCCGGCGCAGGCCCGGTATTGGAGGCGTTGCGCGCGGCGGCGGCCACGGGCGCAGAAGAGATGGAAATCACAGAGACCGGCTGCAATGGGGCCTGTTACCTCGAGCCGATCGTCGAGGCGGTATTGCCTGGCAAAACGCGCGTAATGTACGGGCATGTCAAGCCCGGGGATGCGCCCATGATCATCCAGGCGACGGTCAACGGGACGGTCTATGAAGAACGGGCGCTGTGCCGTGTGGATGCGGATGAAATCCTGCTTGAGGACGTCGTTGCGCCGTATCGCCGCAATGGCCTCGATGCCGCCCTTGAAAGAATTGTCGCCCGTGATGCGCACCCGTTCTTTCGAAGTCAACGCCACATTGCCATGCGGAATTGCGGCGTGATTGACCCTGCTTCCCTGGAGGAATATGTCGCTCGGGGCGGCTATGCCGGCGCCGCCAAGGCGCTGCTCGAGATGCGCCCGGAGAGCATCATCGAGGCCATCAAGCGCTCCGGCCTGCGTGGGCGCGGGGGCGGCGGTTTTCCCACCGGCCGCAAGTGGGAGGCCTGCCGCAAGGCGCCCGGCGAACCCAAATACGTCATTTGCAATGCGGACGAAGGAGACCCGGGCGCATACATGGACCGCGCCATCATCGAGGGTGACCCGCATTCAATCATAGAGGGCATGATTATTGGTTCCTATGCCATCGGCGCGCATCTCGGCTATATCTATGTGCGCCAGGAATATCCCCTGGCCGTGAGAAGACTTCGGCTGGCGCTGCAACAGGCCGAGGAGGCAGGCTTTCTGGGCACGGACATTTTCGGGTCGGGCCATGAGTTCACCATCCAGATTAACCGGGGGGCGGGCGCATTTGTCTGCGGGGAATCCACGGCGCTGATGGCATCCCTCGAAGGGCGGGTGGGCGAACCTCGGGCCAAATATATTCATACCGTCGAATTCGGACTGTGGAACAAACCGAGTTGCCTGAACAATGTCGAGACTTGGAACAACGTCCCGGCAATCATTCAGCGCGGGGCGGACTGGTATGCCGGGATTGGTACGACAGGCAGCAAAGGCACTAAGGTGTTCTCGCTGGTGGGCAGCGCGAAGCGGGCCGGTCTGGTGGAAGTGCCGATGGGGGTGTCGTTGCGTGAAGTGGTTGAGGAGATTGGCGGCGGCGTGACCGAAGGGCGCACGTTGAAAGCGATACAGACAGGCGGCCCATCGGGCGGATGTATTCCGGCGACGTTGCTGGACGTTCCCGTGGATTACGAAAGCCTCGGCGCCCTGGGTTCGATGATGGGATCAGGCGGCCTGGTCGTCATGGACAACAGGACCTGCATGGTGGATGTCGCGCGATACTTTACCGCTTTCCTCAAGGAGGAGTCCTGCGGCAAATGCGTGCCGTGCCGCGAAGGCTCGGCGCACATGCTCGATGTCCTCACCCGCATTTGCGAGGGGGCCGGCCGGGCCGAAGACATTCCATTGCTTGAGGAACTGTCGGTTGTCATGACGGACGGGTCCCTGTGCGCGCTGGGCGGCTCGGCGCCCAATCCCGTCTTGAGCACGCTCAAGTATTTCAGAAATGAATATCAGGCGCATATAGATGAACATCGTTGTCCCGCGGGCGTCTGCAAAGCCTTGCTTACCTACCGCATCGTTGCCGAAGACTGCTCGGGATGCGATGCCTGCGTGGACGCATGCCCTTCCGGCGCCATCTCCGGCGACTATTCCGAGGCGCACGTCATTGACGAATCATTGTGCGCCCGATGCGGCCTGTGCGTTCCCGCATGCCCCCAAGGCGCGATTATTCTGCAATGATGAAGGCGAGAATATGCATCAGATGAATCCTGTGAATTTCTCGATTAATGGTCGGCCAATGCGCGCAGCGCCAGGGGAAACGGTGCTGAGCGTCGCCCGCCGCAACGATATTCCCATCCCCACCCTCTGCCATCACGAGGCGCTTACGTCCCAGGGATCATGCCGGCTGTGCGTGGTCGAGGTGTCCTGGGGCGACCGATCCAAACTAGTCACGTCATGCATTTATACGCCTTACGAGGAAGACCGCATCGAAACAGACACGCCCCGCGTTCGCACGCTTCGACGACTGGTGATTGAACTGTTGTTGGCGCGATGCCCGAACGTGGACGTGCTCCAACGGCTGGGCTGGGAATACGGCGTGAAGCCTGGACGCCTGGCGCCTGAAGATGGGCGCGGAAAGGAACGCTGTATCCTCTGCGGCTTGTGTGTGCGCGTATGCGATGAGGTGGTGGGGCAACACGCCATCGGCTATGAAGGGCGTGGGGTGGAGCGGCGCATTACAACGCCATTCAACGATCATGCGGCGGCGTGCATTGGATGCGGCGCATGCGTATATGTCTGCCCGACAAGCGCGCTGCACTATGAAGACGTGGAAAACGTGCGCATTATGAAGGAGTTTCAAACCAGGGTGGAACTTGCGCAATGCCGACAGTGCGGACGTCGGTATGCGCCGGCTGTGTTGATTGAGAAAGTGACACGATGCGCGCAAACCAAGGAAGATGACCGGCACCTGTGCCCGGCTTGCCGCCGTCGCACATTTGCAGAACGAATGTCAGCATGGATGCAAAAGCAACTGCCGGATGCCCGCGCCAACGGTGACCGTCTGGACGTGACAACACGCGCAGGAGGCTAGCGGTCCCCCGACAGGTTATTACTATTCCAATCCAATCGGTATCGCCCGTGGACAATGACTGAAACTGCTGAGAACACCCGGCATCATTCTTCTCTTCATCGTATGGTGGCCATTGTTCCCGTCTTCCCCACCTCAACTCGAAGAAGCATCGGACTGCACGCGCGCATGCGATGTTCTCCTTTTTGGGTCCGTTTATTTTATAACAGTCTGCGAAGTTCGAATGGTGTGAAGTTCTTGGCTTGTTTTTCGCACTAAAGTGTAGTAACTTTTTTGGTTGCGGTGGATGTTCTTTGAAAAATGCGAATCTCAGGATATGCATCTCGCTTAAAAGTGCAGTAATCTGATAGAATATATGTAAAATATCTATTGCAAAGGCCCCTGCAAGAGGATAACCGACGTGAAGATTCTGTTGATTGATGATGAAAAGATCAAGCGCATGGCCTTGGGGGATGACTTGGCCGACGCGGGCTACACGGTTTGCGCGGTGCCAAACGCGGAAGCGGGGATGGCCTGTCTTGAGAAGCAGGAGTTTGATGTGGTGATAACCGACCTTCGGATGAACGGCATGGACGGGTTGACCTTTCTGAAGAAGGTCAAGGCGGATCACCCGGAGATCGAAGTCGTGATGATCACCGCCTATGCCACCGTTGACAATGCGGTGGAGGCGATGAAGATTGGCGCCTTTGACTATATAACGAAACCTTTCGAGAGCGCCAAACTGATTCTGGTTCTTGAGAAGATTGCCAGGATAAAGGAATTGACGCGGGAGAACACGGATCTTCGCGCCGAACTGGCCCGTGCCACGCGGCATGGCGAAATCATTGGACAGAGCGAGGCGATGCGGGATGCTTTTGAATTGCTGCAAACCGCGATCCAGGGGGAGGCGCCCATCCTCCTATGCGGTGAAACGGGCACCGGCAAGGAATTATTTGCCGAAGCCATTCACAGATACGGCCCCCGCAAGAACGCCCCCTTCATACGCGTCAGTTGCGCGGCCTTGTCCCAGCAGCTGATGGAAAGCGAGTTGTTCGGCCATGAACGGGGCGCCTTCACGGGCGCCATGGACGAGAAGCCGGGGCGCTTCGAATTGGCCAATAAAGGGACCCTGTTCCTCGATGAAATTGACGATATCCCGTTGGACATCCAAGTCAAATTGTTGCGCGTACTGGATGGCATGCCCTTTGAACGCGTCGGGGGCGTCCGCTCCATCGTCACGGATGTGCGCATTGTGGCGGCGACGAAAGTGGACTTGAAATCCAAGGTGGACGCGGGCGCGTTCAGGATTGACCTCTACTTCCGGTTGAATGTGTTTCCGATCTGGATACCGCCCCTCCGCGAGCGCAAGGAAGATATCCCGCTGCTTTTCAACCATTTCCTGGACAAATACCGAAAGTCGCACGAACCGCTTGAGGTGAGTGAAGAAGCCATGGCCCTGTTGTGGGATCATTCCTGGCCGGGCAACGTGCGGGAACTGCAGAACGTCACACGGCGCATCCTGATGGGATTGGGCAATCGCACCCGGATTCTGCCGCAGGACATACCTGCGGATTTGCGGCAAATTTCGGGCAAAACCGCCACCGCCAGGCCCAATACGTTCTACGAGGTGATCAGGGACGTCGAACGAGACATGCTTGAGAAAGCGCTTGAAACGGCGCAAGGCAACCAGAGTAGAGCAGCCGCCGCGCTTGGGCTGAAACTGTCCACATTCCGCGACAAACTGGCGAAGCACGGCATGTTGCATGTCGGCAGCGAAGCGGCCGCCCTGGACGCCTGAACCGTGGATGGCCGACAACCCGTGGGCCGCTCGAAAAAGCGGCATATGAGGAAGCGCCCCGTTGCCTCTCCCTTTTCCCGGATGCGCATTCATTTGCGGGATACCGCATTTTGTATGGGGTATCCCGCAACTTCCAGCCGGACAAACGCCCGTATCGTTCACTTATAAAGCGCGGATGCTCTGGCTTTTCGAGTTCTCTGCCCGCAAATCTTTCTCAGAACACGCAACATTCCCGCTATTCAGGGTCCTACCGGGGCGGGGGTGGCGTTTTTTTTGCCCCCGCGCTGCACGGGCACAGGAGTTGCTATACACCATGCAAGGCGTCCCGGATGGCCCTGTTTGCGGCATCTCGCAGATGGACGCCCAGGGAAGAAGCGCTGATGAACGGTCCGTGGGCAGGCGCGGCATGGTGAATGAGAATTGCGGCGGTTCAACGCCGGACAGGAGTAATGGATGAACCCTTTGATCGCGGTGGTAGGCAAAGGCGGCACAGGCAAGAGCACCGTGTCTTCTGTACTGGTGCGCCTGTTGATGGAACATGGCGAACGTCCGGTGCTTGCGGTGGATGCGGACCCCAACAATACCCTGGCGCCTTTTCTGGGCGTGAGTTGCAGCAGGACCATTGGCGAGATTCGCGACGAGGTGCTCGCGGAAAAGGAGAAGAGCACCGGGATTCCCAAGGAGCGATTGTTGGAGATGAAGGTTGAGGAGTGTCTTCAGGAATCTGAGGGTTTTGACCTGCTGACCATGGGGCGATCCGAAGGTCCCGGGTGTTATTGCTACGTGAACAACCTCCTGCGCGGCGCCATGGCGCGGCTGCGCGCCAATTACCGCGCCACGGTGGTGGACAACGCGGCGGGCATGGAACACCTGTCGCGCATGAACAACAAGACGATTGATTGCATGGTGCTGGTGTGCGAACCCACGTCGGTGAGCGCACGGGCGGCTGTGCGAATCAACGCCCTTGCGGACAGTCTGCATGTGGAGGTTGCGCGCCGGGTGTTGGTCTGGAACAAGGTCGAGGGATGGGAGCCGCCGGAGAACGTGCGCGCGCTGGCGGGTGAAGAACGATTTGACGATGTCGTGGTGTTGCCGGCGGATGCGGAAATCGCCCGCCTTTCCATCGAGGAGAAAAGCGTGCTGAAAATTGCGATCCCAGACGCTTTTTCGACGCTGCTGCACGCCTGCGTACAGCATTTAACGCTCGCGGGAGAAAAAAGGTCATGAGAGCCAAGGATACAGCAATCAACTGGAACGCCGCGGTGAACACCGTGCGTATCGGCGCGACGCGCAACGAAAACGGAACCCGCGACAGAACGGTGACTCTTGGCGGAGCGCGCTGCGTGTCATGGATGCGCTACGAAGGGGAACCGGGACATCCCCCCGCGATTGCGGCCGAAATATGGGACCAGGGCGCCGAGAATTGGCCGGCGCCGATCGTGGAATGCTACGGCGACGTGATCGGCGACCCGGTCGCATGGGCGAAACAAGCCGCTGAATGGGGTGTGGACCTGATTTGTCTGCGCTTGGCGGGAACGCATCCCGCCGGCGGCGACGCGGGACCGGACAAGGCGGCGGCCGTGGTGAAAGCCGTGCTGGACGCGGTTGAACTCCCCCTGATTGTCTGGGGATGCGATGTGGAAGATAAAGACAACACGGTCCTCCCGGCATGCAGCGAGGCCGCCAAGGGAGAAAACTGCCTGTTCGGGACGATCAAGGAAAAGAACTACCGCACCCTTGTCGCGTCCTGCCTGGCGGATGGCCACAAGATTATTGCCGAGTCGCCCTGCGACATCAATATCGCCAAGCAACTCAACATTCTTGCGCACGATGTCGGATTCCCCCTCGAAGATATTGTCATCTTTCCGACCACCGCGGCATTGGGCTGCGGACTGGAGTTCATTTACAGCGCCATGGAGCGCACCCGCCTGGCCGCGCTCAGCGGTGATCCGCTGCTGCGCCAGCCGATCCTTTGCGATGTCGGCTCTCAGGCGTGGCGGACGCGCGAGGCTTCCACGCCGGACGAGAATGTGCCGGGCTGGGGTTCCGTGCGCGTGCGCGGCCCGCTCTGGGAGGCCATTACGGCCACGAACTATCTCCAGGCGGGCGGCGACCTGCTCATCATGAGGCATCCCGAAGCCATCAGGATAGTGCGCGAATCCATCAACCGTTTGTGCCGCACATCCGAGATGGCGATGGCGACTGCATAACGGATTGTTTTAAGACATCGGAATGAAGGGAACCAGGGACAAGCGAGCGGTGAACATGGCGGCAGTCGGGAAACGCGTGACGATTCCGGCATGAGCGCGGCGCGGATTCACCCGTTTTCAGCACACACCCGGAAAGGTATAGAGGAGAGCGGCCAATGTCTACCACGACCACTTTGGGTATTGCAGTACAGGATCAGGGAAAGGCCCCGTCCAGAAGAGCGCGCGCCATTAAACCGGCGCCCTTGCGGTTGGACCCGACGAAACTGAAGGACTGGGAAATTGCCGCGGCAACAGAAAAGCGGATGAGAACCGTCTATGATCTTGCAGACGAGTTGGGTCTGGAGCGCATGGAATTGCTGCCTTACGGGCATTATGTCGCGAAACTGGACTACCGCAGCATTCTGGACCGGCTTTGCGATGCGCCAAGCGGGAAGTACATTGATGTGACTGCGATTACGCCGACGCCGTTGGGCGAGGGGAAATCCACCACCACCATCGGACTGGTGCAGGGTCTTGGACGCCTGGGCAAGCGGGTCATTGGCGCGATTCGCCAGCCCTCGAGCGGGCCTACGTTCAACATCAAAGGGTCCGCGGCCGGCGGGGGGCTGAGCCAATGCATCCCGCTCACGGAATTCAGCCTTGGGCTTACGGGGGATATTGACGCCGTAAACAATGCGCACAATCTGGCCATGGTGGCCCTTACGAGCCGCCTGCAACACGAGTTCAACTATTCCGATGAACGGCTGGCCAAAGCCAATCTGAAGCGACTGGACATAGATCCCCGCAATCTCGCCATCGGGTGGGCCATAGATTTCTGCGCGCAGGCGCTGCGGGAAATCATTGTGGGGCTTGGCGGCAAGATGGACGGGTTCATGCTCAAGAGCGGTTTCCAGATCACCGTCTCATCGGAAATCATGGCCATCCTGTGCGTCTCGACCAGCCTTGCCGATATGCGCAGGCGCATTGGCGAGATGGTTGTGGCCTGGAGCAAATCGGGCAGGCCGGTCACGACGGCCGACTTGGAGGTGGACGGCGCCATGACGGCTATCATGGCGCGCGCCCTCAACCCGAATCTGATGCAGACCATCGAGGGGCAGCCGGTGCTGGTTCATGCGGGGCCTTTCGCCAACATCGCGTTCGGGCAGTCGTCCATTCTTGCGGACATGCTGGGCACGAAACTGGCCGATTACCATGTGACCGAAAGCGGGTTCGGGGCGGACATCGGCTTCGAGAAGTTCTGGAATTTGAAGTGCCGTTTCAGCCGCCTAGCGCCCCATTGCGCCGTCGTTGTCGCCACCATCCGGGCACTGAAAATGCACGGCGGCGGTCCCAAGGTAGTGTCCGGCAAGCCGTTGCCCGCAGCCTATACACAATCGGACCCGGCGTTGGTGGAGAAAGGGGTCGAGAATCTGCTCGCCCACATTGAAACCGTGAAGAAGAGCGGCGCGAATGCCGTGGTTTGCATCAATCATTTTCACACGGACGCAGACGAAGAGGTGAACGTGGTGCGGCGCGCGGCGGAGGCGGCGGGCGTGCGTGTCGCCGTGTCAAAGCACTGGCAGTACGGCGGAGAAGGGGCCATTGAACTGGCCGAGGCCGTGCTTGACGCCTGCAACGAGCCTTCAACGTTCCAATTGTTGTATGAAGACGATACGCCCGTGAAGGACAAGATTGAGCGTATCGCTTTGGGCGTATATGGCGCCGACGGGGTGTCCTACAGCGCGACTGCCGAGGCGAAAATCGATCAGATTCAGGGTGATGAGAACACGAAGCGACTCGGTATTTGCATGGTCAAGACACATCTGAGTCTTTCGCATGATCCCGAACGGAAAGGACGCCCGCGCGGATGGACGCTGCCCATTCGTGATGTGCTTGTGTATCGCGGCGCAGGCGTGGTCGTGCCGGTGGCGGGTGATATCAAACTCATGCCGGGCACCTCTTCGGACCCCGCCTACCGCAAGATTGATGTGGATACCGAGACCGGAGCGGTGCGCGGCCTGTTCTAGCGGAACATATATCCTCCGGCGCATCCCCGGCGCGGATCGGCGGCGGTAAGCGGACCAATTTGAATTTGAAACAGATGAGGCCTTGAATGCCAGTAGCATTCAGAGAAAATATCAACCGCTGTTACCAATGCGGAAAATGCTCGACCGGATGCCCCATAGCCGAGGCCATGGACATGCTTCCGCATCAGGTGATCCATTTGCTGGCCTTGGGAATGGAAGCGCGGGTCAGACCGCTCAACACGCCGTGGCTGTGCGCCGGATGCTATACGTGCGCGGTGCGCTGTCCCAACGACATTGACGTGACGGCGGTCATGGGCGAATTGCGCGAGAAGGCGATTGCGGCGGGTGCGCCGTGCCCTTGCCCCGATGTACTCGCATTCCACAGGAATTTCCTGCGGGATTTGAAACGTCGGGGGCGCATCCATGAACTGCGGATGATGGGCGAATACAACCTGCTGACCCGCCGCCCATTCCGGGATGCCGCGCTGGCATCGAAAATGCTGCTGAAGGGGCGGCTGCCGTTGCGTGCGCCCAGGGCGTTGCGTGGTTTCAAACGGTGGGTGCGGAAAGCGGGGCGACTGTGAAAAAGGCGACGGGACTATATCCGGGGTGCAGCCTGGAAGGAACTTCCAAGGCTTTCCGCACCAGCCTGCGCAGCGTGTTGCGGAGGCTCGATGCGCAGTGCGAGCCGTTGCGTGATTGGAACTGCTGTGGGGCGAGTTCGGCCCATGCCATGGACCATGAATTGTACCTGGCCTTGAGCGCGCGGAACCTGGCGCAGGCGCGAGACCAGGGCTACGAGGAAATCATTGCGCCGTGCGCCGCATGTTATCACCGGCTGGTTTGCGCGGAGATGGAACTGGCCCGGCATCCCGAAACGCTCGCGGCGGTCAACGCCCGGACCGGCCTGAACTACGGCGGCGGAATTGCGGTGCTGAACATGCTCGATTACTTTACGGACCGGGTGGGCCTTTCCGCCATCGGCGAACAGGTCAGGCAACCCCTGAAAGGCCTGCGGGTCGCCTGTTACTACGGCTGCTTGAACAGCCGGATACCCCATGCCGCGGCCACGTCGGGGCCGCCAGACGCTCCCGGGGGCGCCACCCGCAGTGAATATCCGATGTCCATGGACCACATTGTTGCGGCATTGGGCGCGCAGCCGCTGGATTGGTCCTATAAGACCGAATGCTGCGGAGCCAGTTTGTTTGTAACGGCATCGTCGGTTTCGGCGCGGCTTGTAGGGCACATTCTGAAAGATGCGGTGGCGGCGGGCGCGGATTGCATCAGCGTGGCCTGTCCAATGTGCCAAAACAACCTCGATACCAAACAGGACGCGATACGCGCCGCCTTTGGCATCGGCCGGCCCATGCCGGTCCTGTTCATTACGCAGTTGATGGGGCTGGCTTTCGGCGTGTCGGCCGCTGAGTTGAGGATTGGAGATGCCCTTGTGCCGTTCCAGTGGCGCGTAGACAAGGGCGGCGCGGCGGCGGAGGTGACGGCATGTCCGGCATGAACAACGGCGCTCCGGTCGGAGCGGTGCTGGTGCTCGGCGGCGGCATTGCGGGCATGCAGGCGGCGCTGGATTGCGCCAACTCCGGCTTCAAGGTGTACCTGGTGGAACAGCAGGCGTCCATCGGCGGCAACATGGCGCGCCTGGACAAGACATTCCCGACCAATGACTGCGCGATGTGCATGATTTCGCCAAAACTGGTCGAGACCGGACGCCATCTCAATATCGAAATCATCGCAAACGCGGACCTGAAGGCGGTGGCGGGCACGCCCGGTCGTTTTCAGGCAACCATCAAGAAGCGTGCCCGGTATGTGGATGAGAACAAATGCAACGGGTGCGGGGATTGCGAACGCGCCTGCCCCGTGACCTGCAGGGATGCGTTCAATGGCGACCTCGGAGAGCGGCACGCTATCCATCGGTTGTATCCGCAGGCGATCCCCAACGTATATGCCATTTCCAAGGCAGGCGCACTGCCGCCATGCCGGGGCGTCTGCCCGGCGGGCGTGAATGCCCAGGGCTATGTGGCCCTGATCGCCAAGGGCAAATTCCTGGAATCGCTGGATGTGGTCCGCGAACGCATGCCCTTTGCGGGTATCTGTGGTCGCGTGTGCCATCATCCCTGCGAAACCCAGTGCAATCGCGCGAAAGTGGACGAGCCGATCGCCGTCCGCCACCTGAAGCGTTTTGTCGCCGATTATGAGTGGTCGCTGATAAAAACGGGCCAGTCCATCGCGCGCGCGCCCAGCGAAGCGCCTGTGGCCGAACCGCAGCGCTATCAGGAACGCGTGGCCGTCGTGGGCGGCGGCCCCGCCGGGATGACCTGCGCCAACGATCTGGCCAAGATGGGCTATGCCGTCACCGTTTTCGAGGCGGCGGAACAACTGGGCGGCATGATGCGCCAGGGGATTCCCGCCTACCGGCTGCCGCGTGAGGTGCTTGACCACGAGATCGCGCTCATCACCGGCCAAGGCATTGACGTGCGCACCAACCAGGCATTGGGCCGCGATTTCACCCTGTCAGACCTCCGGGCGCAGGGCTATGCCTGCACTTTTGTGGCCACCGGCGCGCACCTGCCCAAACGCATTCCGCTAGAAGGCAGCGACGCCGTCGGCGTCCTGTACGGGACATCCTTTTTGCGCGAGGTCAACGTGGGACAAGCCCCGCGCCTGGGCAAGCGCATCGCGGTGATCGGCGGCGGCAATGTCGCGATTGACGCGGCGCGCTGCGCCCTGCGCGAAAGCCCTGACAGCGCGGTGGCGCTGTATTGCCTGGAAGCGCGTGGGGAAATGCCCGCGCATGAGTGGGAGATACAGGAAGCGCTGGAGGAGGGCATCGCCATCCATCCGTCCTGGGGGCCGGGGCGCATTCTTGTCAGGAACGGCGCAGTGCGTGGGTTGGAACTCGTGAGGTGTCTGTGCGTCTTTGATGAAAACAGGCAATTCAACCCGAAGTTTGACCGGGCAGAGACGCAACAGGTCACGGCGGACACGATTATTCTGGCGGTGGGCCAGGTTTGCGACCTGTCCTTTGTGGACGGGCATGTGCAAACGAAGCATGGACTGATAGCCGTGGACCGGATCACCCTCGAAACCTCGATGAAGGGCGTGTTTGCGGGGGGCGACAACGTGCTGGGGCCGGCATCGCTGGTGCAAGCCGTCGAGCAGGGGCACCGCGCCGCCGAGTCCATGCACCGTTTCATGCGCGGGCTTGACCTGCGTGAAGGCCGGGAAGCGGTCGAACGTAGCGCGGAATTCGCCGCCCCCCCCGCTGAGACGCCGGTGGTTCCCGCCAGGCGGATCGCCATTCCCACAGCCTCCCCGGAAGAACGGAAGCGGTCTTTTCTGGAGATGGAACACGGTTACACCCCGGAGATGGCGATGGCGGAAGCGCAGCGTTGCCTGAACTGCGGCATTTGCTCCCAGTGCAACGAATGCGTCCGGGTCTGCAAGGCCCATGCGATAGACCATGCCATGCGCGACCAGGACCTGACGCTGGAGGTCGGCGCTGTCATCGTGACCAACGGATACGATCTTTTTGACCCGCGTATCAAGGCCGAGTACGGGTTTGGCCGCTATCCCAACGTGATCACGAGCATGCAATTCGAGCGCATCCTGAGCGCGTCCGGGCCATACCAGGGGCACGTGCGACGTCCCGGCGACGGCAAGACGCCCAGGAAGGTCGCGTGGATTCAGTGCGTCGGATCACGCGATACAACGCTGGGCAGGAACTACTGCTCTTCCGTTTGCTGCATGTACGCCACGAAAGAGGCGATCATCGCGAAAGAACACGAAAAGGACCTGGAGCCGACCATTTTCTTCATTGACCTCCGCGCTTTCGGCAAAGGGTATGAGGAATTCTACAACCGCGCCAAATCCCAATACGGGGTGCGGTATGTGCGCAGCCAGGTCTCCTCGCTCAAGGAGAATCCTGAGAACAAGAACATCATTATCCGGTATGTGGGGGAATCCGAGGGCCGCATACGCATTGTCGAGGAGGAATTCGATCTGGTGGTGTTGTCCGTGGGGATGACGGCGCGCCCGGACACCGCGGTGCTGACGCAAACCCTCGGCATCTCCTGCAACGAATACGGCTTTGCTCGCGGTTCGCAGGCGTTGCCGCTGCTGTCGGACAGGGAGGGGATTTATCTGTGCGGGACGGTGAGCGGCCCGAAGGACATTCCGGAGACGGTCATGGAAAGCAGCGCGGCGGCGGCGCTGTGCGGACAGTTGCTGGGCCGCGCGCGCGGGACGCGGGTGCGCATCAAGGAGTATCCCGCGGAGCGCGAGGTGGCGGGCGAAGCGCCGCGAATCGGCGTTTTCATCTGCCATTGCGGCACAAACATCGCCTCGGTGGTGGATGTCGCGGCCGTGGCCGAATATGTGAAAAGCATCCCCGGCCTGACCCATGCGGAGCATACCCTGTACGCCTGCTCCCAAGACACCCAGGAACGGATCAAGGGCATCATTCAAGAGAAAAGGCTGAATCGCGTCATCGTGGCTTCCTGCACACCGCGCACCCATGAGCCGCTGTTCCAGGAAACCCTGCGCGAGGCGGGACTGAACAAATATCTCTTCGAGATGGCGGATATCCGGGAGCAATGCTCGTGGGTCCATCAAGGCGAATCCGTTCGGGCCACGGAAAAGGCCAAGGCGCTGGTACGCGGCAGCATTGGCAAAGCCAGAAACCTGGAGCCCCTGAAATTCAATCGCGTGGGCGTCACGCGATGCGCGTTGGTTGTCGGCGGCGGCATCGCAGGCTTGACTGCCGCGCATTCGCTGGCGCGGCAGGGCTTTTCCGTGCACCTGGTGGAGAAATCCGGCACGCTGGGAGGCCAGTTACGCAAAGTCCGCCGCAGTCTCGAAGGCTATGATTGGCAACGACACCTGGAGAACCTTATCGCGCAGGTGCAAGCCGACGAATCCATCACTGTGCACCTGAATTCCGAGATCGCCGAATGCAACGGCTTTGTCGGCAACTTCACCACCCGCCTCCAGGGGGCGAGCAACGCGACGATTAATCACGGCGTGACGCTGGTCGCGACCGGCGCCGCCGAGTTTCAGCCCGACGGATTCCTGTATGGCGGGAGTCCGCGCGTCATGACGCAGCAATCTTTGGAGGAAATGCTTCATGGGGGAAACGGTTTGCGCGGGTCATCGGGGCACGCGGAACGCCCGCCGGAATCGGTGGTCATGATTCAGTGCGTGGGGAGCCGGGACGAAAAGCGGCCTTATTGTTCGCGGGTCTGCTGCGGCGCGGCGGTGAAAAACGCCCTTGCCGTTAAAGAGAAATATCCCGACACCCAGGTGTACGTGCTGTACCGGGATATGCGCACCTATCAGTACAGGGAAGAATACTACTGGCAGGCGCGTGACCGGGGAGTCGTTTTCATCCACTTTCCTGACGAGGAATACCCCGAAGTCGGCCAGGAAGGGGATCGCCTGAGGGTTTCGGTGAGGGACACCGCCTTGGGCGAACCCCTGACGCTGCCCGCGGATTGGGTGGTGTTGAGCACGGCTGTTGTGCCGGACCGAGCCAGCAACGGGCGTCTAGCCGAACTCCTGAAGATTCCCCTGAATGATCATGGCTTTTTCATGGAGGCGCACATCAAATTGCGGCCCGTTGACTTTGCGAATGAGGGCATATTTGTGTGCGGGCTGGCGCACTCGCCGAAATACACGGAGGAAAACATCTCCCAGGCGCTGGCGGCGGCGGGACGCGCCGCCTGCATCCTGTCCCGGAATTACCTGGAAGTGGGCGGCGTAATTTCTCATGTCAACCAGAACAAGTGCGCCGCGTGTCTGACTTGCGTGCGGGAATGCGTTTACCAAGCCCCGTTCATCAATGCCGAGGGCAAGGCCGAGATCGAAGAAGCGAAATGCCAGGGCTGCGGCAACTGCGCGGCGGCATGCCCTGCCAAGGCAATCCAGTTGCAGGCGTTTACGGACGCCCAGGAACAGGCGTTGGTGCGCAGTCTTCTCAATGAAACGGCGGCGGAAGCGCAACAAATGGCGCTGGCGCGGGAGTAGGGCAATGAGCACGGAAACAATTGCAATGCCGGCGGAGACAGCCGAAACGGACGCGTTGAGGATCATCGCGTTCTGTTGTCATTATTGCGCGTTTACGGCGGCGGACCTTGCCGGGACCATGCGCCGGCAATACCCGCCCAACATCCGCATTGTCCGGTTCCCATGCACGGGACGTCTGGAGACCAACACAATCCTGCAGGCCTTTCTCGATGGGGCGGACGGCGTACTGGTGGCGGGATGCGAGCCGGGCGGTTGCCATTTCCTCAAAGGGAATCTGCGCGCGGCCAAGCGGGTCGAACACTGCCGGAGGCTGCTGGAGCAGGCCGGTGTATCGCCGGAACGGCTTGAAATGCGGCATATCGCGGCGTCGCAGGGGCCGCTGTTCGCCGAAACGGCCAGGCAGTTTACGGAAAAGATTCGCATGATCAAGGAACAGGCCCGACGCGGGACAGCCCCCTCCGACGAATGCCTTGGAGACGAGCCATGATTGTAGCCGAACAGAAGCCCTTTGAGGATATTTACAGTTACGCCAAGAGGCATCGGCGCGTGTTGTTGCTGGGCTGCGGCACCTGCGTGACGGTGTGCATGGCCGGCGGCGAAAAGGAAGTGGGCATCCTGGCCTCGCTGGTCCGCCTCGCCGCCCGCGAACGCAATGACGACATCACGGTGGATGAGCACACCATCACGCGGCAGTGCGACGCGGAGTTTTTCGATGAGACGACCGCCCGGAAAGCCGCCGACGCCGAGGCCGTCATCTCGATGGGCTGCGGCGTGGGCGTGCAGTTCTGCGCACAACGATTCCCCGACAAAATCGTGTACCCCGCCCTGAACACCAAGTTCTACGGCGCCACAATCGAGCAAGGGGTGTGGGCGGAACGTTGCGCGGGTTGCGGCGAATGCGTGCTGGCGGATTTCGGCGGCATATGCCCCGTCGCGCGGTGCTCCAAGAGCCTGTTGAACGGCCCCTGCGGCGGTTCGCAAGACGGCCGATGCGAGGTGGACCCGGAGCGTGTCGAGTGCGCCTGGCAACTCATTTACGAGCGAATGGAGGCGATGGGCCGCCTTGAGGAATTGGAGAAGATACAGCCGTTCAAGGACTGGTCGCAGCACCGCGACGGCGGCCCAAGAACCATCACAAGGGAAGAAGTGCGGCTATGAACACCACCATGCTGAAAGCCGGAAGCCGGTTGGAGCGGATATTGCGCTCGGGGCGCCCCGTCGTCACCGCAGAATTAGGGCCGCCCAAGAGCGCTGACACGGATCTCATCCGCAGAAAGGCCGGATACCTGCGGGGCGTGGTTGATGCCGCCAATATCACGGACAACCAGACTGCAATCGTGCGCATGTCGTCCATTGGGGCCGCTCTGATCGCGATGCAGGAGGGCCTCGAACCGGTCATCCAGATCACATGCCGTGACCGCAACCGCTTGGCCGTTCAGAGCGACGTCTTGGGGGCCTATGCCCTGGGTATTCGCAATGTCCTGTGCCTGACCGGCGACCACCAGAAATTCGGCAACCATCCTGCGGCGAAAAATGTGTTCGACATGGACTCCATCCAGCTGGTGGCCATGCTGAGAGCCATGCGGGATGAAAAAGTCTTTGCCTGCGGCGATGAAATCCGCAACTCGAAAAAGGCGCCCGTCGTCGAGCCAAGAATGTTCATCGGCGCTGCCGCCAATCCCTTTGGCGATCCCTTCCCCTTCCGGGTCGCGCGCCTGGCCAAAAAGGTCAATGCCGGGGCCGATTTCATTCAGACGCAGTGCATTTACGACATGAAACGGTTCCGGCAGTGGATGCAGCAGGTGTGTGACCGGGGACTCCATGAAAGGGTTTACATTCTGGCCGGCATCACTCCCCTGAAGTCACTGCGAATGGCGGAGCACATGCGCGACAATGTCGCGGGGTTGACCGTGCCCGAAGAGATCATTGAACGACTGCGCGGCGCGGAAAATGCCGCCGAGGAAGGCGAGCGAATCGCCGTCGAGCAGATTCAGGAATTGCTCCAGATTCCAGGTGTGCACGGCGTGCATATCATGGCGATTGAAAGCGAACACATAGTACCCGATCTGCTGAAGAAAGCGGGGCTGTTGCCGCGCCCGGTCGTGGCAGACCCTTTGCATGACGCAGTGACGTCCGGCCCCGAAATGCTGCGCGATTCCGTAAGCGGCGTTGCGGAGAATCGCAACCGGGCCGCGCAACCCGTCGGATAATCTGCGAAAGTTGTCTTGCAATAATGCGAATGTCAAAGATAGCCCATCCTCAGAACGCTGGACAACCCCCTCCACACGGTGGCACATGATTTGCTCTTTATTCTTACAGATCGCAATGGACTCCTTTATATTGCGTTGTCTTCGGCACTTGACGCGCCATGTGGACCACGCTCTGCTGGCGGATATGAATATATGAACAACGCCGGTATTGACTGCGATACCGATAAAGGGAGAATCAGGCCATGGTTATCAGCATGAGATCATTGCTGGGGCACCGGGTTCGGTGCAGTGATGGATATGTGGCCAGGATTTCCGACCTCCATCTCTACAACGGGGATTGGCGAGCGCAGCAAGTGGTATTAAGCGTGCCGACCCAACCCTGGCGCAAGACAGTGGTGAAAACAGAGAAGTTCACCGCGATCGACTGGACGAAACAGAATTTCGCCATAGCGTGTACGCGAGGGGATGTCGAGCGGGCCGACTGCATTGAGGACAATCCCCCCATTGATTGGATTGCCGAGCAGAACGCCCTCAATTTCAACGTATGCGCAACGCATTGGTCGCCTTGGTCCGCATTTCCGCAAGACGTTGTCCCAAATGTTTCCGATAAGGGTCCGCAACTGTACAGTCTGCGACACCTCTTGCGTTATTCCGTTCAAGGGCGTGACGGCCAGTTCATCGGGAAAGTTTTCGACTTCTGCATGGAACCGAAGGGCTGGGGGGTTTCGAGCATTACAGTTCGCGTGGCTGAGTCGGGAAGCATCAAGTGTATTGCCCTGGACATCGGCAACGTATCGTCTGTGGATTTTGAGCGCCGCGTCATCGCGCTCAATTTGAACAAGGAGGCCGTGGTCAAGGCGGAGTCTTTCACGACCTTCCATGAAAGCGGCGTGCGTGCGTTCGCAAGCAGGGTGTGTGCGCGTCTGACCGGCTGATTGCACAACGTCGCGCGAGGCAATGCGGGTTGATAAGAGAGCGGCAACGCCTGGGGCGCTTCATGCCGCGAGACACGCGCGCCGAGGCAATACCAATAAGGAGAACAACCAATGGCCGTAGCGCTGGAGATTGACCTTGCGCCGGTAGAGGAAATTCTGGAGAAGAGCGCGGCGTCGCGGAACGGGGATGACGAGGAGTTCTGTTCCGGGGACATCATCTCCATCCTGCAGGAGATACAGCGGATTTACGGTTATCTCCCGTTTGAGGCGCTACGGCGGGTCAGTCAGCGCACCGGCGTACCCGAGAGCCGCATCCAGGGAGTGGTGACATTCTATGCCCAGTTCCATCGAGAGCCGCGCGGCCGCCACAGGCTGACCCTTTGCTGCGGCACCTCGTGCCACGTGCGGGGCGGCAACAAACTGTTGGATGCCGTCAAGAAAGTGCTTGACCTCGAACCCGGCAGCACGTCGGCGGATTCCCAAGTTACATTGGAGACGGCCGCGTGCCTCGGCGCCTGTGCGCTGTCGCCGGTCATGGTCATCAACGGCAAGTACTATGGCAAGTTGACCCCGCGCAAGGGCGAGCGACTCGTACGGATGATGGCGCGGGAAGAACAGACATGAAAAGACTGGGCACCGTCGCCGAATTGCATGCCTGGAGAGAACGCATCCGCGCCAATGTAAGGAAGGGGGGTCACACCATCGCGGTATGCGGCACCGGATGCGATGCGGTGGGAGCCTCGGAAGTGGCGGAGGCCCTCGATCGGGCGATTGCACAACGGGGGCTGGAGCGGTCAGTCCTGGTGAAGCGCACCGGCTGTCATGGCTTTTGTGAACAAGGGCCGATCGTGGTGGTGCGTCCCGGCGACATCTTCTATGCGCGGGTCGAGCCTGCGGATGCCGCGGAAATTGTGGACAAGAGCGTGGCGGGGGGGGAAATCATTGAACGCCTGTTGTACAAGGACCCTGTCACCGGGGAACGGGTGATACGGGAACAGGACATTCCTTTTTATGCCCGGCAGACCCGCGTGCTGCTGCGCGACAACAGTCGCATGGACCCGCTCTCGCTGGAGGACTACGTCGCGAACGACGGGTATGCGGCGCTCGCCAAAGCGCTGAGCGAAATGACGCCCGACCAGGTCATTGACGAAATCCTTGAGTCTGGGCTGAGGGGGCGCGGCGGCGCCGGATTTCCGACGGGCGTGAAATGGCGCTTTTGCCGGGAAGCGCCGGGCGAATGCAAAGTGATCGTGTGCAATGCCGACGAGGGCGACCCGGGCGCGTTCATGGACCGCAGCCTCCTGGAAGGCGCGCCGCATGCAATTCTCGAGGGCATGTGCATCGCGGCCTATGCGATTGGGGCGCGCCGGGGCTTCGTTTATGTCCGGGCCGAATACCCCCTCGCCGTGCGCCACACGCGCATCGCCATCGAGCAGGCGCAACAGGCGGGATTGCTGGGCGACAGGATTCTGGGGACCGGTTTTCGGCTTCATCTCAGTGTGCGCGAAGGCGCCGGCGCTTTCGTGTGCGGCGAAGAAACAGCGCTGATCGCTTCCCTCGAGGGGCGGCGCGGCACGCCGAGGACCCGGCCCCCCTTTCCCGCGCGCCAGGGATACCGGGGGCAACCGACGACCATCAATAACGTCGAGACACTGGCCAATGTCCCGCTGATCCTGCGACATGGGAAGGACTGGTACCGTTCCATCGGGACCGACGCCAGCAAGGGCACCAAGATATTCGCCCTCGCGGGCAAAGTGAACAACACCGGCCTGGTCGAAGCGCCGATGGGCGCGACCCTGAGACAGATCATTTTCGATATCGGCGGGGGCATCCCCCGGAAGCGCCGCGTCAAAGCGGTCCAGATGGGCGGTCCCTCGGGTGGCTGTGTGCCGGCCCAATTCCTGGATCTGCCGATTGACTACGAATCCATGAAGGAGATTGGGGCTATCATGGGGTCCGGCGGCCTCATCGTCATGGATGAATTGACGTGCATCGTTGACATCGCCCGGTTCTTCATGGAGTTCGTGCAAAACGAGTCCTGCGGAAAATGTGTACCGTGTCGCATCGGCACCCGCCATCTCCTTGACCTGTTGACCCGCATCTGCGAAGGTCAGGGCCAGGAGGGCGACATCGAGCGGCTCGAAGAACTCGCCCGGCTGGTCAAGGCGGGTTCGCTGTGCGGGCTGGGGCAGACCGCACCGAATCCGGTGCTCTCAACGCTGCGCTATTTCCGCGAAGAGTATGAGGAACACATCCGGCAACGGCATTGCCGGGCTGCGGCCTGCGAAGCCCTGGTCGAAACGCCATGCAGTCACGCGTGCCCCGCCGGTGTGAATGTCCCCCATTACATCGGACTCATCGCGGAGGGAAGAGAAAACGATGCCGTAAACGTGGTGCGGCGCCGGAATCCCTTTGTGTCGGTGTGCGGGCGGGTATGCGATGCGCCCTGTGAAACGCGCTGCCGCCGCGTTGATCTGGACGAGCCGCTGGCCATCCGGGCGCTCAAGCGTTATGCCGGCGACCACAATGACAACGGAAGAGCGACACTCACGCGTCCGGTTTCGGGGAAAGCGGAAGTGGCCATTATCGGCAGCGGTCCCGCAGGACTGGCATGCGCCTATTTTCTGGCGCTGCTGCAGCGGTGCTCAACGGTTTTCGAGGCGCTGCCGATTCCCGGGGGCATGCTGGCCGTGGGCATTCCCGAGTTCCGCCTTCCCAAGGCAGCACTTCAGGCCGACATTGATTTCATCCTGTCGCACGGCGTGGACCTGCGTACCAACACGCGCATCGGCAAAGCCGACGCGCTTCTGAGCCAAGGCTATCGCGCCGTGTTTGTCGCCACGGGGGCTCAGACCGGCCAGCCATTGAACATTGAAGGGGAGCGGAGCGCGGGGGTGATTGATGCATTGAGCCTGCTGCGGCGCCGCGCGCTGGGCGAACCGTGTCATTGCGGGAAGATCGTGGCGGTGGTTGGTGGCGGCAACGCGGCGGTGGACGCTGCGCGGTCGGCGCTGCGTCTGGGTGCCGAAACGGTTTACATCCTGTATCGTCGGACGCGGGAGGAAATGCCCGCCTATGAGGAGGAAGTGGAGGCCGGACTTGCGGAAGGACTGGAACTGATGGAACTGGTGGCGCCGAAGCGCATCCATACAGCAGACGGCAGGGTGTCAGGGATCGAACTGATCAAGATGCGCCTCGGAGAGGCGGACTCCGGCGGACGCCGCCGCCCCATCCCTGTCGAAGGCAGTGAATTCGTGCTGCCATGCGACATGGTGGTTCCCGCCATCGGTCAACAGCCGTCCCTGGAGCCGGTGAATCACCTGGTTGAACGGACTGCTTCGGGGGCGGTGCGCGTGGACGCCCGCACATGCGTGACATCCGTGGCGCGGATCTTCGCCGGAGGCGATTGCATTTCCGGCGGCGGCACCGTCATCGAAGCCATCGCGGCGGGACAAAGGACGGCCGTGGCGATAGACCGCCTGCTGGGCGGGTCGGGAGTGCTGCCCGAAAACACCGGCGGCAGCCTGTGGCGCCCCGCCGCCGAACAAATGGCCGCCGCGTCCTCTCGCTGCAAAGAAGACATGCTTCCGGTCGAACACCGCCGGAACGGATTCGCGGAGGTGGTCGCCGGCCTGGGACCGCTGCATGCGCGGCAGGAAGCGCAACGCTGCATGCGTTGCGACCTGGAAAGAAGGCACCGGCGCCCCGTGAAACAGGAAAGGTAGGGGATGACCTCGTTTCCAATTCATATAGACGGCCGTGAGGTTGTCGCGCGGACGGGCGACACAGTGCTCGATGTGGCCCTGGCGCACGGCATCGCGATTCCGCATCTCTGCTATGAGCCGAGGCTGACGGCGACGGCGGGGTGTCGCTTATGCGTGGTTGAACTTGCGGGGCGTCCAGGACTGCACACCGCCTGCACCTGTATCGTTGAGGAAGGCATGATTGTCCACGCCAATACGGAGGCGGTCCGGAAGGCGCGCAGGGGCATCCTAGAACTGCTGCTGAGCGAACACGATCTCCGCTGCACCACATGCGACAAGGACGGCGACTGCCTGCTGCAGGACTATGCGTATGAGTACGGGGCAAACGAAGCCGCCTTCCCCAGGGTGGGGCTGTCGCCATACACAAGAAACTTCAGCACCGGCAATGTGGCGTTCCGATATGACCCTTCAAAATGCATCCGGTGCGAGCGGTGCGTGAAGGCCTGCGCCGAAATACAAGGGTGCCAGGCGCTGACGATGCAGGGGCGCGCGGGCAATGTGCGTGTCGCCGCCGGGCTTGATGTCGCGCTCTACGATTCCTCATGCGAGGCCTGCGGGCAATGCATCAGTGTCTGTCCGGTGGGCGCGTTATACGAACGCAATGCGGTAGGCCGGGGCAAGGCAAAGGACTTCATCAAGACGCGCACCACCTGTCCCTACTGCGGGGTGGGCTGCCAATTGGACCTGAACGTGCATCGGAAGTCGGGGCGAATCGTGCGCGTGACGAGCGCCCCGGGCGTGACACCCAATGACGGCGCCCTGTGCGTGAAAGGGCGTTTCGGGATGGATTTCGTGGGCAGCCCCGAGCGTCTGAGCGTCCCGCTGATCAAGCAGAGCGGCGTTTTCCGGGAGGCTTCCTGGGATGAGGCGCTGGATCTGGCGGCATCCCGGTTCACGGCACTGAAGGAGCGCCACGGCCCGGACGCCCTGGCCTGTCTGAGTTCCGCCAAAACCACCAATGAAGACAACTACATCATGCAGAAACTGGCCAGGGCCGTGTTTCAGACCAACAACATAGACCACTGCGCCCGGCTGTGTCATGCGTCCACGGTGGCTGGTCTGGCGCGCGCCTTCGGCAGCGGCGCCATGACCAACAGCATCGAGGAACTACGGCGTACGCCCCTGATTTTCGTCATTGGCTCCAACACCACGGAATGCCATCCGGTGATCGGCATCTTCATCCGGCAGGCGGTGATGTCGGGCAATACGACGCTGATCGTGGCGGACCCGCGGCGGATTCCCCTCGCCAGCATCGCCCACGTTCATCTGCGGCATCGGCCGGGCACAGACGTCGCCCTTATCAACGCTTTTCTCAACGTAATCCTGGAGGAGGGTCTGGAAGACCGCGACTTCATTGCGCAGCATACCGAGGGCTTCGATGCCATCCGCGGACGCATCGGATGGTACACGCCCGAACGCGTGGCTGCCATCACAGGGACGCCCGCGGACCAGATACGCCATGCGGCCCGGCTGTATGCCTCCGCGCCGGGGGCCGCGGTGGTCTATTCCATGGGGATCACACAGCACGTCACGGGAACCGACAACGTGCTTGCGCTGGCCAACCTGGCGATGGCGACAGGCAACGTCGGCAGGGAATGCACCGGCGTCAATCCATTGCGCGGCCAGAACAATGTGCAGGGCGCCTGCGATATGGGCGCGCTGCCCAACATGTACCCCGGTTATCAGCCGGTCACGGACCCCGGTGCCCGGGAAAAGTTCGAGCACGCATGGCAAGTATCCCTTCCAGGCGCGCCCGGTCTGACCATGATGGAAATGATCCGGGCCGCGCATGAAAGAACGCTCCGGGGCATGTACATCATGGGCGAAAACGGCATGCTCAGCGAACCGGACATCGGCCATGTGCGCGAAGGACTTGAATCGCTTGATTTTCTCGTCGTCCAGGACATCTTTCTTACGGAGACCGCCCAACTGGCCGACGTCGTGTTTCCCGCGGCCTGTTTCGCGGAAAGGGCGGGCAGCGTCACCAACACCGAACGCCGGGTGCAACGCCTCGCGCCTGCGGTTGCCCCGCCCGGACAAGCCCGCGAGGACTGGCGCATCTTGTGCGAGGTAGCCACGCGCATGGGATACGCGATGTCATACCCCAGCCATGAGGCAATCACCGATGAGATAGCGTCGCTCACGCCCATATACGGCGGCATCACCCATGACCGGCTGGGCGCGCCCGGACTGCAGTGGCCTTGTCCGACACGCGATCATCCCGGCACGAAATTCCTGCATGCCGGCGGGAACTTCACGCGCGGCAAGGGAAAGTTCCACCCCGTGGACTATCTCGACCCCGCCGAGCAGCCCGACGAGGCCTTCCCCTTCATTCTGACCACCGGAAGGATTCTCGAGCATTACCATACGGGCAGCATGAGCCGGCGCTCGCTTGTGCTGGATGACCGGGTCCCACACGGATGTCTCGAGTTGCATCCGGAGGACGCCGCCGCGCTGAACATCGAACACAACGAGCAGGTCCGGGTGGAATCGCGGCGCGGGCGGATTGAATTGCCCGCGAATATCACGGACCGCGTGCCGCGCGGCACCTTGTTTGTGGCCTGGCATTTTGCGGAACACCCCGCCAATGCGCTGACCATCGCCGCGCTGGACCCCGTCGCCAAAATACCCGAGTATAAAGTCGCCGCCGCGCGCGTCTGCAAGTTGACATGAAATCATCCATCCAATCCATTCTGGGAGCGGGCGTCGTTTCAAGCGCCCCGGGCGATCCGGTCCGCCACATCGCCCCGATGCGCTTCCGCGCAACGGCGGTGATCCTTGCCGGCGGCAACAGTTCGCGCATGGGGCGCGACAAGCGCTTTCTTCCCTTCGCCGGGCGCCCGCTTATTCAGATCATTGCCGCACAAGTACGACCGCATTTCGAGGAACTTGTGATTGCCGCAAACGATGGCTGTGCGGTCGCTGGCTGCGGGATACGTGTCGTGGCGGATGAAATCCCGGGATTGGGACCTATTGGGGGCATGGTGAGTTCCATGGCCGCATCGCACCATGACACCTGTTTCGTGCTCCCCTGCGACATGCCGCAGATTGACCTCGCGCTGATCGCGCGCCTTCTGGACAGCGCACGCCGGGGCGACTGCGCAATCCCGGTCTCCGCGGAAGGCAGGTATGAGCCGTTGTTTGCGGCCTATCGCAAGCGTGTGCTCCCATTCTTGCGGCGCGCCATCGCCTGCGGCGTGTACAAAGTCATGGACGCGCTCAGGGACTGCAAGATCGTGTCCGTGAACCTGCCAACCGCAGAGGGACTGCAGAATCTGAACACCCTCGACGACTACCGGCGATGGCTCGATACCCAGCCTGCCGGCAATTCTTCCGGGGTGATATTCTAGCCAACTGAAGTTGAAGGCAGCCGACTATTCATGTTCCACCGCTGCACGCAGGAATCCTTTGGAAGAGCAGTGATTACTTTAATCGGCTGAAATGTTACCATGGTGGAAATATGTGTGAATCCTTGCAGGTCCCTGTAAAGCAGAGGCGATTAATTCCCCGCCAATTGCAGTTTCTAAGAGTCGGAGCCGCCCGATATGAACCCCTCATAACACTTTTTCCGAGACCGGGGTTAATCTATAATATATATATGATGGTGCTGCGGGCAAATGATGCATGAAAATGCCCGTGCCCGGGCATTGTTGTTGGCCAGGACGGCGTCGAGGCATTTCGGAATGTTTTTTGCTTGGATGGTTGCCGCATTCCTTCTTGGCGGCGGCTGTGTCGGCGCTGCGGTGACGCTGTTTGCCGGTTATCGGCGGCGGCGCGCCGACCATTCTTCCGCACAACGCATGTCCGCCATTGTGGAAGACATGAACCAAATCCTGCAGAGCGCCGAGGAGAGCGATAATTTTTCGTTGCGCTGCCACAATGATCTTCTTAGACCCTGTTGGGAATATCGGCAATGCGGCCGGGAGGATTGTGAAGCGTACGGGAATTTCGGGGTTCGATGCTGGCACTTGGGGCGGCCCCTTTGTCATGACCTGCAGGATTTTCGGCAATTATTTGAGCGGACGCGGCATTGTGAAGCATGCCCTGTGTATCTGCAGGCGCGGCGCGACGTCGAACACAGGTTTATCGAGCAGTTCAACGATGTCATGGCAATCCTGGACTATAAATCCAAACTGCTGAAAGAGGCGCGGAATCGCGTCGAGGAATCGAGTCGGTTGGCTTCCATCGGCGAATTCGCCGCTGGATTGGCCCACGAAATCAACAATCCGCTGGACGGCATCATGAGTTGCATGGCGCGGCTCGAGCGCCAACCGGAAAATCTGGCGCAGAATATCGAATACCTGCGGATGATTCGGGATGCGTTGAACCGTCTTTGCGGCGCCACCCAGCAACTTTTGGAATACGCCCGAAAACACGAAATACAACGCGAATTCCTCGATGTACACACCGCCATCGAGCATGCAGTCGCCTTTATGGGAATGAGAGTGAGGCAAAATGCCATTGACATCAAGTTTGATCTGGACAATGCCGTTCCCCTGATCCAGGGCGATCGGCATGCTCTGACCCAGGTTTTTCTTAATCTTCTGATTAACGCCGTGGGGGCCATAACGGAAGCCAGGGACAAGAACCGCGACGCCAGGAGCACAGGATCGGAGGCCATTGGCGAGATTCTGTTTCGGACGCGCACCATCGAGTCGGGGGATAAACGCAAGGAATTTGTGGAAGTGAGCGTAACGGACGACGGCATAGGCATTCCAGCCGAGCACATAAAGCGCATCTTCGAGCCTTTCTTCACGACCAAGGGACCGGGCAAGGGCACAGGAATGGGGTTGACCATCGTCAAGCGGATCGTCGAGGAGCACGGGGGCGCCATCGCCGTTGAGTCGGAACCGGGAAAGGGAACCGCGGTCCGTATTGCGCTGCCGGTCAGACACGGCGCGAAGCAGACAATATCCGAAGGGAAGTAGCGGTCATTCCTGTACAGCAATGGGCAGAGGGGACGGGAACAGGTCATGCATTCTTTTCGACCTCCCGCATGATGGCGTCAAGAATGGCGCATATCTCCCGGCGTTGCGGTTCTTTGCCCGTGTATGGGGAACATCCTTCGAGGTCTGCCCGGGCAATCTCCGGATCGAAGCAGATTGTGCCCAGAAGCGGCATTCCCTGCAACAGTCCGGTGAGACCGTTCAGGTCCATGCCGGGGGTAACCTTGTTAATTACGACGCCGAGGCGTGGAATGTGGATTTCCTCGGCGAGTTTGCGGATGGTGAGGGCGGTCTGGATACTTCTCAGGCCGGGTTCGGCCACGATAATCATCATGGACACCGCTTCGGCGGTGGCCCGCCCAAGGTGCTCCACGCCGGCTTCCATATCCAGGATGACCGCCTCTTGGGGCCGTAACAGTACATGAGTAACCAGGGCTTTGAGCAGCGCGCTTTCCGGGCAAATGCAGCCGCTTCCGCCCGTAGACACGCCGCCCAGCGTCAACAATTGCACACCGTGAATGATGCGCGCGTACTTTTCCGGCAGATCGCGCACGTCCGGGTTAATCTTGAAATACGTGCCGTAGCCGCTTTTGGAGCCTGTCCGTTCGCGGATCAGGTCCTTCATCTGGCTCAGGGGCGCCGGCATCTCCTCAGGAGGCACTCCCAACGCCGAGGCAAGATTTGCGTCTGGATCTGCGTCAATAGCGATCACCGGGCGTCCCTGGTCCGCCAAGGTCCTGGCCAGCAATGCCGCCAATGTGGTTTTCCCTGTCCCCCCTTTTCCCGTGATTGCAATCTTCATATTCCCATCTCCTCTGTGGGTCTGCATTTCGCCATATATTGCGTCGGATTTTTCATCTCCCTTTTGTTGCAACATCATTGGTTCGGCATGTTATTCCGATGCGCCATTGTCACGCAACAGGATGTGCAGCATGCTCTCGTGGGTTGCGGAATTTCGCAAACTCTTGGGGATTGCCGTAACTCTAACCGAGGTATTGCATCTTCCCGCTTCCCGCAACCCCGGGCACCTGAGATTCCCCAGCATGGAGAAGATACGTTCTATCAGCGTCGGCATTGACCCTTCGACGATTGGAACGATTTTTTCGGCAGCCCGCCAGCAAAACGCGCCATAGGCACAGGACTTGCTTGAATCCAAGGGAGCGGCAGAAACGTGTTTTATCTGCCTGTATTGTAGTTTTCCGGCCAGGTCAGACAGTGGCTGCAGGCATGCTTGTGGCTTGTCGAAGAAGGGCGGCATGAGGCAGAAACAACCGGCATTCGCGTCCACAGGACGAAGCGATCGCATTCAACGGGAGATTTGGGTTCTATGAGTCGAAAAGTGATTGCAGCGGCGATTCGGGGTGCGCAGTCCTTTGTTGCCAGAGCGGAAAGCGAGGTGCGCACCGCCCTGGAGACCCGAGGGTCGGAACAGCGTGTGGGTTTTCCCGGAACGGCCTTTTATCTTCCCATGGCGTATGCGCTCATGGGCATAGAAGCGCAGACAGTGGGTGACCTGCAGCTGATTGCGCGGCATTGCCGGGAACTGGTTGGCGAAGAACCTCCGGCTCGGCTATGGCTGCCCTACCTGGGGCGGGGGCTGGACAGCGGCGTTGCCACCCTGCTTGCCCAAGAAGTTATCTGCGCCTTGCGTTACCTCAGAAACGAACCCATCGAGCAGGACCATACCGGTTTCATTTCCGACACAATTCTGCGGGAGTTGGGCATTCAGTTGGTGGATGGCCGCATGCCTGGTTTTGCGGCGATTTTGGGGCCCGCCCCCACCAACGACATTGCCGTCAAAGCCGTCAGACAGTTGCAGCAGCGCAACATCCTGTCGTTTCTCCTGTGCAACCGGGATGGCCGTTCCCTGTACGACCAACTCGTCGAGGAAGGCGTCGAGATGGGATGGAATACTTACATTGTTCCGGTGGGCCGGGATACGGAATCCGCCATTTATGTGCTGGATTGGGCGATTCGCGGCGCCCTGACGTTCGGGGGGCACAAGAAGGGGGATTTCAGGGCCTGTCTGCGCTATTGCCGCGAGCGCATCTTCGCGTTCGGCATCACCTTCGGCCCGATTCCCGACGAATGGTATGCCGTTGGCGCGGGGGCCATCGTCATGGGGTTTCCCGTGATTTCGGATGATGCCACAACGCCGGAGATTCGCCCCACGGGGGTAACCACGTACGAGGAACTGGTCCGGGAAACGGACCATGAGAAGTTAATTGCGCGCGCCATCGAAGTGCGAGGGGTGAAGGTGAAGGTGGAGACCATGGACATTCCCGTGGCGTATGCGGCGGCCTTCGAGGGCGAACGCGTGCGCCGCGAAGACATGCACACCCAGTTCGGCGGCAAATACTCGAAGGCGGTGGAATTCCTGCGCATGCGCGATGCCAAAGACATCGAGGACGGGCGGGTGACCGTCATCGGTCCCGACCTGGACGCGACAGACGCCAGGACTTCGTTGGACCTGGGGATTCTGATCGAGGTGGCTGGGCGCAAAATGCGCCCGGACTTCGAGGGCATTCTGGAACGCCAGATGCATCGCTACCTGAACCATGCCATGGGCGTCATGCACATTGCCCAGCGCGATCAACTCTGGCTGCGCATCAGCAAGGATGCATTCAAAGCGGGTTTCCGGCTGAAGCATCTCGGGAATATTCTCCACGCCAAACTACTGGGGGAATATGGCGGGATAGTGGACCGCGTCCAAGTGACCATCTATACGGAGTCGGAGGCGGTGGAAAAACTGCTTGCAGAGGCTACCGCCGCCTTTGACGCCCGTGATGACCGGGTGCGGGGCATGATGGACGAATCGGTGGACACCTTCTATTCCTGCACGATCTGTCAATCCTACGCCCCCAATCACGTTTGCGTCATCACGCCGGAACGGTTGGGCCTGTGCGGCGCATATAACTGGCTTGACGGGCAGGCTGCCTACGAGATCAATCCTGTCGGCCCCAATCAACCCATCAAGAAAGGACGCGTTGTCAATGAGTCCTTGGGCGAATGGCAGGGTGTGAACGAATTTGTGTATGCGCACTCGAATCATGCGACGGAACGCTTCTCCGCGTATTCGCTCATGCAGAACCCGATGACATCGTGCGGATGCTTCGAAGTGATTGTCGCCATCGTTCCAGAGTGCAATGGAGTGATTGCCGTAAACCGCGAATACCAGGGGGACACCCCCATCGGCATGCAGTTCAGCACCTTGGCCGGGTCGGTCGGCGGGGGGGCGCAGACGCCCGGCTTCGTGGGAGTGGGCCGCATGTACCTGGCGTCACGGAAATTCATCGCCGCGGAGGGCGGCCTCAAGCGCCTGGTCTGGATGCCCAAGGACCTCAAGGAAGCCATGCGCGCATATCTGGCCGACCGCGCGCAGGAAATGGGACTGAACGGGTTCGTGGACAAGATCGCGGACGAAACCATCACCACCGAAAGCGATGGGCTGTTGGCGCATCTTGAACGGGTGGAACACCCCGCGTTAACGATGGAACCGCTTATTTGATCATCATGCGCCGGCAATGGCCGGCTGATAAGGAGTACATGCGTTATGGCACTCTCAGGACTTGAGATATACAAGAGCCTGCCGAAGGAAAACTGCAAAGAATGCGGCTTGCCGACTTGCCTTGCCTTTGCCATGAAGGTTGCTGCGGGGCAAGCCCCGCTCGAGAATTGTCCGCGCCTGGAACCGGGCGCGGCCGCGGCGCTCAGCGAGGCCAGTGCGCCGCCGCAACAACTGGTGAAGGTCGGTGTGGGCGACCAGGCATTTGAAATCGGCCGGGAAACAGTCCTGTACCGGCATGAGGACAAATTCCACCATCCCGCCGCGATTGGCGTTTGCGTGGATGATACGGCCGAGATTGCTGCAATCAAGGAGAAAAGCCGCGCAGTGGCGGCCATCGCCTTCGACAGGATGGGCAAAGTGTCCAAAATAGACCTGATAGCGGTCCGTCATTTGTCGGGTGATGTCGAGCGATTCGCGTTGGCGGCAAAAGCCGCGGCGGATGCGGCCGGAAGGCCGGTTGCGCTGATGGCGTCCGACCCCAACGCTTTGCGCGCGGCCGGCGGCGCATTGGCGGCCCAACGTCCGCTCTTGTGGGCCATGAACGCCCAGGCCGACATTGACGGATACATCGCCACAGCCAAGGAACTGGGTCTTCCCTTGTGCATTCAAGGCAGAGATTTTGAAGAAATATCCGCCTTGTCCGAAAAGGCTCGGGCGGCAGGTCTGAAAGAACTCATCCTCGCGCCCGAGTGCGCCACGGAAACAGACGGGCTTGCTTTCCTGACCCAAAGCCGCCGGGCGGCTATATCCAGGAAGTATCGCCCCTTGGGATATCCGGTGGCCATGACGGCGATCAACGGAAATCCTGTTCAGGCGACGGTGGCCGCCTGCTGGTACATATTGAAGTATGCCGGGATTGTGGTGACCAATGTATCCGACCCAGCCTACCTTCTGGCCATGGCGGCGTCGCGCCAGGATATCTACACCGACCCGCAGGTGCCGGTGCAGGTGAAGCCGGGAGTGCATCCCGTTGGCGACCCCGGCCCCGACGCGCCCGTGCTGGTGACCACCAATTTCGCACTGTCCTACTATTCCGTTGAATCGGAAATCACCGCCGCACGGATACCGGCCCACATCATCGCCGTGGACACGGAAGGCACCAGCGTACTCACGGCGTGGGCTGCGGAAAAACTTACGCCGGCGTCGGTGGCGCAGACGCTGTCGGCCAGCAATCTGGACCGGCAGGTCAACCACAAGAAGATGATCATTCCCGGGCTGGTGGCCGTGCTCAGCGGCGGTATCAAGGAAGAATCCGGATGGGATGTCATGGTGGGACCCCGCGAGGCATCCGGCATCGTGCCCTATCTCAAGAAACAATGGAGCGGATGAACCATGGGCCCTTCACGCGCGAAGAAATCTTGTACTATCCACTTTTTGCCCGGTGATGTTTCCGTGGAGGTGCCGGTTGGCACAACCATCCTGGACGCGGCGCGCGCCGCGGGCGTATTTGTCGAGAATCTCTGCGGAGGCGACGGGGTGTGCGGCAAATGCCGCGTTATTGTGCGCCGCGGTCTTGTCGGCGGTGCCGCCACAGGTTCGCTTACGCGCGAACAAATCCGGGAGGGGTACATCCTGGCCTGTGAAGCGCGGGCCGAGGGAAATGTCATCATCGAGGTGCCCACTGAATCCCAGTTGCGCGGAAAAGTCCGCAGCGCGGACGGTTCCGAACTGGGGATTCGCGAGCGGGATTACCTGGCCAGGACGCCGGAACGGCTGCACCCCCTGGTCCGGAAATACGCTCTGAAACCCGCCCCCCCGACCCTTGAGAACTGCCTGTCGGACCTGTCGCGGCTGAAGCAGAAACTTCAAGAGGTGGATGACGCCGCGGAATATCAGATGGGGCTGAAGATAATCCGCATGCTGCCGCACGTCCTTCGCGGACATGACGGCGTCGTTACGGCCACGGTGGCCCACCGCGGCGCATTGGCGGAAATCACGGACATTGTCGCCGGCGACAGCAGCGTGCCCAATCTTGCCGTGGCCGTGGATGTGGGCACGACCTCGATTGTTGCGCAACTCGTCGAGTTGGCCAGCGGCCAGACGCTGGGCACTTCGGCCAAGTACAACTCGCAGGCGGTCTATGGTTCGGACATATTGCGGCGCATCATCTGGGCGACAGAGCACCCCAACGGCCTCGAGCAAATGCACAGCATGGTGGTGGACGACATCAACATCCTTATCCAGGAACTCCTGGACGCAAGCCGGCTGAGCCAGAACTACATTACGTTTCTGGTTGCCGCGGGCAACACGACCATTATGCACACCTTGCTCGGCGTGACCCCGCAGTGGATACGACGTGAGCCATATGTCGGTGTGACCTATCACCCCCCGGCCTTGCGCGCCGCAGAACTGGGAATCACCATCAATCCACGCGGGCTGGTCTATTGCATGCCCTGCGTGAGCGCCTTTGTGGGCGCGGATATCACGGCCGGGGTGCTGGCGGTGGGCATGCATCAGGCGGCGCGCCCCAAGATGCTGATAGACATCGGTACGAACGGCGAGATTGTCATCGGCAACCGCGACTGGATGGTGTGTGCGAGCGCATCCGCGGGGCCTGCCTTCGAGGGCGCAGGAACGCACGACGGCATGCGCGCCACCACCGGCGCCATAGATCATATCCGAGGATGGAGTGCGGGCCAGAACCTTACCTTTTCCACCATCGGGGGGGAGCCGCCGCGCGGCTTGTGCGGGACGGCTTTTGTTGATTTGCTTGCCCACCTGCTGCGTCTTGGTATCATGGACAAGACGGGAAAACTGGTCCGAAACCATCCCAGTTCCAGGGTTCGCGAGAACGGCGACGGCATGTTGGAATTTCTGGTGGTCGGCGCGGGCGAGCGCGGCGCGCCGCGCGATCTGGTCATTACCCAAGACGATATCGAGAATCTGGTGCGCACCAAAGCGGCTGTTTACGCCGCGTCACAGGTGCTGCTGCGCGCACTGGGGCTGCAGATGGCAGATATTGAGGAGATCTATGTTGCGGGCGCTTTCGGCAATTACCTGGACTTGGAAAATGCGGTGCGCATCGGATTGCTGCCCGATGTCCCGGCGCAGAAGATGCGGTTTGCGGGCAACACCAGCCTGTTGGGTGCAAGAATGGCCGCCCTGAACAGACAGAACTATTTGGACGTGCAGAAGATCGCCAATTCGATGACGTATTTTGAACTCAGCACGGAGCCGTCTTTCATGGAGTCTTTTCAATCCGCCTGCTTCTTCCCGCACACCAATATCGAGGAATTTCCTTCGGTCATGGCATTGGTGTCGTGAACGTGGCCGGCGCCTGGCGCGCCTGGCCGCTCGAGCGCGGCGGCGGTAAGGCTGCGGGGCGGTGAGCAAAATCAACCGTGGCGAGTGGAGATATCTTATGTACATTATCGGCGAACGGATCAACGGGATGTTCAAGCGCGTACGCGCGGCCATCGAAGAGCAGAACAAGAGCGTTATCCAGGAGTTGGTGCGCGCGCAACTGGAGGGCGCGGCCAATGCCCTGGACGTCAATGTAGGTCCGGCCCAGGTTGATCCGCTTGAGGCGATGCATTGGCTGATAGATACCATCAGGGAGGTGAGTGATGTCACCCTCTGTATTGACAATCCGAAATATGAGATTCAAAAGGAGGTCATTCCACGCTTGGGGCCGCGCGCCATCATCAACTCCTCGAAAGCCGATGAGGAGGCGCTGGAGAAGTTCGTGGCGCTGGCCGCCGAGAACGACGCCAGGCTGATCGCCCTGACCATTGACAAGAAAGGAGTCCCCGCGGACGTGGAGCGGCGCGTCGAACTCGGCGCATTTATTGTCGTGAAGGCCATGGAAGGGGGGCTGCCGATGGACCATCTCTACATTGATCCCATCATTCTGCCGGTCAATGTCGCCCCGAAGCAGCCCCAGTTTGTCCTGGAGGCGTTGCGGCAACTGAGGATACTGAGCGACACGCCGCCCCATCTCAACCTCGGCCTCTCGAATCTTTCCCAGGGATGTGCGAACCGCCCGCTGATTAACCGCTCCTATCTGGTAATGGCCGTCCTGGCCGGGTTGGATGCGGCCATAATGGATCCCCTGGACAAAGACCTTGTGGACGCCATGATTACGGCCGAATTGCTTACGGAAAAGATGATCTATTGTGATTCATATCTCGAAGCCTACCGCATGACCAACTGCGTCGGCGTCCAGGACCGCATGGGTTGCATGAGGAGATGACCATGGCAGACATGCATTGTCCGGGGCGCACCAGCGCGGTCGCCTATCTTTCAAGCGCCATGGTGCAATGCCCCGCGTGCGGCATGGAAGTGGAGATTTTCGGCGATGAAATCCGAATACGCTGTCGCTGCGGCGGCGTGGTGTTCCGCGAGGCGCTGCCCGCATGCGCCCAGTGGTGCAGGGAATCCGAGCGATGCTTCGGCCAGGCGGGCAGTTTCCCGAAGTTCCTGAAAAACGCCGGCGACTCGGAAGAAATGAAAAGGCAGGAGGCGCGTTTCCGGGAAATCCAGGCCCGCGTCATTGCCAGCCTCAGCAAGTGTTCCCAGGCAAAATAGCCGTTGCCGGGGGGCGCCGCGCATGATTTGGGAGACTGGAGATGCCCATTCCCGTCAAACAGGAAAACTACCGGATTGCCGTCAGCCAAGGCTTCGAGCAGGCCGGCGCACGGCCGGCCCCGGCCCTGGAGGCCCTGGGCGCAGAGATATGCGGCGACGGCCGATTCAGGCTGCCCGTGTTGAACAGCGTGTTCACCGTTGATCTTCCCGGCCGGGACATCTCTTTTTCCACGCCGACGCCCGAGGGGACATCCAGCGGCAGCGTGGGTGTCATGTGGCAGATTCTGGCGTTGCACTATCTCTGCGGCGATATTCCCCGGAACGATGGTTTCCGGTGGGTTTCATTTGCGGATTTCCAGGAGATTCGGGGATATCAGAGCGTGTACCAGGGGCGCGTGATCTCCCGGTTCTGCGCCACCGCCGGGCGGTCTATCGAGCAGTTCCAGCAGGCCGGGGAACGACACGGCGGCGCGCCGCTGCGGTTGGGGGATGCGGCGTATCATTTCCAAGTTTTTCCGAGATCGCCGCTCCGGGTGGTCTGGTACGCGGGCGACGGCGAATTGCCGGCGGGCGCCACCATCTTGTATCCGGACAACATTCTGACGATACTACCCTTGGAAGATGTAATCGTGCTGTCTGAAGGCCTGGTGAGCCGGCTTCAGGGAAAAGGATGGCTCTGAGCAAGATTGTGCAGCGGCGGTCAGGCACGAGAAGGGCGTTTCCCAACCAGCCAGGACAGCAACAAAGGAGACGGGGCTTTTATGAGCAAGAAGCGTTCGGCGAAAATCATTGACGGGAAAAAGATATCCGCAGCCATACTGCAGGACCTGAAAGAGGACATCGCGGCGTTGCGCGCGCGGGGCGTTGCGCCTGGGTTGGCGGTGGTGCTGGTGGGCGCCAACCCCGCCAGCGAGGTGTATGTGAAGGCCAAGCGCAGAACCTGCATTGACCTGGGCATCGAGTCGTTCTCGCATGACCTGCCCGAAAGTTGCACGGAAAAGCGTCTGCTGAAACTGATTGAGAAATTGAACGAAGACCCGCGCGTTCACGGCATCCTGGTGCAGATGCCGCTGCCCGAACACATCAGCGAGAAGAAAGTGCTCGAAGCGATTTCCCCCGACAAGGACGTGGATGGCTTTCACCCCGTGAATGTGGGGCGTCTGCTCAATGGCGAGGAATGCTTCGTCTCCTGCACGCCGGCGGGCTGCCAGGCCCTGCTGCTGCGGTCAGGATACGATCCGGCGGGAAAACATGTGGTGATCGTGGGACGATCGAATATCGTGGGCAAACCCCTGGCCGCGCTGCTGATGCAGAAGGCGAACGGGGCCAACGCCACCGTGACGGTCTGCCATTCGCACACGCGCAATATCAGCAAAATCACCCGCGAGGCGGACATCCTGATTGCGGCCATGGGCCGGCCCGAGTTCGTCAAGCCAAACATGGTACGGGAAGGGGCTATCGTACTTGACGTGGGGGTCAACCGCATCCCCGATGCAACCAAGAAAAGCGGCACGCGGCTGGTCGGCGATGTCGCCTTTGCCGGCGTGTCCAGGAAGGCGCGGGCCATCACCCCCGTGCCCGGCGGCGTCGGGCCGATGACCATCGCCATGTTGATGACCAATACGGTCAAGGCGGCGCGCCGCGCCGCCGACCGCAAGCGAGGGCGGGCGTAGTCTGCCATTTTGCTTGTTTTCGCGCTTTCGCGCAACCCGGGATTGCGTGTGCAGCATCATGCCCCTGCATCGTGCTTCAGCGGCAAGGCATGCGGGCGACTGATCTTGGCAATCCGGCATGTAATCGGCCATTTTGTGGCTAATTTGACAAAGTTATTTGTCATATTGACAATTGACGATTGAGAGGCTGATCGATTTCCGGGGGGCAGGCGTGGGGGCGATCTCATATTTTTTGAAAACAGGCTTTATTTATTGACTGATTGGGGTCTTGACATTTGTTTCTTGATCTGCTATTATCCATTGCATCTATCGAGTGCTAACAGGCCGATGGACAAAAAAAGTTCTGTCAAAATGGCGCGGAAATGCCGCAGTGATGCTTCCGCGCACGCAGCATACAAGCCAACAACAACCAAAAAAGGAGAGGAAGCGATGAAAGTGCGTCCGCTTGCAGATCGGATTCTGGTGAAGCGCGAGGAGCCGAGTGAGACGGTTCGTGGCGGGATCATCATCCCGGACACGGCGAAGGAGAAACCGCAGGAAGGCAAGGTGGTTGCGGTGGGTCCGGGCCGTTTGGACGACAACGGCAAGCGCATTCCGTTGGAAGTGAAGAAGGGCGACCGCATCTTGATGGGCAAATATGCGGGCACCGAGGTGAAGATCGATGGCGAAGAGCACATCATCATGCGTGAAGATGACGTGCTGGCGGTCATTGAGTAAGTCACGGAACGGATCAACCCGGAGGATTGAGCATTATGGCAGCGAAACAATTGGAATTTGGAGAAGATGCACGACGCCGCATTCTTTCGGGCGTTATGAAGTTGAGCAAGGCCGTGAAGGCTACGTTGGGGCCGAAGGGGCGCAACGTGGTGCTCGACAAGAAATGGGGCGCGCCGACCGTCACGAAGGACGGGGTGAGCGTGGCCAAGGAAATTGAACTCGAAGACAAGTATGAGAATATGGGCGCGCAGATGGTGAAGGAAGTGGCGTCGAAGACCTCCGATGTGGCAGGCGACGGCACGACGACGGCGACCATTCTTGCGGAGTCCATTTATCGCGAGGGATTGCGTAACGTGACGGCGGGCGCCAACCCGATGGCGCTCAAGCGCGGCATCGAGAAGGCGGTGGACGCGGTGGTCGAGAACTTGCGGAAGATGAGCAAGCAGGTGCGCGACGACAAGAGCGTGATCAAGAATGTCGCGGCCATTTCCGCCAACAGCGATCAGGCGATCGGCGACATCATCGCCGAGGCGATGGACAAAGTCGGCAACGACGGCACAATCACGGTCGAAGAGGCGAAGAGCATCGAAACGACGCTGGAAGTCGTGGAAGGGATGCAGTTTGATAAGGGCTATCTGTCGCCCTATTTCGTCACGGATTCCGAGAGCATGGAATGCGTGCTGGAAGACGCGTACATCCTGATCCACGAGAAGAAAATCTCCAGCCTGAAAGACCTGCTGCCGCTGCTGGAGCAGATCGCCAAGTCGGGCAAGCCGCTTTTGGTCATCGCGGAAGACGTGGAAGGCGAAGCGCTGGCCACGCTGGTGGTGAACAAGATCCGCGGTACCTTCCAGGCGTGCGCGGTGAAGGCGCCGGGCTTCGGCGACCGCCGCAAGGCCATGCTCGAAGACATCGCCATCCTGACCGGCGGCCTGTCCATCACCGAGGACCTCGGCCGCTCGCTGGAAAGCATCACCCTGAGCGACCTGGGCCGCGCCAAGCGCATCGTCATTGACAAGGACACCACGACCATTGTCGAGGGCGCGGGCTCCAGTTCTGACATCATGGGCCGGATCAACCTGATCCGCCGGCAGATTGACGAAACCACCTCCGACTACGACCGCGAGAAACTCCAGGAACGCCTGGCCAAACTCGCCGGCGGCGTGGCGGTGATCAATGTCGGCGCGGCCACGGAAATCGAGATGAAGGAAAAGAAGGCGCGCGTCGAAGACGCGCTGCACGCCACGCGCGCGGCCGTCGAGGAAGGCATCGTGCCGGGCGGCGGCGTCGCGTTGTTGCGTTGCCAGGAGACCCTGCAGGAACTCCAACTGGACGGCGATGAGGCCATCGGTGCGAAGATCGTGATGCGCGCGCTTGAAGAACCGTTGCGGCAACTGGCAGAGAATGCCGGCGACGAAGGTTCCACGGTCGTCCAGAATGTCCGCGCAAAGAAGGGGGCGGTCGGCTACAATGCCGAAACCGGCGAATACGAAGACCTGCTCAAGGCGGGCGTCATTGACCCCACCAAGGTCGCGCGCACCGCGTTGCAAAACGCCGCGAGCATCGCCGGCCTGCTGCTAACCACCGAAGTGCTGGTCGCCGAAATCCCCGAACCCGAAAAGGCCATGCCTGCCGGCGGCGGTGGCGGCATGGGCGGCATGGGCGACATGTACTGAGCCTGGGGATCATGCGATCCCCCGCGTTCGCGTCAAGCGAACGCTGCACATAAATGGCAGGGCCCGTCCCGCGACAATCGCGGGGCGGCCCTGTGCTTTTTACGCGGGACGGGAAAAGAACCGATAGATCGGAAAAGTCGAAGGGAGAAAAAGGACGAAAGGGACGAAAGGGACATCATAATCACTTCGTTGATGGCGTATACCCTCTCTGAGAACGAATTTGGAACGGTTCCTTGCCGGAAATCAGCATGGCGGGCGAGGAGCGATTGGACATGAAGAAGTCAGATGGCGAAGCGATGATGATTGCGGGTGAACCCCGGGAATCCCGGGGCGGCGATGACGGGAATGGCGGCGGTGGTCGTATGCGCGAGATGGGAGAGATTGCAATTGTGGGGTTGATGCTCGCGTGTGCTGGGGATGTTATTGCCAGTCATTATCACGGGAAGCAACATATAAATAATACAGGGGAATGAGACTTCACGCCTCGGGCCTGCCGTGTTTTGCCTTGCGGGTTTTGTGCACGCGGCCTTTGGTGGCGGCGCGCATGGCAACGCGGACAAGGCATGGGCATAGCCGGTTGATAAACACGGAGAGTTTGCCCATGCGGGTGATGATGATTTCGGGTTTTCGGCGGTAAATGCCGCGAACTATCTGGCGCGCGGCTTTTTCGGCGGACATGACGAGGAACTGGGGAACGGGGTCGGGCTTGCCGGTGTATTCGCCGCGGTTGTTGATGCTGCGAATCTCGCTGTTGACAAAGCCGGGATTGACGCAGGTGACGGACACGCCGAGGTCGGCGAGGTCGTGGTAGAGACACTCGGCGAATCCGACGACGGCGAATTTGCTGCTGGTGTATGGCGCGGAGGCGGGTGTGGCGACGCGGCCGGAAACGCTGCCGATGACTGCGAAGCGGCCCTTGGACCGGAGGAGATGCGGCAGGGTCGCGTAGAAGGTGTCAATCACGCCGAAGACATTGGTCTCGAACTGTCGCCGGAAGTCTTCGGTTTCCAGCGCGGTGGCCACGCCGGTGACGCCGAATCCGGCGTTGGCGATCACGACATCCAATCCGCCGAAGACCTCGACGGCCTTCGCGACGGCGGCATCCAGGCTTTCGCGGCGGGTGACATCGCATTCCAGCGCCAAGGCGCGCCCGCCCATGGCCTCGATGTCGCGGGCCAACGCCTCCAGGCGGTCTTTGCGCCGCGCGGCCAACGCGAGGACCGCGCCTTCCCGCGCGAATTCGCGCGCAGCCGCCGCGCCGATGCCCGACGAGGCCCCCGTGATGAAAACTGTCTTGCCTGCAAAGCGACCCGCCATGGCCGTATCCTCCTTTATTGATGCTGATTTATTCGCAGCGTTTCCATTGCACAAATCAGAATGGCACAGCAAGCACAAAACAACCGCCGGTCGTCATCATGTCTTCCATCAAGGAAGGACTTTCACGTTCTTTTCGCCGTCCCCGAACCACGGCACGGTGTATGACGCCGAGGGCATGCAGTAGCAGGTCGGATCGGCGACGCCCGTCTCCCGGAGTTCTGCGCGCGCCAGCGCGAGCGCGGCGTCCAGCGATGCCGCTTTGCGCGCGCCGATCAGGGCGACGTCTTTGTCGCTCAGATCGGTGACCAGTATGGTTTTTGGGGCTTTCTCGATGGTGGAAAGGGCGGTCTGGCCGTTTATCTCGGCATGCTTGCGCAATTCGGCGAAAATGGCATCGCGGGTCTTGAGGGCCAGCCATTGGCCGAACCTGTCAGCGCCAAGCCCCTCCGGTGCGGGGGCAAGCAGGACGATCCGTCCTTGGGGAGTTGCGGCCAGGGAGGCGTTGAACAGTGCCTTGTGCGACTGGAGGAAATTCGCCGCATCGCCCGCCGACGCGATCACGAGGTCGGCGCGGCGGCGGATGGGTGCGGCGTAACACTCCCAGGCGAAGCGCGCGGCGGCGCGGTGCGCGGCGTCCATTTCCCCCGCGAAAATCCCGGCGATTTCGCCGCGGCGGTTCAAGACGGTGTTGATGATGCCATCGGCCTTGCACAGTTGCGCCGCTTCGAGCATGTCTTCCGCCACGGGGTTGCCGTCGAGCACGCCGATGCGCACTGCGGGATTAAGGCGGTTCTCGGCGGAGTCCAGATTGAGCGCATGGTTGTGCGCGATGGTGGCTGCGCCCGCCAGGCCGGGCAGCAACGCCTTGCGGCCGCCGCCGAACCCTGCAAAATAGTGCAGCACGACGCTCCCTGTCAGGATCACCCGGTCGCAGTCATAGACCCGCTGATTGATCCAGACCGGCGTGCCGCGCCGGGTCTCGCCCACGTATATCAGGCCCGCCTCATCCTGCGGGTCATGCACGAGGCACTGCGACTGGAAGCGCGCAAAAAGGTCGGCGCCCGCGATGCGCGCCTGTTCCCCTTGCGTCGGAGGCCGATGCGTTCCGGTCGCGAAAGCAAACAGGATATCTTCCTCGGCGATGCCCGCCTGGGACAAGTCGTCGAGAACGAACGGCAGCAATTGGTCCATGCCGGTATGCCGGAAAGCGTCGGAGAGGACGATCGCCACGGTTTCACCGGGTCGAAAGGATTTCCATATGCCCGACGAAAGGCCGATGGGCTGATCGACGGCGCGGCGATAGGCCGTCTGCAGGTCGTTCAGTCCCGGAACATCGGCAATGTCCAATGTTCCCAGGGACTGTCCCCAGTCCATCTCTGCTTCCATCACGGAATTGCCGTAGGGCATGACAACGCGGATAGCCATCTTTGTACCACCATTGAGACATTTGCGAAATGACGTTTCGGACCTCAATGCCATCAAAAATCCCGGATATTCGTGTTCTTAAGCGCAGAAAGAGTCCATTTCGCAAATGCGTCACCATTCAATCACATGGTCCGTGCAAGGGGCGTATTGTCTCCGTCGGTGCGGCTCGAATCAAGTGAAAAACGCCCGGCGGAAATCTGGAGCACGCGTGTGACATCCGCCGTCACCACTCGAAATCGTCGTTACCCGTGGTTGGCGCTTCGTTGCGATGGATTTGACAGACCGTCCATATGGCGGCAAATACAAAGCAATCCACCACGGAGAGCGCCGCATCGAGAAGCGTTCGCGCAAGAATGATTTCGAGCGCGGGGGGCGCGGCGCTCAAGGATGCCGCGCGCGATATGACAAACTGGCCGAAATTGATCAGCAGCACGACCCAAACCAGCGCGAAGCGGCGCCCGATTGGCGCCAGAATGCTCCCGATCTCGCGCCACTCCAAGGCGCCGTAGAACATGATGCAGGCCCCTGCCGGCACGGCGAAGCAATAGGCCAGCATCAGGCAGAATTCCAACAGCATGACCAGGTCCGGCATGTCGAGCATCGCCGTGCGCAGTTGTATCCGGGCCAGCGCCAGGATGCCCAGATTGATGATGAACCAGGGGAGAAAGAAGCGCCGCAGGGCCTCAGCGGGGCCGGCGCACTTCCACAACGGCCGGTCCATTTCGCGGCCCATTACCGAAAACACAATTGCCTGAAGGGCGGCGTAAAGACCGGCCAAGGTCAAGTCCATCACCAGGGATACCGTATAGACCCATAAGGGGATGACATCGTCGCCGGTGTAATCGCTGAGGAAGAATCCTCCGAAGCGAAAAGCGAGGCTCATCGCCGCGACAGCAGTCATATAGGCCATTGCCGTCGCGCGATTGCGACGCAGTTCTTCCAGCGTTTCTGTCAACAGTCGAGCAATATTCATGCTGTGTGAACAGGGTGATCGTTGTCTTCATGCCGCAGGGTCGGTTGGTGCTGCATGACGTAATGGGTGATGCGCTCCTGGTCGTCTTCAGGAAGGCCCACAAAGGCGGCGCGCACCAGATGCCTGTCTGCCGAAATCGGCGTCGTCTCAACAATGCGCGCCGTCACCAGCACCGGGTCCACACCTGGCCCGAGTCGTATTTTGGTGCGCAGGAGCACCTGCTTGGGCACCGGCTGCGGCAGCACCGCTGCAAAGCCCCCGCCGCTGAGGCTGGTGATTTGCCCCCGGAACCTTGTCACTGCTTCGCGTTTGTCCAAATCCGAATAATCCCCGTCCACCGGCGCGTTCAGTACGGCAATGTCCTCAACCTGGTGGATGCGTATTCGGTAATGCGCCCGGGACTGCAATCGGATGAGTTCCGTGGCATGCTCAAAAACCCATTCGGGCGGGTCAGACTCCCGCCGCAGGAAACGGGCCGAAAAGCGGTAACGCGCGTCTTCATCGCGCCACACGCGGCATTGCAACATCGTGTCCGGGGCCGGCACCGGCACGTCATGCCCGGCGTGCGGCGTCAACCGGAACTGCGCCTCATCCACGCCCGCCACCTTCATCCGATGCCACCGCAATGCGCCGCCCGTGCCGTGCGCAATCCAGACCGGCTGCCCGCGCTGCAATTCCCGCGTCGAAAAAATCCGTTGACCATAGGGTACGTGGTCAAGCCCCAAATGGGCGCGGATATCGCGAAGAAAGGCGCCCCGGGCTTCATAGTCCGCAGTATTGGCAGCCCGTGACGCGAGGTCCTCGTCAACACACCGATCGAACTCCCTGCGCACTGTCAGCACCTGCAAGGGCGTTTTCGGCGCGAAACGGCGGATCAAATCAAACAGTTCCCTGCGCGCATCGTCGGACAGCCCCTTCTCATCAGCGATTTCGCGCACCCGTTCCCAATCCGCTTCCACACGCATGCGATCTTCGCGGCGCCGCCGGAATACATCCAGCACCACGGCGAGGCCGAACAAACCAATCACCGCCGCCCCCGCCCACATCAGATGCGTGATGGTGGGCACCGCCAAGAATATCCCTAATTCAGCCACGGTTTTCAGGGCCTCCGGTATCTGGACGCATTATAGGCGCTTATTTCCAAGTGATGCAATCAGGTGCGCGCCGGACGGTTCAATGCGGCCGGACATGGACTCACACGGACCGCGAATATCCGACACCTGGGGATGCAAAAGGCCGTATAGTGCGCCCCGATGATCCATGCCATTCTACGTACGTATTACTGCTATTTTTTTCAGCCGCATTCCTGTCAAGCGCGGCCGTGGATTCCAGCCGGAAGCGCTCCTGAAAACGGTGTTGTCAACCCTATTGACGCTGCAAGACGTTTGTGCTACAACTTAGCCGATTTCCCCGACAGCAGCATGCCGGAATACCGGCTTGCCATCCGAATAAAGAGGAATTTGCCTGAACGCGCCGAATCGTTTCGGCAATCATAAGGACCGCCTTTCATGGCCAAGAAAACCGAGCCTCCGTCATCCGCGCCCCGCACCTTAGGCCCCGTGCCCGACTTGGAGCGGCATCTTCCGTCCGAATGGTGGCGTACGCTGTTTCGCTCGATCTACCTGAAAACCGACGGGGATATCGTGGAGAATGAACGGAACACCCGCAAAGACGTTGACATGCTGATCCAGGCGACAGGGATAGAGCCGAACGACCGTATTCTGGACCTCTGTTGCGGCCAAGGACGGCATTGCCTGGAACTGGCGCGCCGGGGTTTCAAGAATGTCGTCGGCATTGACCGTTCCCGCTACCTGGTGCGTCTGGCGCGCAAGCGCGCCACAGAACTGGGGCTGCGCGTGTCTTTTCACGAGGGTGATGCGCGCCGCTTCCGCCTGCCCGAAAATTCCTTTCAGTGCGTGGCCATTCTCGGCAATTCCTTCGGCTATTTCGACCGCCTCGAAGACGACCTCGCCGTACTCGAATCGGTGAAGCGCGTGCTGAGGTCCGGCGGATCGATCGCTCTGGACGTGGCGAACGGGGAATGGATTCGCCACAACTTCGAGCGCCGGTCCTGGGAATGGATTGACGAGAATCAATTCGTGTGCCGGGAGCGATCGCTTTCAGCCGACGGTCAGCGTCTCATCTCCCGCGAAGTGGTCGTTCACGCCGAGCGCGGCGTCATCGTGGACCAGTTCTACGCGGAGCGTCTCTATTCCCAGGAAATGCTGCAAAACCTGTTGACACAGGCGGGTTTCGACACCATCCGCGTGCACGGCTTCCCGGAATCCGAATCCGGGCGCAACCAGGACCTCGGCATGATGGCCAGCCGGATATTCGTCACAGCACGCATCACCAAACGCCCGGCGCCCTCCCGCCGGGGCAAACCCCTTTATCCGCGAATCGCCGTCATCATGGGCGACCCCACCCTGCCGGATTCGGTGAAGCGCGACGGTCAGTTCAACGCCGAGGACCTCGATACGATTGACCGGCTCAAGCGCGCGCTTGCCGAACTGGATGATTATTCGTTTACCTACCTGGATCAACATTCAAACCTGATCCCGCGACTGAAATCCGAACTTCCGGAATTTGTTTTCAATCTCTGCGACGAGGGCTACAACAACGACGCTTTCCTGGAATTGCATGTGCCCGCCTATCTCGACATGCTCGGCATCCCCTATACGGGCGCGGGGCCGTCCTGCCTCGGTCTGTGCTACAACAAGGCGCTCGTGCGCTCCGTCGCAGCGGGACTGGACATTCCCGTGCCGCTGGAAACCTACTTCGATCCCGACGACCAATCGGCCACCCTGCCGTCCACCTTCCCCGCGCTGATCAAGCCAAATTTCGGCGACAGCAGCATCGGCATCACCATCAATTCGGTGGTGCAAACCCCTCAGGAACTGCTTTCGTACATGCGCCGTCTCCAGGAAACGCTTCCAGGCCGTCCCATCCTGATCCAGGAATTTCTGGAAGGGCCGGAGTACAGTATCGGCATCATCGGCAACCCTGGCCAGAGGGTCATCTATCTGCCGCCGCTGGAAGTGGATTACAGCGGCCTGCAAAGCGGGCTGCCGAAAATCCTCGGTTATGAATCCAAGTGGCTCCCGGATTCCCCCTACTGGACCCAGATCAGTTATCACGAGGCGCAACTGGACGAAGACACGTTGCGCAAACTGCAAGACTATTCCATGCAACTTTTTACGCGACTCGGTTGCCGCGACTATGCCCGCTTCGATTTCCGCGCCGACAATAACGGCGAGATCAAACTGCTCGAGGTCAACCCCAATCCCGGATGGTGCTGGGACGGCAAGTTCAACATTATGGCCGGCTTCGCCGGCATGCGCTATGCCGACATGCTCCGGCTTATCATTGAAGCGGCCCAGGAGCGCGTGGCCGCGCAGGCGCCCTCAGGAAATGGCGCCCCGGCGCACGTCGCCCGATACAGCGCGACGGATTGTGTTTGATTTTGCGTCCGGATTGGGTTATCCTCTTTCGAGAGAAAACTTAGGGGGTGTCTGTCAGAGACAGCCACAAGGCATGACGCGATGACGCAAGAAAAGGGGCATGGGGATCGCAAACTGGAAACGCTTTCATATCTCCCGATTCCTGTAGCCTCGCTGCGCGCGGACACCGTCACCAATTTCGACCTCTATCTTCCCTCCCATGACGGACGCACGCCGGTGCTCTATCGCGACGGGGTTTTTCCCATCACGACAGCCCTTCTGGATCGGCTCCGCGTCGGCAAGGTGGAGACCCTGCTGGTAAAGTCAACCGATGAGGAGAATTACCGCCACTACCTGGAGTCCAATCTCGGATCCCTGGTGGCTGATGAGAACATGCCGCTGGAAGAGCGTTCCGCGTTGCTCTATGACTCCGCCCGAAACCTGGTGCGGGACGTGCTGAGGGACCCGCGCGCGGGAAATGTGTTGCGACGCAGCGAGGAAGTCGTGTCGCACATGGTTCGCTTCCTCTTTGCCGACAAACAGGCCTTCTACCATCTCATTCAAGTAACTTCGTACGACTATTACACATACACGCACAGCGTCAATGTGTTCGTTTTCAATATTGCTTTGGCGGCGCGGCTCGGCGTGCGGGAAGAGGACCTGCACGACTTCGGCCAGGGCGCCCTTTTGCACGACATCGGCAAAAGCAAAATAGATCCCAATGTGCTCAACAATCCGGGGAAACTCAGTCCGGACCAATGGCGCATCATCAAAATGCATCCTATCTTCGGTGATCAGTTGTTGCTGGAACAGGGCTGCAAAAGCGAGATCGTTATTGATATCGTGCGCCACCACCACGAGAAACTCTGCGGCGGTGGTTATCCGGACAACCTCTCCGGCGACGACATTTCCGCCTGGGTCCGCATTTCCACCATCTCCGACATCTTCGATGCGCTCACCACCCGGCGTCCTTACAAGGCGGCGCTGGACAGTTACCACAGCCTCCGGCTCATGCAGGAGGAAATGTCAGAGGAACTCGACCCTGATTTTTTCCTCGCCTTCGTTGAAATGATGGGCAACATCGAGCGCCCGCGACACCCCGGGAGAAAATAACGCGAACTCAGGGAGCGGGGGGCGCGCAGTGATTACGCGGGCGCGAAGCGCCGCTGCCGAGGGCAATCATGGAACCGAAAAAATCGCGTACCCATGCCTGCGCATCGTCCACGATGGTGTACACAATGGGCACGACGAAGAGGGTGAGGAATGTGCCGGCGCAGAGACCGCCGACGAGGGCGCGCCCCAGCCCGGTGACCGCGCCGCCGGTCGCGCCGCGCCCGACGGCAAGCGGCAGGATGCAGAAGACGGTGGTGAGGGTGGTCATCAGGACGGGCCGCAGGCGGTTGTGGCCGCCCTGGAGCACTGCCTGGGCGCGCTCAAGCCCCTGTCGCCGCAGTTGGTTGATGTGGTCAATGATGACGATGCCGTTGTTGACGATGATGCCGCACATGATGATGGAACCGACGAGGGAGATGGTGTCCATCTGCTTTCCGGTGAGGTACATGACCCAGTACACGCCGGAAAAGGCCATGGGGACGGTGGTGAGCACGGAGAGTGGCAACAGCCACGATTCAAAAAGGGCTGCCATCACGAGATAGATCAGGATGATCGACATGGCGAGCGTCTTGGAGAAATTGGCCAGGGTTTCGTCCATGGCCCGCAGTTCGTCGTCCAATTCGATGGAATAACCGCGCGGGAGATCGAATCGGGCGATCAGGGCGCGGAGGCTGTCGCGCACCTGAATCAGGTTCTCGCTGTTCACCCGCCCGTAGAGTCGCAGGGAACTTTTCGCGTTGACGCGGTCTATGCGCGGCGGGGTCTCGCCTTTGTGCAGGCTGACCAGTTGCATGAGCGGCACCAGGCGTCCGTCGCCGCCTTGCACCGCCATTGTTTCCAAATCGCCCACGTTGCCCTTCTGGGTCCAGGGCAACTGCCCGCGTACGGCGATTTCCTGTCCGCCCCTTTTCATGTAAGGGAGGTTTGCGCCGCGCAGCGCAAAATCCACCGTGCGTGCGATGAGCATCGGCGATACGCCCGCAGCGGCGGCGCGTTCCTTCTCGATGTGCAGTTGGATTTCGTCTTTTTCGTCGGGTCGATCGGATTTCACATCCGAAAGTTCCGGCAGGGTCGCCATGGCCTCCATAAATCGCCCGGCGATTTCGTGCAGGGTTCTGGTGTCGTCGCCGCGCATGAGCACGCCGATGCTCCGCCCGCCCTCGGGGCGCACCTCGGACACGCCGTAGTCAATCCGCGCGCCGGGCAGCCGGGCGGGCAGCCGTTCCGCCAGGAATTTTCGCGCCTCGTCCGTGCTGCAGGGCAGCGTGGCGCCGGGCGGCAGATCGTCTTCTTTCACAAGATACATCGTGATAACGCCCCCCCAGCCGCCCGAATTCACGTAGATATTGGTGATGCCGAGTTCTTCCCGGTAGGCTTCGATGCGGGACACGAGCATGTCCACGGTCTCGCGGACATTGTCCTGTCCATAGTTCTGGTCCACGTTGAGCCGCACGCTGAACTGGCGCATGTCGAGTTGCGGCAAACCCTGAAAACCGGTGCGCTGATAGGGGAGATAATAACTGGCAAGGAGGAGCGCCAGGGTCAGCGCGATAACAACGGGCCGATGCCGGATCGCCAGCGCCATCGCCGCATCGTAGATTTTCCAGAGGGCATCCATCACGCCGAAATGGGGCAGACGCGGGCGAAACCGTTTCCGGCGTTCTCCGGATGGGGCGGTGGCGCGCGGCCTTTGCGCGCGCCCGTCATAACTCTCCGCGAGGGGAATGATCGTCAGGGCGATCACGAGGCTTGCCGTCAATGAGGTGGTGATAGGCCCGGCGAACTCCCGCATGATGGTGGACAGTTCGCCCGATTCCAGGTAGAACACCGGAATAAACACCACCACCGTTGTCAAGGTTGACGCGGAGATCGCCATGCTCACCTCCGTCGCCCCGCGCTGCGCATTCATCGCCCGGTCGCCGCCGATCATGCGTCGGCGATGAATGTTCTCGATAACGACGATGGTATTGTCCACCAACATGCCCATGGAAATGACCAACGCAGCAAGGGTGACGAGGTTCAGGGTCTGGCCGGAAAAGTAGATGTAAATCACGGCGACCACGATGGAGGCGGGAATCGCCAGCGAAACCAGGATGGTCGGGCGGATGCGGCGCAGAAAGAGCCACAGCACAATCACCGCCATGGCGCAGCCGTATTTTCCGGCGTTGTATAGAGAACTCAGCGCAAAACGGATGATTTCCGACTGATCCTCGAAAACGAACACCTCGACGTCGTGGAATTCGGGGTCCTCGCGCATGCGCGCCAACTCTGCATGCACCGCGTCGCAGGTGGCCACAGCGTTGGCGTCCGGTTCCTTGATGATGCGCACAAACACGCCGCGCTTGCCGTCAATCTGAAATTGTTCCGCGCCCGAAGGCCCCTGGACCGAAACATTCGCCACGTCTCTGAGGCGGATGCCGGACGGTGTGATGATGGCCATTTCCAGTTCGTCGGGATCACTGAATTCCTCGTTCAGGCGCACGAAGTAGCGCATCTCCCCCTGTTGTAACTGGCCCACGCCGATGTTGATGCTGGCGGCGTGCAACGCCTGCACCACCTGATAGACGCTCAATCCAAGGCTGAGCAGCGCGTGCTGGTTGAATTCCACATAGACCGATTCACTCGGCGTTCCGCTGATCTCCACATCTGCGACGCCGTCCAGACGCATCAACTGCCGCCGCAGATGCGTACGCGCATAAAGCGCAAGATCGTCCCCGCGTTCCTCGCGGAACAACGCCAGGCGCATGATCGGAATGCTCAGGCTGCTGAAGCGGCGCAGGAGGAGGGTGTCCACATCGGCGGGCAGTTTCAGGCGGAGCCGCTCGATGCGATCGCGCGCCTCCGCGCTCGCCAGTTTCATGTCCGTATCCCAGGTGAACTCCATCCAGATGTAACATCCGCCGCTATCCGAATTGCTGGAAATCCGGCGCAGCCCCGGAATCGTCTTGAATTCGCCCTCGGCGGGAATCGCCACTTCATGCTCCACCTGCTCCGGCGTGGCCCCCGGATACGGAATCATCACGCGCATCGCGGGGAAGTCCATCTTGATGGTGAATTCCAGCGGCAATCGCGGCCAGCAGATCGCGCCCAGCGTCACGAGCATGATCACCAGCATGCACATCGTCACGGGACGCCGGATCGCCAGCGCCGGCAACGACCATTTGCTGTATGCATTCATGCTGTCCCCTCCGCAATCCGGTCGGGGTGATTACGGATCGCCCCTGGACCTGATTCCCAATCATCCTCTGCGACCACATCCCTCTCCGGACATCAGTTTGCCCCTTCCCGGTTTAATCATATCAGATGGCGCACAGCCAACAGCAAGATGTCCCTTGAGTTACTTTGAGTTGGCAATGACCAAGACAAGATAAGTTGGCGGGAGTTGCGCCAGCACAGGGCAACAGATTGATTGCTGCGGGAGTTGCAGTAGCCCGCTCTAATCCGCCCTGGAGAGAGAACAGCGGTACATAAACAAAAGCAGAAGCGCTTTACTCAAACGCTTCTGCAACATAAACCCTTTTCCAAAGCCCACTGACGCTTTGGATGGTCTCTGTAAACACTTCTGGTTCGGAATCAATATCCCGCTTTGATGTCCGCGCCGCCGGCAGTCGCGCCACCGCCTGTGCCGCCCGCCGCGCCGCCTGCGCCGCCACCAGCGCCGCCAACCGGCGCGCTGGCAACCAACTCAAGCCCCGCTACGGAGACGGGCAACGATTCCGTTGCAATACTGCCGACATCCGATGCGGCAATCGCCGTTGGGGTTTCAGTCGTTGCGCCATCATAAATGCGCGCCACGGCCACGCCGGTAATCACGCCGAACACGGCAATTACCGCTACAACCGACAAACCTATCTTCGATGCCTTCAGGGTACTCACCGTCTCATTCCTCCTTCAGTCTGAAATTCCTGCCCTTAATGATCACACTTAAATCGCACGACTTTATTCTACTACCTCACGCCCTTCCATTTCAAGAATGATTATACATGAAAAGTGACCAAAAGTCCAGTACTTTTTCTGCCCCCGGGGAATAAATCCGTAAATTGTTCCAAGTTGCGTTCTGTCAAGCATTTATGCAAGATAGTCCAAGGAAGATGGAACACCAAACGGCACTTATGGCGGGCCTTTTTCGTCCCGCAAGAGATAAAATACACTCCTCCATCAGGTTGTCCGGCATAACAAATTCGGCCATAATCCTATTCCGAAAAGGTGTTGCGTCAGGCGCGGTCCCCGTGGGAAGGGATGTTAAGTTTGACCATGAAAATACTTTCAAATGCCGACAGACGCGCGCATGATTCCCATGTCGTTGAAAACGGTATTTCTCGTCGCGTTCAGGGCCTTTTATGTATTGCCTTAATCACAGGATTAACAGTTCGTATTATTTATCTGCTTCACTCGTTTTACTGTCCTGATTTTGCCTCCCCTGTCCTCGACCCGCGCCTGAACGATTATTGGGCACGCGCACTGGTGACGGGCAACTGGACGCCGCCGGTCTATGCGGACGACCCGGAAATCTGCACGACGCCGTATGGCCGTCCTCCGGGTTATCCGTACTTGCTCGCGGTGGTTTATGCGCTGTTCGATGGATCCTATCTTGCGCCGCGCCTGGCACAGTTGGGATTGGGGCTGGTAAACGTCGCGCTCGCATTTGCATTGGGTCGGCGTATTTTCGGCAATGCGGCGGGCATTGTCGCAGCGGGGATACTGGCGGTGTATTGGCCGCTGGTTTATTTTGAAATGGAATTGAACTATCCGGTGGTGGTTGTATTCCTGACATTGTTGACCCTGCTTTGCTGCCAGCGGTGGGTTCATCATCCAACGTTGCGAATGGCCGCCGGGATTGGTGCGATCATTGGCTGTTTCGCGCTGATCCGGCCCAACGTGCTGCTGTCAGGAATTACACTGGCCGCATGGATGATCTGGGCGGGCCGGCGTCGCGCCATGCCGTGGCGCAAAGCGTTGATCAACGCGTTCGCGCTGCTGGCGGCGTGCGGGGCGCTGATCACGCCTGCCGTTGTGCGCAATTACGTGGTATCCAAAGAGTGGGTGCTTATTTCATATTATGACGGCGTAAACATTTATATCGGCAACAATCCGCAGTCCCGTGGCGATTCGGCGCGGATTCCTGATTTGCGCGACATCTCCGGCCTGGATGCCTGGGACTGTTTCAGTTATCCCATGCTTGTTCGAAATCTTGGGCGAAAGATGGATGGCCCGGATTTCGGTTTCTCAGATGCTTCGCGGTATTTCCGCCGGCGCGCCGCCGCGTTCGTCTGGGAAGAACCATTTACCGCACTACGGCTGACGGTCCGAAAGGCGCTCTTATTCTGGGGGCCAATAGAGGTCTCCGACAGCAAGGTAATGGAATTGGACCGCCAAGCCAGCCCATTGCTTCGTTGGCTTCCCGGATTTCCGTCGGTATTCGCGGCGGCCTTGCTCGGTGCGCTTCTGTGGAGACGTAACGCACGACGTTCCGGCAGCCAAGAACCAGACCGCACACGGGATGCTTTCCTGGAATGCGTGGCGTTCCTGGTGCTGTTCGCCGTGTCCTATTTTTTCTCCATCCTGCCCTTCTTCATTGCCGGACGTTACCGGATTCCAGTAGTGCCGATTCTGGCGGTCTTCGCCGGATATGGGCTGGTTGCGACGGGCGCGGCCTGGCGTACGGGAGACTATCGGCGTGGCGCGCTTTCGTCGGCGTTGTTGGCGCTGCTCTACATCGCATGCGCCACGCCGTTTGCGTCGTATTTGCCGGATGCCGCGACCTGGCATCTGCGGCGGGCGCAGGCGCACATGCAGGCTCACCGTGACGGAGAAGCCCTGCAGGAACTGGCATCTGCGCTGCGCGAAGACGATATGAATATAGAGGCGCATGTGTTGACGGGATTTCTATTGGACCGCGCTGGAGATATCGAGGCCGCGATAGCCCAGTACCGTCGAGCGCTGGAGATTGACCCTGACCATGTCACGGCCTGCAACAACCTCGGTCATGCCCTGGCGCGGCAGGGCGAAGCGGATGAGGCGGAGGCCCTATACCGGCGCGCGCTGCAATGGAACCCCTGGCATGCGCTGGCCTGCAATAACCTGGGGTGGTTGTCAATGGAGCATGGGCGGCTGGAAGAAGCCGTCGGTGCGTTTACCCAGGAAATCACGGCAGAACCGAACCATGCGCGGGGACACTACCACTTGGGAATCGCGCTGGCGCGGCAGGGAAAATTTGAGTTGTCCGCCGAACATCTGGAGGCGGCCCTGACGCGTGCGCCCGGGAATCCGGATATCCTCACCGACCTTGGCCTGGTGCGGGCGCGGCTGGGACAACCGGAGCAGGCCGAGCGGCGCTTCCTGGAGGCGCTGCAGCGGCGGCCTGATTTTGCCCGAGCACATTTCAATCTCGGCAATCTCTACGGCGACCTGGGCCGCTATGAGGACGCGGCCCGGCATTTCGAAAAGACGCTTGCCATTGATCCCGATTTTGAACAGGCGCGCCAGCACCTCGAACAGGTTCGGGCGGCCATGGAAAAACCCCCGAACGATTGACCCAAACCCCTTGTCCCCTGCTATGCTTGAGCAGGACTGACGCAGGGAAAAGCCGGTGAAGGAAGCGATACAGGAAAATACTGCGCCCGGGCGCGCCGTTGACGGGGAAAGCGCTTCAGGTGAAGAATGGCCGCGCCGTGAATGGATTTGCCTGACGGCGATTCTGGCGCTGGGGCTTTTCCTGCGGCTATGGTATTTCTCCGAACTGGTGCACGCCCCGGATTTCCGTGCGCTCCGCCAGGATCTGGATGTGCAGGATTATCAGGCGCGCGCCATGCTTTCGGGCGACTGGACGGTCCGCGACGGGGAAAACGACCCGGAAATCCCCACCACCCCCTATTACCGCCCCCCGGGCTATCCCTATTTCCTGGCCATTGTTTATTGGTTCAGCAACGGCAGTTATCTGGCGCCGCGCCTGGTGCATTTCGCGCTCGGTCTCACCACCGCCACGCTGTTGTATCTTCTGGGCAGGGCTGTTTTCAGCGGCGGCGTCGGTTTGATCGCCGCATTCCTGTACGCTACGTACTGGGGCTGCATTTACTACGAAGGCGAGGTCAATGACCCGGCGATATTTCTTTTTCTCGTCCCCTCTCTCATGCTTGTCCTGCTGCGATGGCTTCGGGCTTTTGCCGCTCGATGGGCGGCGCTTGCCGGTCTGATTATCGGCTGCTACGCCATCATGCGACCCAACATTCTCCTGTTTGGGCCGGTTCTTGCCGCATGGATGCTGTATGTCGCCTGGCGGCGACGGCAATTGCGGCGCGCGGCAAGCAGTTGGATCGCACTGGCGTTGTTGGCCGCCGCCCCCATTTTGCCGGTCACGGCGCGCAATTACGTGGTATCCGGTGAATTTGTGCCAATCTCTACATATTTCGGGCAGAATTTCCTTATCGGCAATGGAGAGGATTCCAACGGCTACACCTCCTGGACGCCTTACCTGCAGGAATTGGAAGGCACAGGGAACTGGTCGGTGTGGGTGTACAACAACGTGGTGCGTGGTCTGGGCAGGGAAGTGGGCAATGAAAACCTGACCCACTCGGAGGCGTCGCGCATCTTCTTCTGGAAGACCGTGGATTTCATTCGCGAAAACAAGATGCGCACGCTGAAACTGGCGATAAAAAAAGCCGCATACTTCTGGCACCCGCTGGAAATCACCGAAAACAAGGTCGTCCAACACGAAAAGTGGCACTATGCGCCACTGAAATACCTTCCGGGTTTTCCCTGGACCATGGCGTTGTTTCTGGGCGGCAGCCTGTTTCTCACATGGGACTGGCGGCGCGGCCGCCTGCCGGGGCATTCATCATTGGATGCAACGACGGTGAAGCGCATCATCTTCATCGTCTATGCGTTTGCATTCACTTATTTCGCCTCCTTCATTCCGTTTTTCGTCAATGCCCGGTCAAGGGCGCCTTTATATGGCCTGATGCTGCTGATTGGCGCGTATGGCGTGAAGCGGCTGTGGGATTTTGCGGTTGCCCGACAATACTGCCGGATGGCGCTGGGAGCGGCTCTTTTCGGCGGAATGTTCCTGATTTCTTCGGTGCCGCTGGCGCCGTATACTCCTGACCATGATCGCTGGCATTATGACCGCGCCGATTCATACCTTCGGGAAGGCAAAGTGGAAGAAGCGATTGCGGAGGCGCGGGCGATGATGGCGCTGCCGGAACGGCCGATGTACTACATGCCGCACCGTCTGGGGGTGGCGTTTGTTCGATTGGGTCGCTACGAAGAGGCCGTCCCGCTGTTGCGTGCGGCGCTCAGTCCGGAACCGGAGGAACAGGATCCCCGATACCGGCAGGATGTGCACTATCTCTTGGGGGTGGCGCTGGCAAGCACAAACCGGGACGCGGAGGCCGTGGAAGCCTATGAAGCGGCGCTGTGGCTGAATCCGGATGACGCGCGGACGCATAACAATCTGGGGGTGATCCGCGAGAAGCAGGGCGATTTCGCCGCAGCGGAACATCACTACCGCGAGGCGATCCGGTCTTCGCGGGAGTTTGCCCTGGCCTACAGCAATCTTGGGGACCTGTTGGGGCGAACGGCCCGCCTGGACGAAGCGATTGCGCATCTGCGGCGCGCGGCGGAACTGGAGCCGGACAACGCGGACTACCATTACAATCTGGCGCGACATCTTGCGATGGCGGGGCGTAACGAAGAGGCTTCGGCGCACTATGAAACTGCAATTGCACTTCGACCGGAAGACCCGCGCCCCTGCAACAACCTCGGCTGGATGGCGCAGGAAGCGGGAGACCTTGCCGAGGCGGAGCGGCGCTACCGGCAGGCGGTGGAGGCGTCGCCGACTTTTACGCTGGGGTGGATCAATCTTATGCACCTGATGGTGCAGGAGGGGCGCTTGTCCGATGCCGGACAGGTCTGCGACATCGCGATCGCCGAGGACCCGCGGAATCACGGATTAAGGTTGTCGTTTGCGGAAGTACTGGCCAGATATGATTACCAGTCAGAAGCCATTGCGGAGTACCGCAAGGCACTGGCTTCGGAACCTGAGAATCCGGTGATCATGAACAATCTCGCCATTCTTCTGGTAGCAACAGGGCAGTGGCGGGAAGCCGAAGCCCTGTATCGCCGGGCGATCGAGTCTGATCCTGCGTACGCACCGGCGCACTGTAATCTGGGGGTACTGCTTCAGGCGCAGGGGCTCACGGAAGACGCGATGCGGTATTTTCGCCAGGCCCTCGCGATTGATCCTGACAATGCGTTTGCGCAAAAGCGGCTGGCGACCGGAAAAGAGGAGAAGCGGTAAGACAGCAGGATTGGCGCCCGGCCACCGCGTCAGGGGCTTGCCGCTTTTTTTTGATGAAAAACCAGGCTGCTTTTGCTACAGTAGTATCGCTGGAAACATGGCGTAATTTTTATTGTGTAAGGCAAGTGTTCATGTCTGGTTAAGGACCGGCAGAGTGCATTCATGTTCTACAATTGCAGCCGATGCGCCAGTTCCGCGAAGTGTTCTGGGTTTCCGCGTGCGCGGGAATGATCTACTCCCTGGAAAGTGTTGTTTTTCCGGTTTCATTGCCGCCCAAAGGCCTGTCGTTTCAGTGTGGGGACCGCCACAAGTGCGCGAGGCCCGGGGCGAGGCGTGTCTGTCCGGGTTATGCGCGAAAGCGAAAGAACGGCATGCGGGAATCCAGTCATGTAAAACCATGCGCTGAGCGAACACCAATGGTGAGGCAAACAAGGAGGTAGCAACATGGTCGAGGCATTAAGATCGGGATGTATCAACCATCCCGGCGTGGAAGCGACGGTGCGCTGCAAGCAATGCGGCACGCCGGTGTGTGACACCTGCGTGGAATCCGGCCCCACGGGGCGCTTTTGTTCCCCGGCGTGCCGGCAAAAGCATGAAGCATTCATGCAGCGCGCACAGCAGAGGGACGGGCGCGCGCGGTCCGGCGTTTTTGTCAAACTGCGCGGACTGATCGGTTCCATCATGATTATTCTCGTCGTGCTGTTGGTAATCGGCGTGGCGGCAATGCTGTTTCCCATTCCCATGCTGTCTGATCTGGTTTTTCAACTGCGGGGCATGCTGAACATATAGGAGGTGGACATGGATCTCAGTGGATTGAAATGGCCGGTGATCATTCTGGTGGTCATCGGTGTCATCTGGCTGCTCTCCAGCGGCGGGGTGTCCTGGATGGAGACGAATTTCACCAAGGCCACACCGGGCGTGGACGCGGCGCGTGACACGACCGATGAGGCGGGGTTGACGCGGTTGGGCGGCTATCTGCTCGCGCTCTGGCGTTATGAACACGCGGCGCGGGTGATGGAGGCGGCCATTGCCCGTTATGGGATGAACGGCCCCAACTACTGGTATAACCACTACCGTCTCGTGAAGTGTTACGAGAAGATGGGGGATTACCAGCGCGCGTACAATGTGTTGATGCAGTTGGTCGCCGCATCGGCCCACCAATACGACAAGCGGGTGCCGGAAAACGACAACCTGAGCCTGCGGGCGTCGAAACTCAAGGAATTGCACGAACTACGGTGAGGGTCCGAGCGGCAATCGTGGCGGGGCGGATTCCCGTGCTGGAATGTCTGCGGGGCGGGAAACGCGCCGCGCGGCGCTTGCTCGTGTTGCAGGGTGCTCGCGAACTCGGTGCCATTCTTGACGCTGTGAAAGCAATCCCCGTAGAGGTCTGCCCGCGTGAGACGCTCGACCGCCTTGCAGGCGGGACGACCCACCAGGGCGTGGTGCTTGAGGCGGACCCCCTGCCCGTGCTGGAATTGGACGCCTGGTTGCGCCGGGAATGGGATGAAAACGCCGTGGCGGTGGTGCTGGACGGCATCCAAGACCCGCAGAACTTCGGCGGGATTATCCGGTCCGCGGCGGCTTTCGGCGCGGCGGGCGTCCTTTTCGCCAAAGACCGCGCCGCGCCGCTCTCGCCGGCGGTGGTCAAGGCGGCGGCAGGGGGCGTGGAATACGTGGACCTGGTGCGGGTGGTCAACGTGGCGCGCGCGCTGCGCGCGATGCAGGACGCCAAGTTCTGGACGGCGGCGTTCGAGGCCGATGCGCCGCAGACGTTGTGGGAGGCCGACCTGTGCGGCAGACTGGCGCTGGTCATCGGCGGTGAGGGCCGGGGTGTCCGCCGCCTTGTGCGGGAACGGTGCGACATGCTGCTGCGGATTCCCATCGGCGGCCCCATCTCCAGCCTGAACGCCTCGGTCAGCACGGCGATCGCGCTGGCCGAGTGTGCGCGGCAGCGTTGGCAAAGCGGCTTGGATTGAAGCGATAATCCCCGCATGCGCATCCTGATTCCCACAATGGACTATCCGCCCGCGGCGGGCGGCATCGCCAGCGTAACGCTGGAACTTTCGCGGGAACTGGCCGCCATGGGTCATGTGGTGACCATTGTGGCGCCCCCAGCCCCTGACATGGCCGCGTTTGATCGGGGGGAACCGGCGCACGTCATCCGATTCGCGGGACGCCGGCGCGGGTGCTTCTGCTTCCTTCCTTTGTGCTGGAAGACCTGGCGGCTCGCGGGGCGGGCGGACCTGATTCTCGCCATCAACGCGACATATGGCGGGATCATCGCGCGCGGCGGGCGCCTCTTGTTCGGCCCGCCGTACCTTGTGTTCGCCCATGCCGATGAATGCCTCCGGTACAGGCGCGCGCCAGTCGTGCGGACGTTGCTGCGGTCGGTGTATCGCCGCGCGAACACCGTCGTCGCCCTCAGTCGGCATGCGCGGCGCAACCTGGAATTGGTCGGCGTGCCTGAACGCGACATTGCGCTGGTCCTGCCCGGCGCACGGCTGCCGGAACCGCTCCCGGCAGCGGCGATCCATGCTGTCCGGGAGCGGTTCGATATCTGCGACAGCAACATGATCCTCGCCGTTGGCCGTTTCCTCCCCCACAAGGGCCATCTCACGCTGGTCAAGGCGATGCCGCAGGTGCTGGAGCGTCATCCGAACACGCATCTTGTCATGGCGGGCCAAGGACCCTGCCTGGGAGCGTGTCTGGACAAGGCGCGGGCGCTGGGCATTGAAGGGCAGGTGCATTGTACCGGCCATGTGGATGACGCGACGCTGGAAGCCCTCTACCAGGCGTGTGATGTATTTGCCCTGCCCATTGAGGATGCGCAGGAACAGGGGTTGGAACTGGTATTCACCGAAGCCCACGCCCGGGGAAAACCTGTCGTGGCGGGGCGGGTCGCCGGTGTTCCAGACCTCGTCATTGACGGACAAACCGGGTTCCTCGTGGAACCACAGAACCCGGACGCGCTGGCGGACCACATTGCCGCGATCCTCGATGACCCTCAACTGGCAAAGCGCCTGGGCGAGGCGGGTCGCCGCCGCATCGAAGAAGAACTCAACTGGCGGGCGTTTGCGGAAAAAGTGATCGCGGCCGCATCGCGGAAAGGCGGGGCTATCGCGCCGTGATCATTCCCGAGTAGGCCTCCTTGGGGCCGCAATCGAAGAGGTAGTTGTCCTCCCTGCCGAACCAGCCGGTGGCGGCGCGGTAATTGTCCCCCCCGTAAACATTCGTTTTCGGTCCCCAGCCCCATTTCTCGCTGGTGATATGGCCGTCGCACCAGAGCACATTGGCGCGGCCGTTGTGGCGGAAATGGATGGTGGGGGTGGATAGACCCCATTCAGTGTTTCCTTGCGGGTGGTCGGGCGTGACGAAATACGGCGGCTCGATGAAACTGTACTCGATGACGTAGCCGTCCTGCGCCAGCGCGGCATCGGCAAACATCATGGTCTCGGAGGGTTTTCGGACGTGGCTGTCCAGCGTGGTGCGTCGTGCCGATTCCGGCAGTTCAAATAGATAGGCGGTGCCGCCGATATAGGCCATGTTGTAGCCGTAACCGCCGCCGCCCGACTCAAAAGCGTTGGGCGCTTCGCCCACGCGCTTCATTTCGGTGAAGGCGGGGCACTCCTTGACCCGGCCGTCCGGCAGGTACTCGGCGAGCGGGCCGCTGTTGGGGTCGAAGGGGCTGTTGCCGTTGGCCTCCTTGCGCACGCCGTGCCAGCGGATACGCCCGCCGAAACCGTCGAGGATATCCGGCGCGGCGGGAACGTAAAGCCCCTTGTTTTCCCCGGCGTACATGGTGTTGGCCAGGAACAACTGGCGCAGGTTGTTGAGGCATTGCACGCGGACGCCCTGCTGCCGTGCGCGCGACAGCGCGGGAAGGAGCAGTGCGGCGAGGATCGCCACAATGGCGATCACCACCAGCAGTTCGATGAGGGTGAATCCGCCGGTCGCCTTACTCCGCGTCCGGAGGCCGTCGCGTGCGGCGCGCCGACGGGGGTGCATGCGTCTCATCCCCGCCGCGCCCAGCAGAAAAACCACCGAGAACAGGCAACGCACGGCGGGAACCGGCACATAATCGGCGATGGACAGGGCCTGTTCACCCAAGAACACCGTCTTACCGGCGTCGCCGTATGCGGTCAGGTAAAACACATCATCACTGTGCGCGGCCTCGACGGTGATCGAAGCGCGGCCAAAGACGGTGCGCGCCTGGAATCCTGGAAGCGTATCGTCGGCGTCGCCGGAAACGAAGGTCGCGCCCTCGATGTCGAGCGTGACGAATGATCCGTCGCGCACGATGTTGCCGTAATAATCGCGGATGACGCTGGACGTCAGCGTCACGGAGACCGGCGCGAAGCCTTCCGGGCGGCTCATGGTCCACGCGACCGGCGATTCCGGCGGGCCGGGCAGGAAGCGATACGTCAACTCGCCGTATGCGGAACCGGTGACCGACACCGCGGCAAAGACGGCTGTGCCGGATCGCGTTGACTGCGCCGCAAAGACAATCCGCCCATCCTGGGCGGCAACCTGGACGCCCGGCGCGCCGGGGTCCGCGTCCGGCGTTGCAATGTGTCCCAGTGTCGTGTGCACGGTAAACAGCGCGCCGTCGGTCACGGGCATGGCCGCGTGATCAAGAATAATGTCGCTCTCGACAACGACCGACGGGAACACATCCACCGGGGCTTCCTCCGGCGGGGTGGCGTGCAGGAGGATGTCGCCCTGCGGGCCAAAGGGATTCCCCGTGTCGCCTGCCCCGGCAGTGGACGCCAGAATGAAAAGCCCGGGCGCGTCGGACCGGAACGTAACCAAATTGGCGGTGTCGTTCACGCTGATTTGCGTAATGCCCTGCAGGGTCCAGCCGCTTCCCGTGTGCCGCCACGGTTGCAGTCCCGCTTCGTCCAGCCCCGCGATTTCCGCCGACGTGTATCGGATGGTGATTTCCATGGGCTGAATCTGCGCCGCGCTGAAACTCGATTCGCTGCAAAGAATCCCCCGGACGGTCCCGCTCTTGATGAGGTCGGGGTTGGGCAACGGTGTGACAGGCGCCACGGGCGCGACGATGTCCAGCGTGGCATTGCGCGGCAAGCCGGGGTCCCTGTCGCCGCTCGAATAGAAGCGCAGGCGCGTGCCACGATCATCCTCGACCGTGCCCAGCAGCGTTCCTGCCGGGCTGCCGCCGAATTCCGCCGGAATCGCGAGCGCGACGACCGTGCTCTCGCGCCGGAGCGGGTCCGTGCCCGCGACGCGGATTTCGTAATCATCCAGAATGCCGTCGCCGTCGGTGTCCACATCGCGCGCGATCGCCGCGACCGCGTTGATTTCCGGCGATACCGTACCCAAGGCGCCCGATTCTTTGTGAATGAATGACGTGAACCGGATACAGGAAAACTGCGTCAGGTTGGCGGGATTGCCGGCGGCGTCCACCGCCCAGGCGATATCGAAGGCATCGCCGCCGCCCGAGCGCGGCGTCAGCCCCACGGTAAACGGATCGTCCGGGCGCATGTAATTATCGAGGTATTCCGGCAGCGCGGGCGACATGTCGCCGTAGCCCCAATTGAATTCCTCGTGATCGTTCGCGGGGTTGGCGTCGAAGAGGTTGGGGTTGGTGACGACGCCGGAGAGAATATACGGATCGTCCGTGCTGTTGCCTTGGCCGGCCGGTTCGGTGAGCCACGGGAAGGGATCATAGGCGAAATTGCGGCTGCCGGGAATCAGATACCACGGGCCATCGGGGTGATTGCTGATTTCGATAAGTGCCGGTTCCTGCCATTTCCGCCGGGGATTGCCGCCGACCCAGAAGGCGTTCCCATAGACGATGAAATCCAGGCCCATCGGATTGTCGGGGTGGTCCAGCACCGGCGTATTGAATTTCAGGGTCAGCGTGCCGCCCTGACCGCCGAGCGACACCACCGACGCATTGTCCGGCGCGATGACGCCCCCACCGCTGGGCTTGCCCAGCGCCTTTGCCGGATCGGAGAACGGCCCCGTGGGCGGGTTCGGCCCCTGCTGAAAATGGACCACCTCGTCCGCCCAGGGATCGTCCGCATGGGAGACGCCGGCGGCAATGGCCAGCAGCACAAGGCACGCCGCAAGCGGCCCGAATGCGGCGTTTGCCAGGAAGCCCGAAAAGGGGGTTCCGGGCGAATCAATCACGAAAATCTCATTCGAGACTTTCGTGATTGGGTCTTTTTCCGGGCGGCGTGCCGCCCGGGCGTCCAGGCAAGCCTGGACGCATGAAAGCGGTGGCAAGCCGGCGCAGTGCAAAAAAGCGTTACCCCCTCGTGACACCGCTCCCGCGCTGTCACATAACAGCGAAGAAAAACACGGAACCTGACACAGGAAAATGCGAATGTTTCTGATCATCGTGCGCATAAACGCCGCCCTCGGGCGTTTTTGGGCGCACCCGGCAACAGGGAGCAGCGGCGGGAATCATCAGGCGATCATCGCAATGTCAATGATGCATGATCTTTGCCGCCGCCTTCCCACGAAGGCGCGCGCCACCTCGAGTTACACACTGACGGCACGACACGCGCCGCCCCCATCGGCAGGTCTTCGGACTTGCGGGCACACCGCGCGATCGCGTCTCTCGACGCGCCGCCCGGCACTCTACTGGACGCCGCTTCCCAGCCTCCGGGGTGGAGGCCAGTGCTTCGTGGCGCCGTTCGTTCCCGCTTACCGCTGCGGGGCAGTTCCGGACTTCCACCGGATTCCCTCTTAGCCGGAAACGCCAGGCATGCGTTCCCGGGCCGATAGTGATTTCAGTATAGGCCATCGCGAGTGAAAAAGCAATCGCTGCCGGATTCACTTGGGCTGATACCTGAACTTCTGCGCTCCGATGGTGGCCTGGGCCATCAGCCCGGATTCATCCATGACGAACACCATGACACCCTCGGCGTATTTGGCGGCGGCGGTGACCCCGGACCTGTTTGCCACGGCAGAGGTGACTGCATCGAAAGCAAGGGTGCCGCTTTTGAGGCGATCAATCGCGTCCTTTGTTTCGAAGCAGATGATCATGGTGTAGGCCTGTCCGCCGATTTGCCCTCCAAATGTCACCTGGGTTACGTCGCAATATCCCACAATCGCGCCCAATTCATAAAGCACGCCCCTGCCATAGGTGCCGCCGGCAATCATGCCCCCCTTGCCAACCCTGGGAAACACGGCGTAACCCCGGGCGTCACGGAGTATCGCGTCAATGCCCGGCGCTTTGAATTCGGCGAACGACAACACATCCTGCGCTGCTCTTTCGAGGCGTTCCTTGCCGGCCCGGGTATCGGGCGCCGTCGCGCACGCCGTCAACATGATTGCGAGCATCGCCGGAGCGACAACTGAAATGAACCGTCGGTGCATCGTCACTTCCTTTCGGTTTCAGGATGTTCATCATGGTCGTCTGGAAACAACTTTCGTCAACATTTTATAACCGGATCGTGATTCCGACGCAAAGGCCTGATAGCGGCATTTCCAGATGCTCATGATACAACAAAAGAAACGAATGTCAAACAGCCATAATTCCGTACAAACACTTTGGAGATACCGCGAATCACGTCGTACCGTCATTTGGGATTCGTGAATACCGTTTCAGAAGGCGCACCGCGCCGGTTATTGCGACGATAACGGCAAGACATAACAAGGCACACAGCCCACCTGCCGGGATTGCCTCGACCACAGAGAGCAGGGTGTGGTCTGTCTGGATCACAGAGAATGCGTCGCTGATAACACAGAAGTAAATACCGGTATCGGTGTAATCCAGTTCTTCGATGGTAAAGACGGGCGCGTTGGGACCGACTGGGATTGCAATTTTCGCCGGATCTTCCTTGAACCATTCGTACTGGGGCGGACCGGCAGCGCCCGCGACCTCAACCATGAAGGTATGCGAAGAACCGGCTTCCGCATAAATCACGGGAGGCGGCTGACGGACAATGTGCAGATCGCCCCGGATGATCGCCACGGTATGCGAGTCGTCGGGGGCCATTACATTGCCGACAAGGTCCACCGCGTCGGACACTGTTACAGTGGCGATGCCTTCGTCCGCGGCTTCAACAGGGCGGTCGATCGAGACCTCATAGGCGCGGTCGTTCACCCAGAGACCGTCGCCCCCTCCGTCGGTCGGGCTTGCGGTGATGACATGGCCCGCCCTGGCGGTGACGGCGACTGTCGGAAACTTCGTTTCATTCATGTCCTTGCTGAAGACCAGCGTCATGCGCGGGCGCGATCCCAGCGGCGCCGCCGCATGGTCAACATCAAACGAGACCAACACCGGCGGTACGGCATCAATGACATAGATTTCACTGGTGAAATTGCCATTGCCGGAGCCGGGGCCGCCGAGCATGTTCTGATTATAACTGCGGTCGCGAATGGAATCGTTGTCTTCCAGTTTTACGGCAAGGGTCCCGGCGCCTGTGACGTTGTGAACGCCAATTTCGTACTCCCTGTTCGTGATGCGCCGCACCGCCACCGGCGAGGAAAAAGAGACTTCGCCCACCGTCTTGACGGCAAAATCCCCCGCGTCCACGCCGGTCACCCCTTCGCTGAAACGCGCGATGAAACGCACCGTGCCGGCGGGGGCGGGGCTGGGATCGGACCGCTGAATCGAAACCACCAGGGGCGGTTTCCGGTCCCCCCACAGCACGGCGTTGATATACAGGCGCTGCACATGAACGTTGGACAATGTGGACGCGCCCGCCGTGTTGCCGGTGTGATGAAAGGAGACAACCCGGCCCGCACCGAATTCCCGCACCGCCACCGCGTGGTTGCCCCAGCCGTCGGTCATCAGCGGAACAGCCGGCCAAGGGTCGAAGGACAGTATCAAGCCTTCCTTGCGTCCGCTGCGAAATACGAATGCATCCGGCAAATTGCGCAGCACAGGGTGGTCGGCCTGGTCTGGAATTTTTGTGACGGTTATATCGGTAACGCCCCAACCGCGCATCCTGTCAATGACGGTCAGGTCCCACATCGCCGAAGACAGACCCCCGAATTGCGGCGGAATCGCCATTTGCGCCGCATTGTTTTCAGACCCTACATATGCGCCGCCCTCATCGCGCACATATTGCACCAACCGCGTCACCGCGGAAACAGGCAGGATATAGGAATTCGGTCCGCCGCCATTCAGATGCACCACAGCGTCGAAACTGTCGGGCATGGGGTTGAAACCCGTCCAGCGGCCCTGTGTGTTGGCGCTGTAGGTCACCGAAATGCCGGCGTTCGTCATCGCACGGACCAGCGCTTTGGTATTGGCATTCAGCATGTCTGGGACCGGTGTTCCCTCGTCGTCGTCCCAGAGCAACAGCACATTCGGTCCGGCAATGGCGGCGTTCGCCACACACACTGTCAACAGCAGAAACAGAGCATAACGGCGTGGTCTGGCAGATGGTATCATCGGAAGGATTCGCAACGGCATCATTCGACATATCCCAGGGCGCGCAATTGCTCGAAACGGGCATTGATATCTTCGTCGGAGGGCGCTTCGGGGATTTCTTCTCCTTGCTCGAATCGGATAAGCCGGAATCCGTTCATGACGGCCCAGTGGTTATCGGTGCCGGGTTTCAGCGTGATTTCAAAAATACCGTCGTCGGTTTCATAAATGCCGGCATCCACAAAAAGATATGTGTGATGGCCCACGGCACAATCATCTTTTTTGACAAGCGAAAAGTCCTCGTCGCCGCGCAGACGCACTGCAAACGCGGAAGCAGGATGATCGAGATAATCGCTCATACAAAACATTCTGATTTGGACGCGATAGCGAGCCGGAGGCACCTCATAGCGGAAAGTCAGCGGCGGGGGGGTCTCCAGCCAGGCGCGGGTCCATAAACGCCGCCAATCGGTGTCGTATGCCCACTTATCATCACGCAGGTAGTTGTTGAAATCGGCGTTTCGATGGATTGCCAGCGCTTCCTGGGGAAACGCATTGGTGGCAATGGTGTCATGAATAAACAAAACCACGACGCGTTCCGGGAGCGCGCGATAGGCCTCCCATTTCGGCAGAATCTCCCGTTCGACATATCTTTTCAACGTTGCGGCTGCGTCCGGATATTCTTGAATAACGTTAGGGCGTGTCGGAAATACATCCGGCACAGGCCACAAGTATTCGCGTTCATTATGCATATCCCATTCGTATTTGAAATCCCTGCTCCGGAGAATCAGGCCGGGCTTGCCGTCGTAACCGCCCGCGACATACTTTGATAAGGCATACGGCCGACCTTCAGATTTCCCTTCCTGGCGCAACAGCGGTAAGATGCTCCTCCCGTCAAAGGCCGCGTTCGTTTCAAGATGCAGCAGGTCCACCAGTGTGGGCACAATATCCACATTCTCTGTGATATCGTTGACTACCCTGCCCGGGGGAACGCCCGGCCCGGCGAGGATGAAAGGCACACGCATCAGCAGGTCATAACTGGCGGGGACATGTCCCCATCGGATGCCGTCTTCGCCCAGAAGGTCTCCGTGGTCCGACCCGATAACGATGACGGCGTCATCGAACAGGCCCAGCGTCTCCAGTTTCCAGAACAACAAGCCTAACTGATGGTCGCTGTAGAGAATGCTTCCGTCATACAGCCCCTCCAGGTGCCGCCGCTCTTCCGGCGAAAAGCGACATTCGTACTTCGACACAGGCGTGCCATTCTGGATTTGTTCCGAAGTGAAGTCCGGGTCAATCCACAGGTCATAGGGCGCGTCCAGAATATGCGGAAAATGGGTGTCAAGGGTATGAATATAAAGGAAAAAAGGTTGCCGGGGGGTATTCGTCAGCCATTGAAATATGCGCCGGTTCAGCGTGGCGAAACTGGCGTAATATGCGCGATCGCGTTCATCAGGGCGCTCGAAAATCGCTTCGTCAAACGCCTGCCACAATCGGCTGCGCGGCGTGAACCACGGATGCGATGTGATCATGGCCGTGTGATAGCCGTTCGCACGGAATATCTCCGGAGCGAGCAACTCGTCCGGTGGACATTTCCGCGCCACCTCGGTGCCTTCCACCGATTCATGCACCATTACGGGGAAGTATCTGCCGGTCATGTACGACGGCACGGAGACGGTCGTCCACAATCCCTGCGTGAAATGATGCGCCGCGCGCACACCCCTCGCCGCCAGGGCGTCCATGTTCGGCGAGGTGCGCCGCGCATACCCGTGGCACGAGAGGCTGTCCGCGCGAAGCGCGTCCAGCACGATCCAGATGACATTCGGTCGTTTGTCTCCGGCATCCGGCGTTCCTTGCGCCCGGGCCGCAAGGCTCCCGCAGAACACGGAAAAGAGAACTATCGCCACCATAAACTGTCGCATCCGGCATACTCCTTGCCCGGCCAATGACATACATCCGCGAAACACTCGTGAAACATCATGCTTCAACGCTCTTTATACAATAATTCGCCACGGATTTCATGCTTTCGACGGTCTCGCGGAGGAGGAAAGTGCCAGAGGAACGGCGCCTGCGCAACAGGAAGAAGAAACTGGCGCGCCTGGTGCGACTCGAACGCACTACCTACGGCTTAGAAGGCCGTTGCTCTATCCGGATGAGCTACAGGCGCGCATGCCGGCCGTTGCGGCCCTTCATCGCACTGCACGACTATGTGCGCAACACATTATCCCACAATCCACATGGACCTGTCTATCAGCAATCACCGATAGTGGCAATTGAGCGGGGTGCGTAGTAGAATCGGCACAGTTCATAAGATTTATGCAGAACTTTACACGATGCCCCGATGACACGTTCTCTTGGCGACAAAGAACACAACGGCAACAAGGCAGCCAATCCGCTCCGATTCATGACTGATCCGGTATCTGCATTTCCGATCAAACGGTCCTGGTATGCGGGAAGTATCGCTGAACTGCATAGCGTTTCGGATGATCAAATACTTCTCCATCTGATCAAGGACGATCGGTACGCCATCCTCCCCACCCAGCAAGATGCGTGGGCGGAACAGTTGCCTATCCTGCGGGCAGCGCTCTCGGGGTATTCGGGTATGTTGTACTTGGAATATACCATTCCCAGAATGGGGCGCCGGGTGGATGCGGTTGTGTTGATAGACGGGGTAGTTCTGGTAATCGAGTTTAAGATCGGCGCCCATGAATACCTCGCAAGCGATTTGGATCAAGCCTACGATTATGCTGCCGATCTCAAGTATTTCCATGAAGGAAGTCACGACTTATCGGTAGTGCCCATCCTTGTTGCGTCACAGGCGCGAGACCGTAATCCAGTGGTCCATCCGCACCCCACAGTGCGGGGATTATATAAGCCGATTTGCACCAATGCGCATGGACTCCGCGCAGTTATTGATCACATATTAGAGAAGGTTCCGAAAGCGTCCATTGATCCCGATGTATGGGTTTCGGCCCGCTATGCTCCCACTCCTACTATTGTCGAGGCAGCGCGCGCCCTTTATGCCGGCCACAACGTGGCAGACATCTCCCGCAGTGATGCGGGCGCCAAGAATCTGCACGAAACATCGGATCGTCTGGCCGGGATCATCGAAGAGTCGCGCAGTCTGAAGAAGAAGGCTGTGTGCTTTGTGACCGGTGTGCCGGGAGCGGGTAAAACCCTGGTGGGATTGAACATTGCCACGAAGTACAACGACTCCGAAAACGATTTGCACAGTGTCTTTCTTTCCGGCAATGGGCCTCTGGTGGCAATACTTCGTGAGGCATTGGCCCGCGACAGTGTCCAGCGGGAACGCGAGCAGGGGCGCAGAATCCGTAAGGGGGATGCTGCAACGCAAGTGAAGGCGTTCATTCAAAATGTTCATCATTTCCGTGATGAGTGCATCCGGGATGCGCACCGTCCACCGGTGGATCACGTAGCACTATTCGATGAGGCACAGCGTGCGTGGGACAAGGAACAGACCGCCTCATTTATGCGACGAAAAAAGAGATTGGGCGGCTTCAATATTTCTGAGCCGGAATACCTGATATCATGTATGGATCGTCACGGGGATTGGGCCGTTGTAGTGTGCCTGGTTGGCGGCGGCCAGGAAATCAATACCGGTGAAGCAGGCATTGGGGAATGGATTGAGGCTGTTCGCCGATCTTTCGGGCACTGGCACCTGCACATATCACCGCACCTGACTGACAGCGAGTATGGCGCCGGGCGCATCCTTGAGGAGATTAAGGAATTGCCGCATGTGCATTACCAGGAAGACTTGCATCTTGGCGTTTCCATGCGTTCATTTCGGTCGGAGCACGTTTCAGGTTTCGTTAAAAAAGTCCTGGACTGTGAAGTATGCGGTGCACGCGGATTGCTGCAGGAATTGAAGCCACGATATCCCCTTGTTCTAACCCGCAACCTCGATCATGCAAAACAGTGGCTGCGTGATCACGCCAGTGGCAACGAACGGTATGGGATTGTGGTTTCATCCCAGGCGGAACGCCTGAAACCATATGCGATTGATGTGCGTAGTCCTGTGAATCCTGTGAAATGGTTCCTGGATGGGAAAAATGATGTTCGTTCGTCATACTATCTGGAAGATGTGGCCACGGAGTTCCACGTGCAGGGTCTTGAACTGGATTGGGTGTGTGTTTCGTGGGATGGTGACTTTCGGCACGATAAGAGCGGATGGCAGTATTTTTCTTTTCGTGGCACGAAATGGCAGAGAATCAAAAAAGAAGCGCGGAAAAAATATCTTAAAAATGCTTATCGCGTGCTGCTGACCCGCGCGCGCCAGGGAATGGTGATATTTGTTCCGGAAGGGTCTTCCAGCGATCCCACCAGAGTCCCGGACTATTATGATTCTACTTATTCCTACCTGCGGGAAATTGGCGTTCCAGAACTATGATGACACCAGGCATTGATTGTGTCATTCGGTTTCCCAGAGATGCGCAATAAGCGGGTCGTATTTGCCGAGGTGCATGTTGAGGATGGTGCGGGATCGGCGGCGGCTCCAGATGGGGTCACGGGTGATGGTGCGCAGGTGCGCGTAGTATGCCGCGAGTTGTTCGTCCTCCAATTGAATGTCCTCTGAAAGGACTGATTCAAGGTATCCCAGCGGCAGATTGCGGCGAAAATGCCCTATGACCCAGTGGTTGCGATCCGGGATGGGCCAGCGCGCCAGAAGAGGATCGCATATGCCCATGATGTCCACAAAATGGACTTTCGGCCCGGCATGATAAGGGCCGACGCCCGCCGCGATGGTGCTTTGCACAACAGACGCATCCGATTCGCGGATGAGTCTCCCGGCATTCTCGCGTCCGCGAAATACCGCCACCGAGATGTTTTCCTGGTCGTCGCATGCACTGAACAGACCGAGCGCCGGATAGGAAAACAGGCGTTCGTTGCGAATCTGAATGCCTTCAAGAAACATTTCGGGCGTGGCATCACACCCGAAACGGGGTCCGCTCAGGAGAGGCGGATGGGTCGCGATCATGCCCGTGGCGCATGCGCCGATCATGGCGGAGAGCCAGCAACGTCGATCGGTCAGACGGGGCGCGCGGATGAGCAATGTCACGGCCAGAAGGAACGGAGTGGTGAGAAATCGCCCCGACATGAAGTCGCCGCCGATGCGCACCACGTAAGCCAGGTAGAGCAGGATGCTGAAGGCGATGCCGAGGGACTTGCTGTCACGCGCTGAGAAGGCGTAGAAAAGGGCGGCGGCGCAAATTGCCGGCGTCAAGAGATCGTGGTGGAGCGAATGGGCGAGATATCGAAGTCCCTGCGCCATCAAAGACATTGCCGGAACGCCCGCGCCGAGTTTGGCATAGGCCGTGTTGGGAATGAGGAAGCCGTAGTAAACAACAGAGAACGTTTCCCAGGCGATCAGTGGAAGCAGTCCCAATGCGCCCCAAGCGGCCACGCGCCATGATCTCATCGCCATGAATTCCGCCAAGAGCATCGGCAAATACAGGAGAATGAGATTATGGCGGTTGACGGCGCTCAGGCACGCAATGCACACCAGCAGCGCGAATCGCCCAGGCGTGGTCGGTTCCCGAAAATAGACCATGAGAAACAGGGCGGCAAGCAGATGGCTGAGCGGATTTTCCAGGCCGGAAGTTGAAAATTCCACAAAAGCCGTGGAGAAGATGCACAGCAATAAACCCAGGACGGCGCCCTGATAACTCCTGGCGATGCGGCAGGCCAACAGCGCCGCAGTCAGCATGCTGACTGCGGTGGAAAACAGGAGCGTGCTGTAAAACACCTCTCTCGTCAACGCATGCAGGGGGATCAACGCCAGCATCCAGAGCGGATGCGTATAGGTCTGCACGCGTTCTGCAATGTTCCACCGAAGGCCATGGCCGTTCAGGAAATTGTCTATTGTCCGGTAAGTGATATATGCATCATCACAAAGCCACGCTGTACGCAGCACCATGACGAGAAACACGAACAGAAGGATGCCCGGGAAGACTCCGGGCAGAATTGTTTCCTTTCTTTCCCAAGAACTCATGGGGACATGGTAAGTATCCTGCAGGGTACCTGCAAATCATCTGAATATGAAGACCGACGGGGCTCGGAAGTTTACTGACTTGAACTGATTCCACTTCGCAATTGGCAGGCATAGTTAAAGCATGTTGCACCGGGCTGGGGGAAGCGGATAAGATGCGTGCCATCGCATGGGAGAGGACTGAATCAGGCGTTGCACAGCGGGAGCGCAGCCGATCCGGCGGCTTGACGCTGCAACGGGGGAAAGAATGCAGGTCGAAGAGGCGTTTGAACGGTTTTTCGGCAACGGCGTTGCGCCGGTCCACGGCGGCGAGTATGGGGATGGCAACTTTGGCCGGTGGATTACCGACGGGGATGGCAATCCTGCCTATCTCTATGAGTGGAATGACCCCGAGGCAGACCACTGGCACATGCTGGGCAATGATCGTATTGTGGCAACGGCGCACAGCGGCGGCCATGTGCAACTCTATGATTGGACGCGCGGCGGCAAAGTGGTCAACTGGCACGCCCCGCGTCGCGGGGCAAACGCCGGCGGCTTCAAGTTTGTCCAGACCCGCGCGGATACGTGGTGCACTCATTGGTCACGGCTGCCGCAAGGCGCGGGACTCCGGCGCGTCTTCGGCATGGGTTATTTCGAGAAGGCGTCACGGCATGCAGACCTGGAGGTGGTGGAGCGCATCGAGGCGCCTGCGGGCGATGACCCCGTGTTGCTTTCCACGACGGCAGTGCGAAACTATGCCGCGGCAACGCGGGAGATTGTGTTGGTGGAGTATTGGGGGGCGCGGCTGCACCAGTTGACGCCGGCGCCGGTGATGACCCACGGCCTGCACCGCTTTTGGGAATGGCGGCGCGACCGGCTCAATCGGCGTTTCCGGGTCCACGCCGAGTGGGACGCGGCCTTGGCCGCCATCCGGATAGTTCACCGCCATGCATCCTGGCGCGGAACACAGCACCCCGCGTGCCCGACCTTGTACGACCAGCATCCCAAACAGATTTTTCTGGCCGCTCTCGACCCGCTTCCGGGCGGTTATCGAGGATTTATTGCAGACCCCGCCCGTTTTTTCCGCGATAATGATCATGCGGCGGCGTCCGCCATGGACGGTACGATGGACGGCGCGTTGCTATCCCCGCAACGCGCGCATCGGCGCGGCGCGATTCTCGCGTTTCGCCGGATATTCCGACTCGCTCCGGGAGAAGAAATACGGTTCCGCTATCTGTACGGCTGCGCGGATGGGGAATGCGTCCCTGACCTGGTCGAGCGATACCGTCAACCAAGAGAGACGCCGCCACAACCTACGCTGGAACTGCACACGCCGGAAGATGCATGGCTGACACGCGAGTTGCGCTGGCACGCCCATTATCTGCAAGCGGGGTCGTTGTATTCCGATTTTTTCCAAACGCACTTCGTGGATCAGGGCAGCGCCTATGGATACCTTCAGGGCGCATCGGGGGCGCCGCGCGACTTCTGCCTCTTTGCGTTGCCGCTCGTCTATCTGCGCCCCGACCTCGCCAAGGACATCCTGCGGATGCTGATGCGGGCGCAACGCGCGGGAACAGGGGCATTTCCCTATGCCTTCATCGGGCATGGGAAAACCACCGGGGCGTTGGTCCACAGCCGCAGCAGCGACCTTGATCTTTTCTTTTTCTGGGCGCTGGCTGAATATCTCGGCGCGACGCGGGATTTGGCGTTTTTTGACGAAATGCTTCCTTATTACCCGCCCAATTCAGGACGGAAGGGCACCGTGCTGGAACATGTTCATGCTGCGTTCAGGCATCTTGCTCAGCACATAGGATTGGGGCCGCACGGCCTCATCCGGTGCGGCACAGGCGATTGGAACGACCTGCTCATCGGTCTTTCCCGTTTCTCCCCGTGGATGATTCTCCGGGGCGAATCGGCGTTGAATGCGGGACTGGCCACGCTGGCCCTGCCGGCCTTGGCCGATGCCATCGAGGCGAAAGATGCCGACTTCGCGGCGGCATTGCGCGCATTTGCGGAGGGGCAGTCGCGCGCGCTGCGCAGTCTGTGGACCGGACAATGGGTCGCACGCGGCTACCGGGGACACGGAGACGCGATGCTTGGTCGCGACAATCTCTTCCTGGACGCGCAAGCCTTCGGCGTACTGGGCGGGGTATGGCGATCCAAGGAAGCGCATACGCTGTTTGAGGCGATACGACGCTTGTGCGTGGCGCCGGAGGCGGCTGGCGCACGATGCCTGTGGCCGCCGTTCAAAGGGCCGATGCTGGAACCGGGGTCCGACACCAACGGCGGTACGTGGGCGGCGGTGGACGCCTGGACGGCATGGGCGTGGGCGACAGTGCAGCCGGAAGCGGCTTGGCGTTTTTACCTGCGAACAACTTTGGCGGCGCATGCCGAGGCCTATCCGGATATCTGGTACGGCATCTGGTCCGGGCCGGACACTTACAACGCTTCGTACCACCCGCGCCCGGGTGAAACCTTCGATGTGGGCGTCACGCCGATGACGCTGTTTCCCGTGATGAACATGAACCGGCATGCATGCCCGCTGTTCGATGCGATCAAACTGGCGGGAATCCATCCCTGTGGCGGGCGCATTGTCATTGACCCGCTGATGCCCTTCGATTCATTCGCACTGCGGCTGCCGATCATCGGCGCAGCATATCTTCCCGGCAGGCATCGCGGGTATTACGCGCCGGTAGTGTCCGGCATGTTTTCCTTTTCGGTGCGCCCGCCAGCCGGGCTGAGCGCAACGGCGGCGCGCCTGGAAGTGAACGGCGTGGAAGTGACGTTTGAATCCGACGGCAACGGCATGCTGCTATTCCAGGCGTTCGGGGAACCGGGAAAACGGGTCTGCTGGGAAATCACAGCGCGGGACAGTGTCGTCCGGAATAAGTTGTTACGTAATTCAAAGGCTATACCTGACACGCCTGGAGAATCCTTTTGAATCAAGTTGATTTCATGGGCTTTTCCTATGCGCAAAGGTCCTCGTGGGAATTCCTGACACATCATTGCCCTTGTTCCAAGGTATTCCGTTTTGTCCCCCTCACCCCACCCCTCTCCCGCTGGGAGAGGGGTGGGGTGAGGGGGACAAAGCAACACAATCAAAGGCTTTTCTCAGCGCCAAGAATATTTCGGGCGGCACGGGGGGAAGGAAAAAGAACTGACACCGCGCCGATGGCATATGACGCAAAGAAACTATGCCTTTGTCGTCTGCGCAATCTTTTTTGGCGCTTCCGGCGACGGCAGGTCGGACATCCGGGTGACCGTGAAGCGGTCCGGGGAGATAATCCCCACCGACACCACCATCCGCACCGCTTCCTCCACGCTCATCTGGCACTGGAGCACGTCTTCCGGTTTGCACAGCAAATACAAGCCCACGGAGATGTTGGGCGCGGTGGGCATGAATATTTTGTAAAACAGCCGTCCCTCAGGGTCGCGAATGGTTCCTGTGAGAAACCCCACGGCCCGCATGCCCGGATAGGGGAACTCCACAAATACCGCGGCCTTCATGTTGTTGTCGCCTCTCTGGAAGGACACCGTCTCCACGATCTGCTTGGTGGACCCATATACCGTCGCCACCAGGGGAATCCGCTGGATGATGGCTTCCGCCAGACCGATGAGGCGGCGGCCCACAACGGCCGTGGCCACCACGCCGACGACGTACAGCAGCGCGAAAAAGAGGACGATGGAAACCAGGGGAATGGCGTAGTCGGGAAGCCGTCCAAGCCATATGCCGGCATAGCGGCTTATTCTGCCGACCGTGAAATTATAAAGAAAATTGACGACGAGCGCGGTGATGCCCACTGGAACGATCACCACAAACCCGGAAATCAGCCTGCTGCGGATGGTTTGCTTTATCTGCATCCACAGACCAGGTTGCTTTCCTTTTTTCTTTTTCGCTCGTTGGTTCTTCATGGAGTCTCCGTCACGCGTTTGCCATAGTGACTTTTCTCCGGAGTATTGATTTCCCGTGGTCGCGCGGTGGCTGTGGCGTCTGCTTCCCTGGCCGGGGTCATGACCAACTCAGGAGGGGCAATAATGCCCGCCGACATCAGCATCTTCACGGCATCTTCCACAGAAAGGTCCGCATGATACACGAATCTGGGATTCAGCACCTGCAGATAACCGCTGGTGGGATTGGGCGTTGTCGGCACAAAAACCTTGTAACATTCCCCTTCGCCGTCAATATGTACCATCCCCGTGACAAAGGCGATGGATTTGACGCCGGGCCGGGGAAAATCCACATAAACCGCTGCCTGGTAGTTGCTGCCCGCATCCTGCGCCGACACCGTCTGCACCAGTCGTTTTGACGCGCCATATACGGTCTTCACCAACGGAATGCGGTGCAGCAGCGCGTCCATTACGGCGATGAGACGTCGGCCCACAACGGCCGTCGCCACCACGCCGATGATATAGAGCATGGAAAAGAACAGGAAAACTGACAGCGCAATCACTGCGTATTCCGGCATGGGAAGCCAGTATTTCTTGATAAACGGCACCAGATGCGCGGCGGTGAAGTTGTAGCAGATGATCAGGACGTAGATCGTTACGCCGAGGGGCACCAACACCAGCAATCCCCGGATGGAATACATCCGGAAATTGTTCTTGATGCGCAGCAGCAGCGAGGGCTTCTGTTTCATTTTTTCTTCACGCAACAGCCCAACAATGAGGCCGGTCCCTTGGTAATCGGTCCCGATCCGGCGCGTCCCTTATTATGGCACTCCCGGCGCGCTGGTCTCCGGGAAAGGCCCGACGCCGGTCGGCGGCAATGACAGGCTCAAGTATATCATGCGCTCGTTTGAGCGCGCGATATCTATCCCCGTTTCAGCGATTCAGTTCCCTGGGCGAGGGCTTTCCCGGTCTTGACCCCCCTGGGGAATGCTGTTAGGCTTAGACGTTCTGTTTTATTCCGAGACAATCAAATGGAGTGGTTGCGCCATGGCCGGTTTTCAGCCCGTTGACTGGATGATTCTGGTGTTGTACATGGTCGCCATGGCGGCGATAGGGCCGCTTTGCGCGCGCAGCGGCAGAACCACGGAAGGCTATTTCCTCGGCAGCCGGTCGTTTTCGGGATGGCTGGTGGGCCTGTCCATGTTCGCAACGTCCATCAGTTCCGTCACGTTCATGGCCTATCCTGCCGACGCCTACAAGACGGCGTACATTCGCTTTGTGCCCTGTCTGATGCTGCCGTTAGGCGTATTGTTATGTTCCTATATTTTTTTGCCGTTTTATCGTAAGGCGCGGATTATCTCCGCGTTTGAATATCTTGAGAGTCGTTTCGGTCCGGGCATCCGACTGTATGCGGCGTCCATGTTCGTGTTGGGGCAACTCATCCGCCTCAGCCTCGTGCTTTATCTGGTATCCTTGCTGGTGTATGAGATGAGCCGCCTGGACCCCATGCTCTGCATCCTGATTGGCGGCGTGGTCACGGCCTTCTACACCATTACGGGCGGCATCAAGGCGGTGCTCTGGACCGATTTCATCCAGTCCTTCCTGCTCTGGGGGGGCGGCCTGGTATGCCTGTTGGTTATCGTCTTCAAATTGGAGGGCGGCTTCGGCGAAATCTTCTCCGTGGCCATGCGCGACGGCAAATTCATGCTCGGCGACTTGAACAGGGCCACGGGGGAATTGGAGCGCGCCCCATGGGGGTTCGCGTTGTCCGAAAAGACGGTGATCATGATGCTGCTGGTGGGGTTGACGGGCTGGATGACGGAATACAGCAGCAATCAGAACGTGATTCAGCGGTTCTGCGCCTCCGCATCGCCGACCGAAGCGCGCAAGGCCATCTGGATTTGCTGCGTGTGCAGTGTGCCCACGTGGGGATTCTTCATGTTCCTGGGCACCAGCCTCTACGTGTTCTTCCAGGCGTATCCGACGCCGGAGGCTCAAGCGATGCTTGACGGGACGATGAAGGCCGACCAGATATTGCCGTACTTCGTGGTGCACTATCTGCCGCCGGGCATGTCGGGACTGGTGATTGCGGGCGTGCTCGCCGCCGCGATGTCTTCGCTTTCTTCCAGCATCAACGCCGTGTCCGCCATCGGCATCGTGGACATCTACCGCCGCCATGTGATGAAGGGCAAATCGGACACGCACTATGTTGTCGCCGCGAAATTGATCGCTCTGGGCGCGTCCCTGGTCATGATCGGCGGCGCCATGCTCCTGATGATAGCGGACAGCAAGACCATGCAGGACACCGGCGCCAAGATCGGCGCGGTCACCGCCGGCGGCCTGCTCGGTCTGTATTCACTGGGCTTTTTGACCAAACGCGGCGACGCGCGGGCCGTCGGTGTCGGCATTGTGTGCACGATCCTTTTCTCCCTGTGGATTGCATCCCTGGAAATGGGTTGGATTACGGAAGCGCGCGTGCTGATGCTGGGTCTCCCGCAGGGATTTGCGTCGTGGTTCGTCAAGCCGATGGACACCTACTACGCCGGCATCTTCGGCAACATCATCATGTTCGTGGTGGGCTATCTGCTTGGCAGCCTCGTCTTTGTCCGCAAGGGCGACCTGACCAACCTGACCGTGTGGACCCGCGACGGCACACCGGAAGTGTAGTTGCAGGGTGAGTGCAGCGAAGCGAAACCCATTGCTTGCCTTCGGCGCGATCAGTCTTTGGCGGCGCGGGGATCGAGCGCATCGCGGAGACCGTCGCCCAGAAAGTTCAGCGAAAACAATGTGAGCGACAGCGCAATCCCCGGAAAAATCAGCAGCCAGGGATATTCCTCCATCGTCTCCACCCCTTCCTTGATCAACAGCCCCCAGGAACTCATCGGCGGCTGCACACCCAGCCCCAGGAAACTGAGGAACGCCTCCAGCAGCATGACCTGGGGAATGGTGAGCGTGGCATAGACGATGACCGGACCGAGCGTGTTCGGCGCGAGATGCACGAACAGGATGCGCAGCCGCTTCAGCCCCAGCACCACGGCGGCCTGGATAAACTCCTGTTCCCGCAACGACAACACCTGCCCGCGCACGATGCGCGCCATGGTCAGCCAGTGCACCGCGCCAATGGCGAGAAACAGGAACACGAAATTGCGCCCGAAGAAGACCATGAGAATGATGACGAAGATGGTGAAGGGCAGCGCGTAGAGGATGTCCACAATGCGCATCATCAGCGCGTCCGCTCGACCGCCCGCGAATCCCGCCACCGCGCCGTAGGTGACGCCGATGATCAACGACACGGCCGTGGCGATCACGCCGACCAAGAGCGAAATGCGGCCGCCATGCAGGAGGCGGGTGAGCAGATCACGGCCCAGCGGATCGGTGCCGAGCCAGTGTTGACGGGAGGGCGGCGCGGCCCCCAGGGCGGTGTCCTGCTCATCATAGGTATAGGGGCTGAACCACGGCCCGGCGATGGCCAGCGCGACAACCACGCCCAGCAGAATCAGCCCGGCCACCGCGGCGCGGTTTTTGACCAGCCGCCGCCATGCGTCCTGCCAGAGCGATTGGCCCCGTTCCAGTTCCTGCAAGGGGATGTCGGTGGTGCTCATGTGTGACGAATCCTGGGGTCCAGCCAGGCGCATGCGATGTCCGCCGCAAGGTTCAACGCCATGACCAGCACCGCATAGACCAGCACCGTCCCGCTGATCATCGTATAATCGCGGTTGAAGGCCGATTCCACAAACTCTCGACCCAATCCCGGCACCTGGAAAATCGTTTCCACCACGAAAGACCCCGTGAGCAGCCCTGCCGTGGCCGGGCCGAGAAAAGCGATGGTCGGCTGAATGCCGCCGGGGAGCGCGTGGCGGATGACCACCCGCGCCTCGCTCATGCCCTTGGCGCGCGCCGTGCGGATGAAATCCCGCGACAGCGTTTCCAGCATGCCCGCGCGGGTCAGCCGCGCAATGTAGGCCGCGTACATCGCACCGAGCGTCAGCGACGGCAGCACCTTGTCGGCGGCGCTGCGCCAGCCCGCCACCGGCAGCCAGCCCAGCCACAGCGAAAACACCAGCACCAGCAGCGGCCCCAGCACGAAGTTGGGAATGCAGATGCCGGCCATGCCCAGCGCCATGGTCCCGTGATCTATTGCACTGTTCGGGCGCATCGCCGCCAGCAGTCCCGCCCCCATGCCCAGCGCCAGCGCCACCACCAGCGCATACGCGCCCAGTTCCAGCGAAACGGGCAGGCGCAGCAGAATCCATTCATTGACACTGCGGCTCGATTTGCGGAAGGACGGTCCCAGGTCACCGTGAAATACCCCGCGCATGTATTCCCAGTATTGCACCAGCAGCGGCGCGTCGAGCCGGTAATGCGCCTCGAGGCGCTGTTGCGCCTCCGGCGAAACCCGCTTGTCCGCATCGAACGGGCCGCCCGGCGCCAACCGCACCATGAAAAACGTCAGCGTCATGATGATGAACAGCACCGGGAGGAATTCAAGCAGTCTTCTCGCGATATAGCGTGTCATGATCAGCCCGCAAAGTTTATTCTACGCGATACTGCGGCATGTCTTTTCAGTTGATGGATTATAATCGCCGGGGCGCCGTTGAAGAAACCCGTGGAGGGACATGGAATGCGACACCGGCGGATATCACGGAGAAATTGGATGCAGGGCATGGCCGGGATGATGGCCGGGATGATGGCCGGGACGGCGCTGAGCCGCGCCGGCGGGGAAGAAAATCCTGGGCAAAGACCGAACCTGCTGATTGTCCTTACGGATGACCAGCATTTCCAGGCGATGGGCTGCATGGGCAACCCGATCATCCAGACGCCGCAGATGGATGCGCTCGCGGCGCAAGGGGCGCTGTTCGCAAACGCCTTTGTGACCACGCCGATCTGCTGCACAAGCCGCGCCAGCATCCTCACGGGCATGTACGCCTGGAGCAACGGCGTCCACGATTTTCAGACGCCCCTTCCCCCGGACCTCCTCGAAATCAGTTATCCCGTGATGCTGCGGCGGCACGGGTATTACACCGGCTTTGTTGGCAAGTACGGCGTGGGGACAACGCCGCCGGCAGATGCCTTTGATTTCTTTTTCGGACTTCCCGGAAATGGACGCTATATCCAGGAGATCAACGGCGAGACGCAGCACATGACCGGCCTGCTTGCCGACCAGGCCGTTGCATTCCTGGAATCTTGTCCCGATAACGCGCCGTTCTGTCTGTCGCTGAGCACGCGTGCGCCCCACGCCGAGGACTACGACCCGCGCCCCTTCCCGCCGGACCCCGCCTTGGAACATCTCTACTGCGATGTCGAAATCCCCGCGCCTGAACTGGTGAAACCGGAGTATTACGAGGCGCTGCCGCCGTTTCTCAAGGATTCCGAGGGCCGCAAGCGCTGGGAGAACAATTTCAACACGCCGGAACGCTATCAGGAGTCGGTGCGGGATTATTACCGGATGATCACCGGCGTGGACCATGCCATCGGCCGCCTCCGGGAAGTCCTGCGCCGGCGCGGCATGGACCACAACACCGTCATTCTTTTCACTTCCGACAACGGTTTCCTTCTCGGCGAGCGCGGCCTGTCCGACAAATGGTACGCCTACGAGTCCTCCATCCGTGTGCCGTTCATTCTCTATGATCCCCGGCTGCCTGAAGCGCAACGGGGGCGGCGCGTCGAGGCCATGGCGCTGAACATTGACATCGCGCCGACCCTCCTCGACCTCGCGGGGATCGAAGCGCCGTCCGCAATGCAGGGGCGGAGCCTTTTGCCCTGGCTGCGCGGTGAAACGCCCCCCTGGCGGGAACACTGGTTCTTCGAGCACCGCTTCGACAGCCCCCACCACAAGATTCCGATGAGCGAGGGCGTGCGCAGCCCCCGCTGGAAGTATTTCCGGTGGATCAACGTCGAAGGAACCCCGGAAGAACTCTACGACCTGGAACAGGACCCGCTCGAAATCCGCAATCTCGCGGGAAATCCCGATTCCGCGGCCACCCTCGCCGAAATGCGCCTCTTGACGGAAGCATACCGGGAAACGCTGCCGAAGCGGTGAAAATGTCGGACAAGTCGGACAAGTCGGACAGGTCGGACGGGTCGGACGGGTCGGACGGGTCGGACGGGTCGGACGGGTCGGACGGGTCGGACGAGTCGGACGGGTCGGACGGGTCGGACGGGTCGGACGGGTCGGACGGGTCGGACGGGTCGGACGAGTCGGACGGGGGAGAGTGGTCGGAAAGGGGCATTTTGAGCCTTTGGAATTGTTGTGGTCTGTTGCCATAGATGGCGAGAACCACGTATATTGGCATTATGAGAATCACGACACCTGCCGCGGATGGGGAGCATAGCCCATGAATGATCCAAAGGGGCCATTACTGCCGCACGGAGGATATCGGTCTCTAAAGAGTTATAAAGTGGCGGAAGCGATCTATGACGCGACCGTGGTGTTCTGCCGCCGATTCTTCCAGCAAGATCGCCGCATGACGGAGCAAATGGTTCAAGCCGCACGAAGCGGTGTGCGCAATATCAGCGAAGGAAGCGGCGCGTCAGCCACTTCCCGCAAGACGGAAATGAAACTGACCAACGTGGCCCGCGCCAGCCTGGCGGATGAATTGCTGCGGGATTATGAAAGTTTCCTCGTGCAGAGAGGGCTGCGTATCTGGCCGAAAGAATCGCGTGAGGCCCGTTTGATGCGCGACCGTTTGGCCAAAGATCAAGCCGATGACTTGCCACCTATTTCTGATGGAACCACCCGATTGACTGGTCTTTCCGGTTTGTCCGATTTTGTGTCCGAAGCAGACCCTGAAATCGTGGCCAATGCGATGATATGCGCGATTCACCAAGCCGTTTATCTGTTGAGCCGGCAACTGAAGAGTCAAGGTGAAGCGTTCCTGTCCGCGGGCGGGTTTTCAGAGAATCTCTATCATTCCCGGCAGCAAGCCCGCGAAGAAAATCACAGTGCGCCCGAATGCCCCGTCTGTGGCAAGCCCATGCGGCAACGCACCGCAAGCAAAGGACCACACAAAGGGGAATCATTCTGGGGTTGCAGCGCTTATCCTGCCTGTACCGGCACGCGCTCCATGGACATAGAAAACCGCCGTTGATCCCTGCCATTCCCCTCCCCGTTTGTCCGCCCTGTCCGCCCCGTCCGCCCCGTCCGCCCTGTCCCACTCGTCCGACCTGTCCGACTGATCCGACTGGTCCGACCTGTCCGACTCGTCCGACTGGTCCGACTGGTCCGACTGGTCCGACTGGTCCGACTCGTCCGACCCAGCACGTTCCTTCCCCCTCAAATTGACATCTGCGTCCGCTCTGGTGATACTCCCCCACAGGAGGAGGAAAACCATGCCCGAAAAAAGGGTCAATCGCCGAAATTTCTTCCGGGACGCCGCCAACGCGGGTGCGTTGGCCGGCTACACGTTGCTGGTGCGGGTGGACGGCGCGCGCGGGGGGGAATCTTCCGGCGCGCCGCGTCCCGATTTTCAGCAGATCGCGCCCCCGGCGGACCATGCCGCGCGGCTGGCCGCGGAACCGAACATGACGGTGGCGGACCTTGCGTGCGATGTCATGGTCGCGGGCGGAGGCATGGCGGGGGTGTGCGCGGCGCTGGCGGCGGCGCGCCATGGGGCGAGGGTGGTGCTGGCGCAGGACCGTTCCCGTCTCGGCGGCAACGCAAGCAGCGAGGTCCGCATGCACATTGTCGGCGCAGACTGCCATAACGGGCGGCCCGGCTGGCGGGAAGGCGGCATCCTGGAGGAGTTGCGCCTGGAGAATGCGGTCCGCAATCCGCACGGCGCGTGGGAACTCTGGGACCTGATGCTCTACGACAAGGTGGTTTCGGAACCCAATATCACGCTGCTGCTCGATGCCACGGTCTATGCCGCGAAGGTCGGGGACGGTTGCATCCGGGAAGTGCTGGCGCGCTGCGACCGCACTGAACACATTTACCGCATCCGCGCCGCGCAGTACGCGGACTGCACCGGCGACAGCCGGCTCGGACTGGAAGCGGGGGCGCTGTTCCGCACCGGCCACGAATCGCGGGCGGCATTCGATGAACCCCTCGCGCCGGAGACGGAAGGACCGGAAACGCTGGGCAGCAGCATTCTTTTCACCTCGAAGGACTACGGTCATCCGGTACCCTTTACGCCGCCGCCATGGGCGCGCAAAATTACCAAAGAGCAGTTGCGGCACCGCGGCATCCGTTCGTGGGAATACGGCTACTGGTGGATCGAGTGGGGCGGGATGATTGACGCGATCCGGGACGATGCGCGCATCCGCTTTGAATTGCTGTCCATTGTAATGGGCGTATGGGATTACATCAAGAACTCCGGCGCGTTTCCGGAAAGCGCCACCTGGGGGATGGATTGGGTCGGCATGATTCCGGGGCGGCGCTCAAGCCGCCGCCTGATTGGCCCGTACCTCCTCACGCAGCAGGATTTGATGGGACTGAACGGCGAATTCGAGGACGCCGTGGCCATCGGCGGCTGGTCTTTTGACGATCACCCGCCCGGCGGTTTCGACGCGACGGAGAAGCCCCCGTGCCGACAGATCCATATTGAAGAACCCTATAACATCCCGTTGCGCGCGCTGTTCTCCGCGAACGTGAAAAACCTGTTCATGGCCGGGCGCAACATCAGCGCATCGCACGTCGCGTTCACGTCGTTGCGGGTGATGGGTACCTGTGCCGTCGAAGGGCAGGCCATCGGCACTGCGGCGGCGCTCTGCGCGCGGGAGGAAAAAACCCCGGAGGCATTGGTCGCGGACAGCGGGGCCGTCGCCGCCCTGCGGCAAGCCCTCCTGCGCGACGACCAGACCATCAAGGGCGCAAAGAATGAGGACCCGAACGACCTGGCGCGCCGCGCGCGCGCAAGCGCTTCGGGCGAAGTGAAAGGGAGCCGGGCGGCGCATGTGCTCGACGGTTTTGTGCGCGATATGCCGGGGGAGTGGGAGCATCGCTGGGGCGGCCCCATGACGCCGGAGGGGGCATGGATTGCGTTGGAATGGGATGCGCCGCAGACCATTTCACACGTACAGATTTGTTTTGATTCCGGATTCAGCCGGGAGTTGACGCTTTCGGAAAACCAGTGGGTGCGCACGCGCATCACCACCGGTCCGCAACCCGAAACGGTACGCGACTACGCGCTCCAGTATTGGGATGACAACCACGGCGATTGGAAAACCATTGTTGAAATCGCCGGCAATTATCAACGGCTGCGACGGCACCATTTTCCGGCTGTCGAGACGAAGAAACTGCGACTGCAGATCACCGCAACCAACGGCGATCCCGAAGCGCGGGTCTATGAGATTCGGTGCTATGCGTAGATTTTGGGGACACTGGGTCGGCCAGGTGGCTCGCTCAGGAGACCGGCCACAACAAAAACAGTTCCGTCTTTGCGAGCGGTGCGGTGCAGCGCGCCGCTGAGCGAAACAATCCAAGGTGAATTGGACATCCATATTGCCGCGCTCCGCTTCGCTTCGCTCGCAATGACGGGTACGACGGCAAAAATGGTGAAAATACGCGCTTTCTTTGCAGGCAAGGAGAAAGGTGAGATGAAACGGAAGTTCTGGCGCAGGGTGATGCTTGTTTCATTCACGCTTGCGGCGTTGCTAGCCGCGCGGACCGAGGCGCAGGCGCGCCTGAAATGGTCGTATGAAACGACAGGTAAAATCTACGCATCGCCGATTCTTGCTGATTTGGACGGCGACGGTGCGGTCGAGATCATCGTGGCGGCGTCGCGGGACCAGCGGCTCTTGTGCCTGAACGGGCAGGGCGAACTGCTGTGGTCGTTCCAACTGGACGACGGCAACAGGGACGGGTTTCAGGCCACGCCGTCCGTGGCGGATTACGACGGCGACGGCAGGCAGGAGGTGTTCTGGCTGACGCGGGGCGGCACGGCGGGATGCGTGGATTATCAGGGCCGTCTGGTCTGGCGCGTGACGATGGGCGATGAGATGGATTACACCGGCCCTGTGTTGGCGGACCTTAACAACGATGGCCGCCTGGAGATTGTCTTCGGTTCGGAAAGCGGCACGCTCTATTGCCTCAACGACACGGGGCGCGTGTTGTGGCGCAAGCAGCACGTGGGCGACATGCGCGGCATCCCTGCGGTGGCGCGCATCGGCGACGCGCCCGCCATGCGGGTATATGCCGTGTTTGGCGGCGGCGTCGAGGCATGCTTCGACGCCGAAGGCAACACCCTCTGGGCGCACGAGGAAGGATTGCCCGCACGGCAACGGCGGTCCGGCGTGTCCATCGGCGATCTGAACGGCGACGGGCGCCTGGAAACGGTCTCCGCCACCGAAGATTTTCAGGTGGTCGCGCGCGACGCGGAAACCGGCGAGGAGCGCTGGCGTTTCAAGGGCAAAGGGCGCATAGACCAGACGTGCAGTTTCGCATTGGCGGACTTCGACGGTTCGGGCCGTCTCGATGTCGTCACTGGCGATTCCTCCGGCCATGTCTATCGCCTGCGCGATGGCGAGGCCGTCTGGATGACCGATACCGGCGGCGGCGTGGTGCAGGGGCCTGCCATTGGCGATGTGAACGGCGACGGCCGCCTCGATGTACTGGTTTCCTCACGGTCGAACCGGATGCTCTGCCTCGACGGCGACACCGGCGCGATACAATGGGATTTTCCTACGCCCGCCGCCCCGCTGACAACGCCCGCACTCGGAGATGTGGACGGCGACGGCACGGTGGACATCATCCTCACGAGCAAGGACCGTTTTGTCTATTGCCTGAACGCAGGCGGCAAATATGATCCGGCGCGGTTGCCCTGGCCGATGATGAACCGCGACCCGCAGTTGTCGGGCAACATGATGGGCGCGCGGTTCGAGATCGCGCCCGCGCCGCAGCCGCCCGAAACGCCTGTTGCGCCGGTATCGCTGGAGGCGTTCGGCCCGTTGCGCATGGGAAGAAACCCGCTTCAGTTTTCCTTCCACAACGACAGCCATCGCCGCCGCCGTCTGGAAGCGGTGACGAGCGTGCAGCGCCCCGACGGCAGCGTGATCACGCACCGGGCGGCCGACGAATGCACCCCCTATGAAACGAGAACACAGTCATTTGAACTGGAAGTCCTGGAAAGCGGTCCATATCGCCTCGACCTGTGCCTGATTGACGCAGGAACCGGCGCAATTCTCGCCGCGACGGACACCATCACGGAAGTGAAAGCCTTTGCCGTGGAACGCGCGGAGGCGCAAACCTGGTTCGAGGAGGGTACGCAGTTGGCGGACGCCATTGCGAATGAGGCGTTGCATGACCGCGCGCGTCGGGCGCTGGCCTCCGCGTGGGACACTGCCGACACGGCGCTGCGCGCCGCCGAGGCCGCCGCGCACCCGGACCGCCGCACGCTGATAACTGTGCGCGCGGCGCAGGCCGGCCTGTGCCGCACCCTGGCGAAACTCCGCGCCGTACATGCGACGCCTGGACCGGCGGATGCGTTCGCAGCCGTCCCGGAAACCTCCATGCGCAAGGTGTTCATGGACGAGCCCTGCCTGCTTGCGCCGCGCGAAGCGCGGCCGCTCCGCGTCGAACTCGCCCGCAATGAATACGAAAGCGCCCAACTGATCATCGTGCCGCTATGGACATCGCTGCGCGGGTTGCGTGTGCGGCCGAATGCCTTGCGGCAGGAAAACGGCGCTGGGGTACTGCCAGCGGACGCGATTCAGGTGCATCAGGTGGGGTATGTGGAGATCGGCCCGCCGGAATACAACTGGCACGTCGAAAAGGTGGGCCTTTATCCCGACCCGCTTCTGCCGTCCATGCCGGAATACATTCCCGCCGGACAGGACGCGCAGCCCTTCTACATCACCGTGAAAACCACTGCGGATACGCCGCCCGGGGCATATCGCGGCGTTGTGACGGTAGAGGCCGACGGCGCGAATGCGCTGGAAATCCCGTTGGCGGTGAAGGTCTGGGATTTCGCCCTGCCCGACAAAACCACGCTGAAAACGTCGTTCTGGATGAAAGAAGCGCACATCAAGGCGTTCTATGGATATGAAGGCCGCACGCCGTTCGAGGTTCGCAAGCGGTACTACGACATGCATCTGGATCATCGGGTCGGACCGCTGATGGCACTGCCGCTCGGCGGCGGCGATATGCTCGAAGATTTCGAGTACGTTATCAGTCGGGGACAAAACAATTTCTTCATTCACACTCCCGACCTTTTCGGCCCGGAGGGCCGCGATGAATACCGCGAGAAGGCGCTCGCCACCCGCGCGTTGATCCGGGAAAAAGGCTGGGGCGATCTCGCGCTTTTCTACACCCACGACGAGGTGGCCGTGATGGCGCGGCATCTGATCCCCCAAGTGGTCGAAGTGAACAACTGGGTGAAGAGTTTTTTGCCCGATTGGCCGCGCCTGCAGACCAGTGCGCCGGAACAGGCGCTCGTCGGCGCAGTGGATGTCTGGTGCCCCACTATTGACCATTTCGATCCGGAAATGCTCGCCACACGCATGGCCCAGGGCGACCGCCTCTGGTTCTACACGGTCTGGGGACGGCCCGGCATCATGATCGAGTTTCCCGCCACCGACCACCGCATCATGTTCTGGCAGTGCTGGAAATATGGCGCGGAAGGGTTCCTGTATTGGGGCACGACGTTCTGGGAATACAACATCACCGGGGAGGGGCGCTGGCCGGATCGGCCCTGGATACCCTATAACAGTCAGCCTGGTCACAACGGCTGCGGTTATCTCATTTATCCCGGTCCGGACGGACAGCCCCTGTCTTCGATCCGGCTCGCCATGGTGCGCGACGGCATCGAGGACTATGAGATGCTCCACCTGCTGAAATCACTGCTGGAGCAGAAACGCGCCCGTGCGCCGGAAGCGTTGTGCAACCACGCCGACAAGGCGCTGGCCATCCCCCCGGCGGTCGTGGCCGATCACAAGAACTTCACTGGGGATCCGGAACTAATCCTGGATGCGCGACGGCAAGCCGCCGCGCTGATCGAAGAACTCGCAGGAGTGTAGGGAAACACCGGAAAAGACCAGAGAGAACAGGACCAATAGGACGCGCAGGACCCGCAGGTCGCATGTTCCATTCAGCGCCCTTCTTTCATCGCCTTCAATCGCGCAATGGTGTCCGGATCCAGCCGGTCTTCCAGACGATCAGGGGCGGGGTCCTTCCTGCTTTTCTGCATCGCGCCGGTAATGTCCTGTTTGGTCTCGCGCACAGTGGCGAGAAAGTTGTCGGCCTCCATCACCAGCGCGCCCATGCCCCGGCAGACCTCGCGCAGGCCGCGGTCGTTGCTGACCACCACGATATCAAGACGATTCCCGGCCTTGTACACCATGCGTTCGATAACCGCATCGGCGGAGAGGTTGGCCGGGGAATAGACGATCTGCAATCCGGCGACGCCGGGCGGCGGCGGTGCATGTTGTGGTTGGTGGCGGCCGCGTCCGTCAAAAACGATTACCGCGCGCTTTCCGCTGCCCACGCAGAACAACGCCACTTTGTCAATCAGCGCATCCCGCGCGGCCTCAAAATCTTCCTGCGCAAGCGGGCGCAATAAAGACGACTTGTGCAGCACATTGTAGCCGTCAATGTAGTAAATTTCGGGCATGCACGGAATTCTTCCGAAAATCTCGTCAACGAAACCGGATCATATGGGACTGTTCACTAATCAGCAGTACAAAAAATGCCCTGATATGAACATATAAGACTTATGCTGTCTTCCCCAGAACCGCCGCTATCGCCGCACACAGGGTATCCATGTTTTCCTCGGTCATGCCCGCTACATTGATGCGACCCGATCCCACGATATAGATGGCGTATTCGTCGCGCAGGGCGGCAACCTGGTCCCTGTTCAATCCTGAGAAGGAAAACATCCCCTTTTGCCGGGTGATAAAGGAGAAGTCAGTTCGTACGCCCCTGGCCTGCAACGTGGCGACGAAAAGCCTGCGCATGCCGTTGATGCGGTCACGCATGGCGGCGACTTCGCCTTCCCACTGCGCGCGGAGGTCGGGGTCGCCGAGCACCGTGCTGACAATGGCGCCGCCATGGGACGGCGGGTTGCTGTAGTTTGCGCGGATGCACGCCTTGATGTGACTGAAGGCCCTGTCTGCGGCGTCCCGGGTCGCACCGACGACAGTCAATGCGCCGCAACGCTCATTGTACAGGCCGAAATTTTTGGAAAATGAACTGCAAATCAGCATTTCGGCGCCCGTAGCACACAGCGTGCGCAATCCACGCGCATCTTCTTCCAGGCCGTCGCCGAAGCCCTGGTACGCGAAATCCACCACCGGCATCAGGGCGCGCCGCTGCACCAGCGCCGCGATGGCCTCCCACTGCGCCGGGTTTGGGTCCACGCCGCTGGGATTGTGACAGCAGGCATGCAACAACACCGCGTCGCCCTCCGGCGCAGATTCAAGACCGTTCAGCATCGCGTCGAAATCCAGGCATTTCCGTTGCGCGTCGTAATAGGGACAGGCCTTTGTCTCCACACCCGCCGCGCGGAAAACATTCGCGTGATTCTCCCACGTCGGCGTGCTCATCCACAGCGCCTTGGCGGGGAACATCCGTTTAATAAAATCCCCCGCCACCCGCAGCGCGCCCGTACCGCCGGGTGTGTGCGCCGTCGCCGCACGGTTGTTCTTTACGATTTCGTGATCGGCGCCAAAAAGCAACTCGCGCACCTTCGCGCCGAATTCCGGCGCGCCGGAGATCGGCAGATAACTCTTGGTGGATTCTTCCTGGAGCAGGCGCTTTTCCGCCGCTTTGACAGATTCCAGCACCGGCGTGCGGCCCGCCGCATCCTTGTACACGCCGACGCCAAGATTGATTTTATGGGGGCGGGGATCGTTCTTGAACGCTTCGGTCAGACCCAGAATCGGGTCCGGCGGCGCCATCTCCAACTGCTCGAACATATTGCTTCCTTTCCTGTGCAAAAATTTCTTTGAATGGAACATATTGCGCGCGGGCCTGGAGAAAAGAGATCATAGCCGATTAACAAAGATGCACTCAAAAAATCATACGGCTATGTTTCTGTTTTGCTGTTTTTTTGTTCCCGAATGAAATTTTGGGAACGCGGGAAGATTCCGCATTCCGCATTCGTCAATGCTTCAATCCGTCGGGACCGACGAAATACCGGGTGTTCCCCGAGGTGAAGCACGTGTTGTCGCCAGCCTGCATAACCGCGCCATGCCACGATACCACGACACCGTCTTCCATGGTGACCATGGGACCATCGGAGGCGTCACCGGGGCGCAGGTCAATCGCGGTGATGAAAACGGCGCTCCGGCCCTCGCTGCGTCGCAACACCACTGGGATGATTTCCGTCAGGGGATTGCCATAACCGTCCGCGACATAGACCGCGTCCGTGTCGCTCATATGCACGCGCATCCGCCGTTCATTACCACAGGCCACATCAAAGGAGCGTGGCGGCGCGGTCAGACGGCGCACCCGCTTGAGTACGCGATACCCCTCGGTGTCGGCAAGGGATGCCATCTCCTCCGCTTCGGGAAATTCCGGCAGTTCGCCCCGGAAATGCAACGGCAAATCAAAAGTGACATCCTGATTCGCGCGGCATTGGAGCACATCTATGATCTTGTCATCGAACAACGCTGTTGTGCGGTCCATGAATACGCCTTTGTCCTTGTAGGCGCCGTCGCAGGTGGCGCGCACGAGGGAAAAGGCGTCGTTGTATCCGAACGCGACGAGTTTTCCCGCAGCGGTGGTCTGACTCGTTGCGTTCACGACCACGGCATTGTGCGCGATGGTCTGGCGGTACCATTCATTGTGCATGGGGTTGCCGTAGGACAGGCGGCCCGGGTCCACCAGTCGTTCGTCGCCATGCGCATACAGGATCACGCCCAGTTTGGCGGGGTGCGTGTGGCCGCCAATAGCCGGGCCGTAATCGAAAAACAATGCCGTCTCGTTTGAGCCATCACGCAGAATCGCCAATCCTTCAGAAATCTCGTTGGATGAAGTCATAGGTTCAAGTGTGAAAGACGGGGGGATGCCATCCACCCCCCAGAACAATGCAATGGGTGAATTGCGTTCCGTCAGAAATCGCACATAACTCCGGTCACGGTAACGCCGGTAGGCGACTTCATAGAAATCGCGGTTCTGAAAAATGGACGTTCGGTCGCTGTCATGGATCGCGGGGAAAGTGCCGTCGGGAAAAATGAGGCGGGCGGGGGCGTCGAACATCTTCTTCACCACGGGCAGCGCGTAGAGGTCCATGCCGGCGCGCGCGGCGGCTTCCAACAGGTACAGGTGCGCATACAGGGCATACCAATGATATGCGGGAGCGCCTTCATACCACATCCCACTGTCCATGACAGACCTGCGCATCTGAAACAGGAACCCCGCAGGACCGTTGACAGCCCAGTCCACGAGTTCCTCGTCGCCCAAAAGAAAACCCGCCGCGCCCACCGCGGCGTTGTGCCAGGATTGCCAGTTGGAAATCATACAGTTGTTCGGGCGGATGGTGGCGCAGATTGGGCGAATCAGTTTTTCCGCGATCGCAGTATGGTCCTCTTCGGAAAAACACGCCGCGTCATACACGAGGTCGTAGCCCACGAGCAGGTGACACAGGGCCACCGCCTCGTCGAGGGTCTGCGCGAACAGTCGCCCGCCGCCGAGGCGTTCCTCGCCGTGCACGTTATGCAGTTTCAAATCGCCGTAGAAGGACGCATACGCCAGCAGGATGGCCCGCGCACGCGCTGCATAGGCCGGGTTCGGGTCGAGCGCATAGGCCCGGCCCAGCGTCTCGATGGCGCGCAGCCAGTGTGTATGCCGCAGCGTCACATAGACCTGATCATACGGATTGCCGGTGTAAGTTTTGCCGCAAACCGTGCAGACATGCAAAGTCGGCGAGTCCGGGCGCAGCCCGGCGCCGTCCTCCTTGCAGGTGTACCAGTGCGTCCATTGTCCTTCGGCGCGCGGGATGTCCAGCGCCGCCTCCAGCAGCGCATCCGCCTCAGCGATGATGGCATCTCGGATGGGCGGCGCCCAGCGCGCCGGATGCGACGGATCGCTGTTCGCCAGCACCCGTATGGCCTCCTGTTCCGCGCGCGTCAGAAAAACCTTGGGATACGGCCCCTCCGGCAGTGTCACCGTCATCGCAGCGCGCTCCGCCGCCGCGCTGCATGCCGCCGCGAAGAAGAGGAATGCGCAATACAGAAGCAACGAAGGGTGTAATATGGCTTTTGGCATCGGAGTGTTCCTCGTGTCTCATCACTTTTCGGAAATGTTATCAGTGCGCATGTGACGGCAATGCAGCAAGAACAACATTGCGCGCTGCGCGCATCAAACTGATGGCATCTTCGGCTTCTTCGACAGAGACTTCAGGGCGATCACCAGGATAACGATGCTCGACTCCATAAAGAGAAAGTGCGCTTGTCTCGGCTGGATGTGCTGCAAGTTTACTATCCACGGATTCAATCAACACAAGTAAGCGCTCCATATCGTGGGTCTTCGGGAACCCGATTCGATGTCATGCAAGAAGCGCCTTGAAATACTTCTCGACCGCCTGTTGTGCGTGAAAAGCAATGGGACCGGTCACGCCGGAACCCTCATTCACTGAAAGTTCCGCGTAACCGTTCACGGGGTTGCCCCCAAAAAACATGGGGGTTTTCGCAATTGCAGCGGGAGAACGGCGCGAAAATGCGGCAAAATGCGACGACTTGTGATCCGAAAAGTGCGGTTTTCCAACTGTTTTCGCATTCTGGACCCCGTGAACGGTTACCCATGCAACAACAACATGTCTCTTTTTGCCGCTACCCATGAAGCAGGTTACCACAAACATTGGTTTTCATCAATAAACAATGGTTGCTACGGCATTCAACTTGTGTTGCGCTTGCTGAGAACGCTTGCGGCGTACATGGCCGCGCCGATGGCGGCGAGGAGTGCGCCCCAGAAGAGGTCCATGGAAAAGGTGGGCGCACCGTGGGACCACGGCAGCACGATGAGCATCAACACGCCGATGGCGAGGATGGACAGGCCGACCACGCGGAACGGCGAAATGGCGGTGGCGGCGGTTTCGGTTTCGCGGTCTTCTTCGCGCGCGCCGATAGGGTCCTGCAAACGCTTCATGAAGGCGTCGATGCGCGCAAGTTGGGCGGCGTCCGGAGGTTGCAACACAGACACAAGCGCCATCACCACGAGGGTCGTGCATGCCCCGCCGAGGAAGATGAGGATTTCCATTTTCCAGGCCAGCCCGGCGATGATGAGTTCCTGTGCGGCGGGATTCCACGTCATGCCAAAAAAGGTGAACGCCTCCCGCTGACGGGACACGACGAACAATGCGAGGCCCACCGTCAGCCCGGCGAGGAATCCCGCGATGGCGCCCGCATTGCTGAAGCGCCGCGAGATCAGACCGAGCAGCATCGGAATTGCGACCGGCCCCGTGGCCACGCCGAAAAGCGTGACCATGGTGCGGAAGAGGTCTTCGCCGGAGCCGCGGGCGAGCATGAACGCTGTGGCCAGGGCGATGACCCCGATGAGGATGGTCATGATCCGCCCGACAAGCACCAGTTCTTTCTGGGAAGCGTCGGGGCGGACAAAGCGCCGATACACGTCATTGGTCAGCACGCCGGCGCAGACATTGTAGTCGCTGCTGAGCATGGACATCGTGGCCGCGAACATGGCGGCGATCACCAGCCCCAGCATGCCCGCGGGCAGGAGCGTGGCGCAAAGCACGGGGTAGATGTCGCGCGGATTGGCGAGGTCGGGCAGAAAATAGGCCGCCGCCATGGCCGGCAGAAACATCATGGGGGGGCCGATGATGTAAAGGCCAACCACGAGAAAGCCCACCTTCAGCGCGTCCCGTTCCCTCGGCACGCAAAAATAGCGTTGGATCAGCGGCCAGTTGATGCTGCTCCACGCCAGGCAATACAACAGGATGAGCGGAATCACGTAGTGCCATCCGTATTCCGGCGCCGTCAGACGGAAGAAGCCCGCCGGCGCATTTTCGACCATGTATGCCAGGCCGCCCGCGCGGGCCACCGACAACGGCAATATGATCAGGATCGCCACCGTCAACACGACAAACTGCACGAAGTCCGTCACGGTCACCGCCCACAGTCCGCCCATGAACGTGTAGATCAGCATGATCAGCCCGGCGCCGAGCATGGTCTCGCGCATGGGAAAACCCAATCCGGCGGAAATGAACGAGCCGATTGCGAAGATTTTGATGCCGTCATCAATCACCTTCACCGGCACGCCCTGCCACGCGAACAACTGGCGAAGGGCGGGGCTGTAGCGCGTTTCGAGATACTCGACCGGACTGTCAATGCGCGCGCGCCGCCAGCGCACCGCGAAGAAAAGCGCGCTGAACAGCGTCGCCGGCACCGCCACCCACAGCAGCGTCACGCCCACCCATCCGTAGCGGTAGCACAATGACGGATAGAAGATAAACGCCGCCACGCTGAAACTGCTCATGTAGAACGACACCCCGCTCAGCCACCACGGAATTCTGTTGCCCCCGCTGAAATAGTCCTTGATCCCCCGCATGTGCCGGTAGAAATAGGCCCCGATGGCCAGCATCAGGATGAAATACCCGGCCAGAACAATGTAGTCCGGCGTCTGCAGCGTGTTGTGCGTTTCCGGCATGGCAGTGCGGCGCTCCTTCCGTAAGGTCAATCGGGCCAATCGGTCGGACCAGGCGGCCCGAGCCTCTTGAAGCCCATCCCCGATTCCGGATTGCTTATGCAATACACAAGTGCTCCGGATTCCGGTATGTTACAATGATGTGCGCTGACAATACCATCGCGAATCAGATAACGGTGTTCGGAATTGTTTCCGGACAATCGCCAGCAATGAGGAGGGCGAAAGTGGATGAGAGAGACAGAAATGCCATTGCGCGGATGAAATCGTTATTACTGTCCAAAGTCCCTTTGCGCGACATAGTGCTTTTCGGTTCCCGTGCACGGGGCGATGCCGTGTCCGAATCCGATATGGATGTGCTGGTCATTCTTGACGCGCCGGTCACCCGGCAAAACTGGGACATCGTTTTGGACTGTGCGTGGGAAGCGGGCTTTGAGGCGGACATCGTGATAGCGCCGGTTGTGGTATCGCATCAGGATTGGCAGAACGGCCCTGAACATGACTCGCTGCTTGCGAAGATTGTGCGCGAAGAAGGTGTTGTGATGTGAATGACTCGAACAACCGATCATTGATTACCCGCCGCATGGAACAGGCGTGGGCAGCCTTGGAGGAAGCAAAACTACTGCGTGAACAGGGGAAATCCACTCTAGGCGTGGTCAATCGTGCTTACTATGCAATGTTCTATTCGGTCTTGGCATTGCTGCAGCAGGCAGGGAAAACACCCAGAAAGCATGCCGGCGCCCTGTCACTTTTTGACAGCGAATTCGTAAAGACCGCCCAATTCAGTAAAAGAGCATTCGAAATGGTTTCATTATGCCTTCAATTTACGTCAGGCGTCCGACTACCATCCGACTCAAACAGTGGATGCCGACCAAGCGAACGAACTCCTGAAAAAAGCGGAAGCATTAATACAGGCCATCAGCGAAGCACTTCAGAATATGCCGTAATCTCTCGCATGGCGAATGTTTTGCTTCTTGTTCAATCTCATCCAGAGCAAGGATTGGGCGCATCGGAGTGTTCCCGAGGGAAGTCATGGACGCTCAGCGGAAACAGCCGAGAGAACGCACGTAGGCGACGGATTCGGCGATGGCGCGCTTGGTTTCCGCTTCGCTGAGTTCCACGCCCTTGACCCCTTCAAATTCGAGGGTGATGGGACCTGCATAGCCGTGTTCTTCCAACAGGCGCAGGATGCCGGGCATGTCCACCACGCCCTGTCCGACGGGGGGAAAATTCCAGGTCTCGAATTCGCCGGTGTGGTCCTTCAATTCCACCGTCGCTACATAATCAATGATTTTCTTGAGTTCCGTCAGGGCGTCGGTGTCGCGGTTGTAGTAGGTGATGTTGGCGGTGTCGAAATTGACGCGGACGTTGGGGTGGTTGATGGCGCGCATGGTCTCGAGATGGATGTCGCCGTTGGTGCCGAGGTCGGGGTGCGTTTCCAAGGCGATGATGACGCCATGCGCGGCGGCCGCATCGCCCGCCCGCCGCAGCCGTTCATAGACGATTTCCTTGGGCGCATCGTGCCGCTTGGGCGACAGGAACATGTATTTCACGCCCATTTTCGCGCAGATTGCCGCCTGCGCGCCCAACTCCTCTACGCTGGATTCCTGGGAGAGATTGGTCTCCCCGCGGACGACCACCGGGGTCAGGCCATGTTCCTTCAGTTTCGCAATGACGGCGTCCACCTCGTCCGGGGCGGGCACGTTAAGCATCACATGGCGGACACCGATCAAAGGCAGGTGCGCCCATGCGGCATCCTGATATTTGCCGTAACCGGCAAAGCGGCAGGCCAGCGGGTTGTTCGTTTCTTGCGCCGCAATACCGACGGCGATCAGCGCCAAAAAACAGCAGGACAGAGCGATTTTTTGCATTGGTTTCCGCACTCCGTATCTTTTTTCCAATCACACGGACAAACACGGACAGGCATTGACGTGAAACACGTCACGCCGACAATTCTTTGCGGTGCGCCCAGATTTTCTCGAAGGCCTTGATGTATTGGTCCACCAGTTCCGGCACTTCAGAGGTGAAGTACGGGAGCGCTATACAGGTGGCGTTCGCCTTGACCGAACCCGGCAGGTCGGGAATCACCGGCTTGTGGTGCCACCATTGTTCTTCCGCGTAGAGCGGCAGGGTGTGCTGGAGCGTGTAGTGCAGCGCGTCGGCGCGCACGCCCTCGGCCTTCAGCGCTTCCACCGCCTTGTCCCGCGTCATGCCGGCCTCCGCCTCGTCAATGAACAGCATGTTCCAGGCATAATGCAGACGCTCCACGTCTTTGCGCCCGCTGCTTTGCTCATATAACCCCGGGAGTTGCGTCAGTGCGTCATTGAGGCGGCGCGTCTGGCGGACGCCGGCCGCATTGCGCGCTTCCAGGTCCTTCATCTGACAGCGCGCCAGTGCCGCGGCCATGGGGTGCATGCGGAATTTCAGGCCGAAGCCGGAGCCTTTGTACTTGTAATACGGGCTATCCTCCGGGATATTGGGCATCTCGTAATGGCCCAGAGACGAAGCGCGCTCGAAATCTTCCTTTTCGTAGTACATGCCCATGCCGCCTTCAATCGCGGGCAGCGGCTTGGACATCTGGTAACTGAAGATGGACATCCGTCCCCACGTGCCCATTAATTTGCCTTTGAGCCTTGCCCCGTGCGCGTGCGCCGCGTCCTCGAGCACAATGAGTCCTTTTTCCTCGGCCCATTCGGAGATCAGGTCCATATCCGCAGGGAGACCAATCCAATGCACCGGCAAAACGGCTTTGGTGTTGGGGGTGAGCCGCTTTTTGGCGTCTTCCAGATCGAAGTTCAGGGTACGCGGATGGATGTCCACGAAAACCGGCACCAGGCCGAAGAACCTCATCGGGGTGATGGTGGCGAAGAAGGTGTAACTGGGCACCATGATTTCGCTGCCCGGCGGCAGGTTCAGCGCGAAGAACATGCAGGTCAGCGCGCTGGTGCCGTTGCAGTAGGCGCGGGCGTAGGGCATGCCCATGTATTCCTGCCACTCCTCCTCCAGTTTTCTATTTGGATCATAACCGGGGTTGCGCACCAACTCCAGAATGGCCGCTTCTTCTTCCGGGCCATACAGCGGCCATTTTGCGGCGGTGGCCGATTCAGGGGCCGTCACTGCCTTTGGACCGCCGTTAATGGCAAGTTGCTCCACCGCGCCCCGCGCCTTGGGCTGCGCCGCCAGCGCCAGCCCGGCCGCCATCGCGCCGGTGGACTTGAGGAAAGCCCTCCGCGTCGTTTCGTTCAGATTGAGCATATCTTCGTGATTCATGATGAACACCTCCGCTCTCATGGTTCCCTCTGTCACCCCGGACCGGGCTGTTTCGCCCTCAGCCCGATCCTTTGATTATCATACCTCCCGTTGGCGCCGGTATCAACCGTTTTGCCGGAAACTGCCGCCGGAAATCACCGGTCTTGTCTTCTTCCTCACGAAACATTACGATACTCCCTGAAAACGGGATTGGGCCAATCTTCTTGAAAAAAGGGACAAAAACGACTGAAAGGACCGAAAAGGCCGAAAAAACACTTTAAGACACAGGGATAAGAGGGTGGAGTGGATAGTTGATGGCGCGCACCTTTTCCCTCCCATGTCCTTGCCGTCCTTGATGTCATTGCTGTCTTGAGGATGCTTTCTTCAAAGAGAACCGCCGTAAGCGCCGGCGATCGCTGACGCCGTGGAGACAATCATGCGTGACGTAGTCGTGGTGATCCCCTGTTACAATGCGGGGGACCGTGTGAAAGCCGTGGCGGAGGGGGCCTTGCGGGTTGTTGACCGGGTGCTGGTCATCAACGACGGCAGCACGGATGACTGCATTACCCCCCTGCGCACGCTGCCGGTGCGGCTGATCCATTTCGACGTCAACCGGGGCAAGGGTCACGCGCTGCTGTCCGGCATCCGCGCCGCGCTTGAATATGCCGACGCGCCCGCGGTCTGCCTGATGGACGCCGACGGACAGCATGACCCCCAGGAAATCCCCAAATTGTACTCAGCGCTTCAGAAGGAAAAGGCCGACCTGGTCATCGGATCGCGGGAATTCCATCGCGGCGCGGTTCCCTGGCGCAGCAGCATCGGCAATCGGGTGACCGCTGCGGTTACGGCAGTCCTGCTTCGGCGGCGACTTCCGGATACCCAATGCGGGTTCCGCATGCTTTCGCGGCAATTTGCGGAATCGGTCATCGCCGAAGTTTCCGGCGGGCGCTATGAAACGGAGATGGAAATGATAGTGCATGCCATCCGTAAGGGATTCCGGCTGGTGTCCACGCCGATTGCCACAATCTATGAGCCGGGCAATCGGTCTTCCCATTTTCGGAAAATCAGCGATTCCTGCCGTATATATGCCCGCCTTCTTTGCACAGCGCTGCGCCGCTCCCGGTCATAATTCCATCTGTCATGCCCATCCGGATGCGCCGCGTCATACAGTCACCCATTTCCCTTCTCAAGACGTTGTACTGGAGGGGCGACAGCCTTAATCGGAAGAGGACCAGCCATGGCCAAACAGGGCGTTTTCCCGTGAAATACGGTATAATCCTTTTACATGGTGGCACAGGCAAAGGAACTATTTTTTCATGAATTCGGATAAAACGGGACCGCGGAGTGGTTGGCGCGGCGTGATCGCACTGGTTGTGTGCTTGTCGGCCATGACGGCGATGGCGCAGGACGAGGACCTCAACCCCATAGACATGCAGTTGATTCGGCAGCATCCCGCCGTATATCGGGCCGGCGCGCCTTTGGAAATCATTATCACCATCAGCGCTTATAACGCGGAGAACCTGACGGCCGTAGGACTGTATGAAACCATGCCGCCCGGATGGGAGTTTCTAGGCATGCGGGGCATCACAGGACAGCCACCCGCCGTTGCGCCGGCAGAAGGCGAAACCGGGGTCCTTCAATTCGCCTGGATTCACACTCCTGAATTGCCGTTTACCTTCGCGTATACCGTGCTGCCGCCTGCCGATGACAGCGGGATGAAGGTCATTTCCGGCCAGATTGAATACCGTGAATTCGGCAGCGCCCAGTATTCCACGCCGGTCATCACGCAAATCGGCGGCCCGGACGGGCGTCCCCCTGTTGTCACGCTGCTGGGCGACAACCCCATGACCATCGATCAGGGAACGCCATACATAGAGCCTGGGTTCACGGCGCAAGACGACGTTGACGGGGATGTCTCCAATCTTGTGCGCATCATCGGCGTCGTGGATGTGAATCAGCCAGGGCAGTATGTCCTGACGTATATCGCCGGTGACCGCGCAGGAAACCAGTCGGAACCGGTGCAGCGCGTCGTGCGGGTGGTGCAGGCCGGCAGCGGCAGCGGCGCGGATGGGCGTATTCCCCCTAACAGCGGCTATTTCGGCGGCGGGGGATACCTCGATCCGGAAGCGCAGAGCCAGTTGATTGCCGCACGCAGGCAACGGGCCGTGGGCGCGCCAATGCAGCCGTCGCAGGTTTCGCGGGCACAGTCCGCCCAAGGGTCTTCCGCGGCCGAAAAAGCCTTCTCGGATGCCCAGGCCAACAGAGGTGTGAGCGCCGCTGCCGACGCGCGCGCATCCTCCAGTGACATCGCCGCCCCCGACCGTTTCATGCCTGACACGGGGGAGACCCGGAACCGGCGATTGACGCCGCGGCAAGGCCCTGTCAATGCCGATGCGCCGAGCCTGAGCAAAGCGTCGAGCACCGCAAACGAAAAACCGCCGACACCTTCGTCTGGCGTCGCTGAACAACAGGAAGGCAGCATCACCCCCTCGCCGCAGGAAATGCCCGGCGCAATGCCGGAAATGCCGTCTGAACGCCCAACCGACAATCTCGCCGCGGCTGTCATCGCGGAGACAGCCCCATCTTCCCTCCCTCCATCCCCCATGCCTGCCCCCGGCATGTGGGACGCTATCGCCCTTACCTTGCGCAGCATGGGACCCACCCAGTGGGCGATATTCGGCATGGTCCTGGTGATTGTAGCGGCGTTGATTGTGTTGACGACTATCGCCGGCAAAACTGCCTATACGGGGCCCACCCGTCGCAGCAATGGCCGCACGCGTCCCATTCCCGGCGAAAACCCGCCCGCCGGCGCGTAAGGACTTTGCGGTTTTCCTGCACATGCTGAATGGCTGTATGCTATCATCTCAACTCGTAGCGAACATGTTGAGTAGGGAGGGAGTGTTTCTCGAATGCCCCCCGAAGATGCCGTTATTGATTTGCGCAGCGACACGGTCACAAAGCCGACCCCGGCCATGCGCGAAGCGATGGCCCGCGCCGAGGTGGGGGACGATGTCTATGGTGAAGATCCGACAGTAAACCGGCTGGAGGAATATGCCGCCGCGCTGATGGGAAAAGAGGCGGCGTTATTCCTTCCAACCGGCACCATGGCCAACCTGACCGCCATCCTCGCGCAGACACGGCCCGGAGAAACGATTATTCTCAGTGAAGAATCGCATCCCTACCATTATGAAGGGGGCAATGTCGCCATGGTCGCCGGCCTGATGACCCGCACCGTGCCCGATCCGTTTGGAAAGATGAGCGCAGCGCAGGTTGCGGCCCGCATCAACCAGGTGGATGATCCCCACTATTCCCATACCACCCTGGTCGCCATCGAAAACACCACCAACCGGGGGGGCGGTGCGTGTTACAATGTTGACGAGGTGGCCGCCATCGGCACGTTGTGCCGCGAGCGCGGCCTCCGGCTGCATTGCGATGGTGCGCGCATTTTCAACGCCGCTGTCGCGATGGGGGTCGCGCCCGAGGCATATGCCCGGCATTGTGACACGTTGTGTTTTTGTCTTTCGAAGGGATTGGGCGCGCCTGCGGGGTCCGTCCTCGTGGGTGACAGAACAACCATCCACACGGCACGGCGCTTCCGCAAGATGCTGGGCGGCGGTATGCGCCAGGCAGGCATCCTCGCCGCCGCCGGCCTCTACGCCCTCGAACATCACATCCCCGATCTCAAGGAAGACCATCGCCGCGCCCGCGAATGCCGCACCGCACTGGAGGCGATTGGCGCTCGTTTCCCCCTTCCTTCCCCCACCAACATCCTTTATGTCGAGTCGCCAGACGCCGCCGCCGTGGTGGCGCGCCTCGCGCGCTTTGGCGTCCGCGTCAATCCCCCGCGCGGCAACCGGTTTCGTCTCGTTTTCCACCGCGACATCACCGACGCCATGCTGCAACGCGCCATTGCCGCCCTCATCGAAGCGATGGCATAGGCAAGCCGGGCCACGCCATCCTCCGCACGCAATCGGGGCGCACTTCGTGGTTCGGAGAATTCCGTATCAGAACGTGTACCGCTGCCGCACAAAGAGTTCGTCGGTCTTAAGCGGGTCTTTGTTGAAATCCACGGTATTGGGCTTCGGAATCATAACCGAGGGGCGCGGGGTAAACGGATGTTCTGGAAATTCGGGCAATCCGTAACTGATATCCACCGCAGTTACACTGAATGGCGCAGCAACCGGAAGGTCAAGCAGCAATTCAACGCCGTCCGGCGGAAATGTATTGAAGCAGAGAAACCAGTCGCCATCGGCCACGGCCTGGAGTGTTTTGCCATTCACGGCGGCGGAAAGCACACGGGTTCCGGGGGCCGCGTAGAGTTCGAGCACCGGCGCCTGCCTTGGGGAAAGTACACGCAAACGAAGGCTTCGCGTATCGTTGTGAATAACGTCATCAATGACCGAAACAACGGGAGGCGCAAGGGGTGCGACCGGCGCAGACTGCTTGAGATAGCGGTCCCGGGCATGGGGATAAAACTCGTTAATGGGTGCGCGTTCGGCGTTTTCCGGGAAAAATTGCCGCGTCCATGCGTCAATTCCCTTGTCGGAACTGATCCACCATGCCCGGCCGGATTCCGCATCGAGGCCGTACGCCACGCAGTTCAGCATCGGACGTTCCGGACTGAAGGGAAATGCTGTTGCGCCAACGACCGCCAGGATGAGCGCCAGGCACATCAATACAGCAGGAAACAGCCTCGGCCAGGGTGCCGCCGCCAGCGCCGGCAGCGGCAGCATCGTAAACAGGAACCCCATGCCCACCAGCACGAGCAAGGGCGAAAAAATCACGGTCAGGCATGCATGGAACCCCACAAGGACACCCGCAACAATCAGGATGCCGGGAAGCGCAGACGCCGCAAGCAACACAACCACCCACGCTGGAACGGCGGCATTTCCCGCACGCGACAGCAGCAGCACTGCCAGACCCAGCAGGCTGAAGACCATCGGCCAGACCAGCAGATAACTTGCGCCGGGCATAACCGCGCTCACGGCAATCATGGTAATGCCCCACAACAGCAATCCGCCGAGGGCCAGTTCCGCGATGACGGTCTCCCCGCGCAATAGTCGCAACGATACGGTCGTGATGGCGCCGATGCAAAAGAACAAGGCTGCCCACGTCAACGGCGTGGTGGCGTAGATCAAATAGACCCACCGCGCCTGGTAGCCGATGAACACCGCCGCCAGCACAATACCTGCCGCCGCCGCGGCGGTCAGCAACAAGGCAACTGCCGCTTTGAGGATGTTCCGCGGGCGGGCCTGCCCGCGCGACAGCGCGAACACAAGCAAGGCGGCATAAAGCGCGACAGCCAGCGCATTCAGCGGCCAGACCCATCCCATGGGATAATGAATCAAATAATAACCGATGGCGTTGAAATAGATAACATCCCGTCCCGACATGTCGGCCGGTGAAATATCGCCAAGATACCGGGTCAGCCGCAGCGCATACTCCCCGTGATGTTGCACGCTGTCGGGATTCAGGTTGTCAGGGTTGTCAAGATGGGTGTGATAGTGCGTCAGCCGGTCAACAAAGGCAAAGTTGAGGCCCGTAAATCCCGCCTTCTTGAAAATGGTAAAATCGCTGTCCACCGGCATTCGGCTATAAAAATCGTACATGAGCGAACTTGCCATGGGACTGCATCCGGAAGCGGCAAGCGCGGCAATGAGGCGGCTGTTGCCGGGCGTCGTTTCATACATGTAGGACGGACCGCTGGTGCCGCGGCAATCGAAATTCAAGATAACGGCGATGTCCCCCGCCCACGGATGCTGCTCAACGAAGGCGCGCGCCCCGCGGCAGCCCGTACCGCCCAACAGGCGTCCCTCCTCGCCATCCGTAAAAATAAAGACAACATCATTCTTAAGCGGCGGCCCCGCCACCAGGGCGCGCATCGTTTCCAACAGCGTGGCCATGCCCGCACCGTCATCGGCCGCGCCCGGTCCAAATGAGACGCTGTCATAATGCGCCATCAACGCAATGGCGCCTGAATTCGCGGTGCCGGGCAGGCGCGCAAGTACATTGGTCACTTTTCCGCCATATCCGGGCCGCCAATACACCAGCGTATCCTGCAGTTCCGGCTGCAGTCCGGCCGATTCAATCGCCTGAACGATGAAATCCCGCGTCGCGGCATGGGCCGCCGTGCCGGCGGAACGCGGTGCTGTCGCAAACGCACGGATATCCGCCATCGCACGATCGGCGGAAAAAGAATCGGGCGGCGCGGTGGCCGGTGACGCCTTCGGCGGACGATGCTGATATATCCCCCATGCGCCTGCCAATACCAGAAACAGAAGCACTCCCAACGCTTTCATCCGTTCGCAAGACCCAGCCCTGAATGGTTCCTGAGAAGTCATTTCCGGACAGATACTCCTTTCCTCGTCATCTTTCAGCAAGGGGAACGATTTCATGCCAGTGGCAACGGCAGGGTATAATTTGACTGAAAAACAGTCGTTGACCGCCTGGTGCTCCCTCTCGTCGTCTGCGGATAATAGCGAAGACGAAGACTGCAATCAATGCGGCGGGTTCTCCATCGCACGGTTGGACGTGCGAGGGGGCAGGATGTGAAACGAGTCCGTTTGTCCAATGTATATAGCGGTGCAGCCACGACGATAAAAGGATTCCTGACATGCCGCGCATACCAGTCACTTTGTGTCTTTCATTCTTTTGCATTGTGCTTGCACTGTCGGCGCATGCGACACCGCGGATTCTCATCATCGGAGACAGTTGGGCCGCGGGCATCTGGCTGACGCGCGCTTTGGACCAGGTTTTGCTGGAATACGGCATTACAGATGTGGAGACAGTGGGCGATGCGACGGCCGTGGGGGGCAGCAGGGCATCCCAATGGGCCACTCCTGAACGCCTGGCCATCATCTCCCAGGAACTGGCAACCCATCCCACCATTGACAGCGTGCACCTGATAATCGGCGGCAACGACGTTCTGTCGCGCATCAGGGATACAAATGTTTTCTCTGGATGGGCCCAATATCTGCGCGAGGGATGGTGGAACACGATTCGCAATGACGTGCAGACCATCGTCAATCATTGCCTCGCGCACCCGCAAGTCAACCATGTCGTCATCGCGAGTTACGACTATATCAACCGCACCACCGCGCAAATTGTATTCTCGCTACTGGGGCAGACCTATGACTTTGGCGGCATGAGCCAGCGGCAGGTCAATGAGGCTTTCCTGGAGGTCGCGGTGAAAAAATTGTCTGTCGCCCTGAATACGCCGGGATGCGAATATGTACAGAACTGGGGGCTATTGCAGCATCATTTCAACACTCCCGCAGGCGCCCCGCGACCGGGCACTTACCCAACCTATATTCCCTGGCCGGGCGGCAATCCCGATTATCCCATGCCCGACAGTGCATTTGATACGATTGTCCTTGGCCCATTTTCATTTGCTGGCGATGGCATTCATCCCAGTCTTGAAGCACATAAGGTCATGCTGCGAAATGCCGTCGAACAGTTCTATATCCATTGGTATCCTGTAAGTGGCGAGGGCGAGGGTGAAGGGGAGGGCGAAGGCGAGGGTGAAGGGGAGGGCGAAGGCGAGGGTGAGGGCGAAGGCGAAGGCGAGGGCGAAGGCGAGGGCGAAGGCGAAGGCGAGGGCGAAGGCGACGGCGAGGGTGAAGGCGAGGGTGAGGGCGAGGGCGAAGGCGAGGGCGAAGGCGAAGGCGAAGGCGAA
>CALEDJ010000016.1 GCA_937951485.1 uncultured bacterium
AATAAATATTTGCACGAATGACGCAACAATACCAGTTCCAAGGGAGGGCCAGCGGATACAGCGACTTTTTTCCCTCTTGTTTTCTGGGAACAAATGTGGTAATGTATTGACAGACTTTTGGTGTTTTTCGTAGAAACACGTACTTGAGGCAGAACTGGTCAAAAATGGGAAGAATGCAGGGCCAATATAACCCAAGGGCGGTGCACTGTATGTACGTAAAAGAGGTTATGGAGGCTCGACAGCAGGAGGGGTAGCGGGAACACGCTTGCTAAAGGGAATAACTGCGTGAAGTAGTCGCTTCCAGGGAAGCATCCAACGATGCCTGAGACAAGGCGTTGGATGGTGGAGCGTTCAGAGATTGAGGCAGAAATTCTGGTCACTAAAAAGGAGTGGAGAGAAAATGGACAAGAGGATGTTGGCTGTACTGGTGATGGCTGTGTTGTTCGCCTGTAATGCATCGGCCATAGTCTACGTAAACAAAAGTGCCACCGGCCCGGAGGATGGAACGTCGTGGGCCACAGCATTTCGCACCATCCAGGCAGGCATCAACGCTGCGGCGGCATTGCCGGGCGGCGACGAAGTCTGGGTGGCACAAGGTGTGTACAACGAAGTAAGAACTGAGCCATGGGGAGCCGCGAATGTCACCGGGTCGCTTGTCTTAAAGGACAATGTCCAACTCTACGGCGGCTTCCGGGGCACGGAAACACTCCGCACCCAGCGGAGCGTTTACAATCACAGCACCAACCGCCCCAGAACAATCATTGACGGGTCGGTATCGCGCGCCGGTTCGCCTGCTTACCATGTAGTGGTCATCGGCAAAGCCACCAGCCCGAATGTAAATATCAGGATCGACGGGTTTGGTATTACCGGGGGGCGCGCCGTAGGTATCGCAACGTTCTACCACACGTATCGCGGCGCGGGCATTTATAACTGGATTTCGTCGCCAGTCATCGCCAACTGCATGATTTACGGCAACATAGCACAAGCGAGCGGCGGCGGCATGGCCAACGAAAGCCGCAACATCGGTGGTACGCACTATGCGGCGAATACCACGCTGATAAACTGCGTATTTTTTGACAACACGGCACGCCGCAACCTGGACTGGGAAAGCAACCCTGTGCGCGGGGGGGGCGGCCTTTTTTTGAACGTCGATCCGAACAATTGGGGCGTGTTGATAACTCCTCCAGCACCGACGCTTATCAACTGCACCTTTTCCGGAAACATCCTGACGAATCCAGGCGCTTCCGATCCACCAGCGGAATGGGGACGCAACAGTTCCGGCATCTACAATTTCTGTAACTTGCCTGAGGTGACAAACAGTATTGTGTATGCCAACGCAAATGGGCAAATCAAAGATGAAACAACGCCGGGTTTTTCAGGCGGTGTGACCGCCGCCACATACAGCGATATTCAAGGGGGCTGGCCCGGCACGGGCAATATCAACGCCGATCCGTTGTTTACCGACGCCGGCGCCGGGAATTTCATTCTGCAGTCTCTGTCGCCGTGCATTAACACGGGTACTAACAGTGTGGTGAATCCGCGGGATTTGCGCGGTGTCACGCGTCCGCGCGAAGTGATCGTTGAGATGGGCGCGTTCGAACATGACGATGTGCCGCCCCAGGCGTTATGCAACGGTTCGATCAGTGTGACACTTGTGAACGGTGTTGCCACCATTACAGCAATGGACGTGGACAACGGCAGTTCAGATATTCCGCCAACGCCCGGTGCCGACATTGATATCTACAGCATAGACAAGAGCACCTTCGACTGCGCCGACCTGGCTGTTTCGGTTGGGGGCGGCCCCATTCCGGTGGTCCTGACGGTGACGGATTACGCCAATAACTCCGCATCCTGCACGGCCCAGGCGACGGTGCAGGGCGGTGCGCCTTATTTTGAAAACCCGAATGCCATAACGCTGACACCCGACCAGGGTACGCCACTATTGATACGCACCTATCGCGGCTTGTCGGCGAGTTTCAGCATTACGGCGTGTGGCGGCAATATCAATCGCCAGTTCACGTGGTACTTCGATGACGGCGTGAATCCGCCTGAAGCATTACCGACAATGGGTTCGCATCCACGAACAGGCTTGACCGGTGTCTCAGTGGTGGTGAGTGGCCTGGATAGCACACTTAGCCTGACCAATGTTCAGGAAGCGACCAGCGGCGATTACTATTGTGTCCTTAGCGATGACAGTGGGAATCCTCCAGCGGTCTCCGGTGTGGCGGAACTTGTCGTGAGACCGCCTGTTGCAGTCACTAATCCGACACCCAATATCACCCTGCGTACAGGCTCTGATGTGTCGTGGAGCGTTGTCGCGTCCGGCGGTTATGGCCCGCCATATAATTACCAGTGGCAGCGCAATGTTGCGGGTTCAGGCTGGCAAAACGTGCCGGCGCCAGGTCTCTATCTGCGAACGATGTATCCCGGGCCACTCCAGTATATCGTTGAAACCGAGGTTATCGGTTCCAACGAAGCGACCTTCACCATCTTGCGGGCACTGAAAAATGACGGCGCGATCACGCCTGTGACGCTGGACGAAGGGCAATATCGCGTTCAGGTGAACGACGGGAGCGGTCTTGCTCTTCCCGGCGGCAGCGTCACATCCGGTATCAGCAACCTCGTTCTTGAGGATAAGGTCAAATTCGTGGTGCATCCGCAGGATGCCGGAGAACTGTACGAAGGGGACAGCGCCAATTTTAATGTGGCGGTGATTGGCGGCAGCGGACCGTACGTGACGTGGCCGCCGGATGGTTACGTGTTCGTATGGGAGATCAACGCGGAAGGCGTGGGAACGGGAACTACTATCGGATGCACCAATACCTTCAGCATCCCGTATGTGCTGGAGGTGCAGCATTCCGGCGATCTGGTTTGCAAAGTGTCGGACTGGAATGGCGGTATCGAAACCACCGACATCTCCAATTATGCGTTCATCACGGTGAAAAAGCCGGTCGCAGTGACGGCCCCGATTGGCGGCCATCGGAACACCGGCGGTTCAATCACCCTCAGCGTCGTCGCGAGCCAAGGCTACCCCGGTTATACGTATCAGTGGCAGTTTGACGATGGCGGCGGTTATGTCAATCTGACGAACGGTTCACAGCCAAATGGTTCTGACGTATCCGGCGCGACCGATTCCGAGATGACGGTCAGTACCCTCACCGTGGCCGCTGCCGGTAATTACCGCTGCGTGGTTACCGACAGCGTTGGTACGGGGTCCGGTTCGGTCGGCATTTCCGCGAACGCAACCCTTACCGTGACTGACCTGCTGAGCGTCGGGCCGACCACTGTATTTTCCAGCACGTATGGCGGCGCAGAACTCTACGTCGGCGATGACATCACCCTTGAAGTCATTGCGTCAGGCGGTGAGCCGCCGTATACCTATCAGTGGTACCGGGGAACAACGCCTGTGGGTACAAACAGCAGCCAACTGGTAATCACAAGTGCGACGACAGCCGATGGGGGAGTATACAGTTGTGAAGTGGAAGACAACAGCCCTGATCCTGCTGTTACGTCAGCCCCATTGACTGTGACAGTCTACCAAAACCTGGCCATAGATCAGGATCCCGCATCTCAGACATGGAATGTCGGCGAATCAGTTACGTTCACGGTCGTCGCGATTCACGGATGGGGAGACAAAAACTACCAGTGGCAGTACGACGACGGTCTCGGCGGCGGTTTCGTGAACCTTGCTGACGGCGGGCGCATCTCCGGCGCGAACGCGGCTTCGTTGACCATCAATCCGCTGGAACAGGCGGATGCAGGTTCCTATCGCTGCGTGGTCACAGACAGCGGTCCCGGCCCGCAAACACAGACCTCGGCGGCGGCTGTATTGACCGTGACCAACTTCCTGATCATCGTCACGGATTTGCCCGCCACCCATGACGTGTATGAAGGCGACACCATCAGCCTGGCGATCACTGTCGGCGGTGGCGTGCCCCCGTACGATTACACATGGAAGAAGGTGGGCGATCCCGGCTTCTCCGCGCCGAACCAGAACATTCTGCAAATTACCCCCGCGGCGTTCGACGATGCGGGACAGTACTTCGTCACGGTCAGTGACCAGAGCGGCGGCGTGAATCCGGACGTGGATTCGGGAGTCTGCGCGGTCAGCGTTTATGCCCCGCTGGATATCACGGAGCATCCGCAGAGCGTGGCAGTGTACGAATACGCGCCAGTCACCTTCACCGTGACCGCGACCGGCGGCATCCCGGAGGTCAACTATCAGTGGTATGCCGATGTGGGCGCCGGTTTTCAGCCGATTCCCGAAGGCTTTTCCGGCCTTGTCTTCGGCACCCAAAGCCCCACTCTGAGCATTCTCTCTGCACTGCCTGCCTTGGACGGCCTGCCGGTCATGTGCATGGTTTCGGCAACGCCCTCGGACGATCTGGGGTCGGTGGTGCCCGTGATGCTGCAGTCAAGCGTAGCGGTGCTTACCGTTGTGCCTCAGTTGATAGTCTCAACGCCGCCTGATGAAAAGGCCTACGTGGATGATCCTGACTTCGAAATGAGCGTGACCATTTCGGGCGGCTTGAACCCGTCCGCGTATCAATGGCAGCGACGTCTTGCCGGTCAGGGCACGTTTGCGCCGATTCCTGGCGGCAGCGGGCCGGTCTCCGGCAACTCAGCGGCCCTGCTTGTCAGCCCGGCGGTCGAGAATATCGGGGTTTACGACTACCGCGTAGCGGTGACGGATGACATCGGAAGCGCTAATTCCGGGATTGCCCTGGTGGAGTTCGATGGCCACCTGACCATCACTTCGCAACCGAGCGATGTGACCGTTCCCAGAGGCGGACGGGCCGAGTTTTCTGTTGCCATAAGCGGTGGTCTGGGCGACATCACCTTCCAGTGGGAGAAGGATGACGGGGCCAAAGCGTTCCAGCCGATAATCGGAGAAAATGGGCCGACTCTGGTAATCGATCCGGTCACAGAGACCGACGAAGGCAGTTACCGCGTCACCATTTCCGATACGGGCAGTACGGTCACACCGACCGCGGACACGGTTGTGTCCACTGTCGCCACGTTGACCATTGGCGAAGGCGTGCCGCTTGCCGGACTGGGCGGAATAGCGCTGCTCAGCGCAGCGACCGCACTGGCCGGCGCGGTGGCGTTGCGTCGCCGCAAGCAATAACACACTTGCGGCGTCTGACAAGACGCTGCGGCTGAATTGGCCGCCGGACCTTTTCCAGGGTCCGGCGGCCCTTTTCTTGGAATTGAACGGAATATGGGCAAACAGTGACAAGCATGGACAGCGCCATCCGATTCAGACGTTTTGGACAGAGACCGGAAAATGCGGTATGATCATATGGCTTTCCGGCCGATGGCGCATGGGGTTCAGGATGCATTCGATTTAACCAATGCGCATCAATCCGCCTGGAATCCCCAGTGAATTCCGAAACTACTTCAACGGATGGAGTGCATCCTTTGCAGGTTCCCGTAGTCTCCAGTTTTTTGGAACTGAGCAACGCGCCCCGGCGCTTTCTGTTCTTCACGGCGTTCAATGTCGTGTCCTGGCAGTGTATTGTCGGTCCGGCGATGATCCTTTTTGCGCGCCGCATAGACATGCCTGCCTCATGGGTGGGCTTTCTGATTTCCTTCATGCCCTTCTCAACGTTGCTGGTGGTCTTCACGGCGCCGATGGTGGCGCGATTCGGCGCGAAACGGCTGATGTTTACAACATGGCTGCTTCGGAATCTGGTCATGTGCGTTGTCTTTCTGATGCCGTGGGTGTTGACCAGGGGGGAACCACGCCTGGGCTGGTATTTGCTTATGGGCGCAACACTGGCATTTTGCATCTTTCGGGCGCTGGGCGCAGGCGGATGGTTCCCCTGGCTCCACGAAGTGGTGCCGCCACCGGAGCGCGGCGCATATTTCAGCGCCGAGGCCGCCTCCACCCAGTTGGTCAACGTGTGCATCATTCTGACCCAAGGCTTGATGCTGATAGGCGAGCCTGGGGTCGAACGTTTCCTGTACATCTACGCGGTGGGAGTGATAGCGGGGCTGGTGAGTCTGGTGTGGATGTCGCGCGTGCCGGGCGGCGCCGGACTTGGGGCGGAAGTGCGGCTTTTCGGCGCATTGGAAGCGCACCGTCGCGCTGCTGCGGATCGTCCGTTCCTGGTTTTTGTGATGTTGGCCGCACTGTGCTTCTCTTGCACGGCGTGGTTGGGATCGGCGTATGTGCTGTACCTGCGCGATGCGCTCCTGCTGACGCCCAGGCGGGTGATGTTGCTTACCGCGGCAGGCAGCGTGGGTGTGCTGTTGACCATCCGCTATTGGGGCCGTTTTGCCGACCACAGCGGAAGCGGCCGCGCCATGCTCAAGACGCTGATTGGCCATTCGCTGGGCGCACTGGCCTTTTTGGCGCTGCCACCCGGTGCCTGGTGGACACCTTGGGCGATGTGGCCGGTGGTGGTGCTGACCAGCATTTTTGGGGCGGCATTCTGGATGGCTGCACATCGCGCCATGCTCAACTACGTCAAGGAAGACGGGCGGGTCGGCTATACCAATCTGTGGACGGTCGGCACAGCCTTGACGCTTGGGGGCACGCCCATCGCCGCCGGATGGCTTATCCAGCATTGGGGGCTTTGGGGGTTCCGGGCGTGTTTTCTGATTTCCGGGGCCGCGGGGATGATCGGCGCGCTGGCTTGTGATTGGATAGTACGTGATGGACCCCAAGCGCTTCGCGCCCGCGCGTGGCCTTTGGATCCCATGCTGCCTGTGCGCACCCTCGTGCGCATCGCGTGGATTACCGTCGGACTGCACGAGAGCAACCGACCCCGCCCCCACGGCGGACCCGCTGCATGATCGTATGGGGTTTTCCGCTTACTCGCCATCCATTGTAACGCGCATATCCATGCGAATCTCGCCATTCTCGTAAGCGGCAAGCAAGGCAATGTCCGCCACGCGGCGGGCGGATTCCAGCCAGGTCTCCGCCGCCTGACGAAACGAAATTTCGTTGTGACCCCGGATAAGCCCGAAGGCCGCAAACTGGGCGGCGGCTTCAGTGATCTCCCGCGCACAGGGATAGGGACGCAATTTGACATAGAGATTGCCCGGCTGGGGAACGCGCTCGTTTTCCGGCGCTTGCGCCAGGAGCAACTCACCCAGAGGCCGACTGGAACTGACCACCAGTTCGCTGCCGCGAAGCCCCGCCATCGGCTGCAGAGACGGTCCGCCGAACATCGGCAACCATAGAATGCCACTCTCTGAATCGAATCGGGGGACCATCTCCCATGGCGGCGTATTGGGCGGCGGCGGGGAGATGCGTGTAAAATGTTCGAGCGCGCGTTCCGGGTCGGTATCGGAAAAAAACGCCAGTTCCGGCACGGGCATCATTTCGTGATGATCCATCCCATGCCAGATTATGCGAACTTCCGTTCCCGCGGACCACAACAAGGTCGCCAGGAACAAGCGAATGGGGTCCGGAGCATCCTGGCCTGACTCCATATTCTCCGCCAGCCCTTCCATTCCCCATCCGCCGCCCAGGATATCGTCCAGCGCCGCCAACACCATCGGCAGAGGCTTTCCAAGGTCCATCGCGGCGACCATCAGGCCGTCCGGCGGGTTTTTAAGTTCCCTGGGCACAACGTCATTCAGCAATCCAGCCAAACGTTCGCGCAAAACGGGACGCAGCGCAGTGCGGCATTGCAGCCGCAGACCTGAAGGGGCTATGCGCACTCCCAAACGCAGACTCTCAAAGGTCTCGCCGAGCGGGTCGTCCTCTTCAAGATCCACGCGACAAGCAAGGTCATTCGCGGTCATATCCGCCATCCCGCGCGTTAATTCTTCAAGCCCGGTCTGCTCGTCCGGGGACAGTGTGAGCGCACGAATCAGCGCCGCCCGCGAGGCGCTGACTGCAATAGTGCGCCCGCGCACGGCGTAATACACACCCGCACCCGGAATGCGCCGCAGGCGCAATCCGCCGGCATAATCGGCATCCACCCCGGGAACCAGCCAATGCAGTTTCTCCACGAGACACCCGATGCGACTCATGCGCGTGAGAAGCAATGGATCGGAGAAGTTTTTCAAATCCCTGCCGGACACGTGACAGGGACCGTTGAATACATTGTTCAGAACCCATTCGGGGATGCCGGGGCCCCGCAGCAATCGTTCCGGTGCGGCAGCCCAGACGGACCCTTCCGGCGCCAATGCCCATATCCGCGATTGCGCAAGACCCAGCCGGGTTTCCAGGGGATCGTCAATATAGACGTGATAGCGCTGGTCTGCCGGCAGAAGTTCCCCAATCGGATGCGAATCGCGGGTCATCCATAGCGCCGAGAGCGTGGCCAGAACAACAATCAGCAGCATCCAGCGCCATCTGGAAACGCGCTTGCGTCGCCGCCGCCGCGACAGAGAAACGCCGGAATAGGAGCGCAGGACATCACTCATGCGACGTCCCTCCAGCCAAAGAATAGGCGGCATATTCACCCAATTCGCCGCGCGCATCCGTGAACGCGACATACATGGTGAGGGACTTCGGTTCAAAGACAACGCTGTGGCGGGTGAATTCATTGAAAATCCGGGCCATGCCCGTTCGGCCATCTTCGCGGTCGGCAAGCACGCGGATAGCGTCCGCACGGCCAACGATGCGCTCGCCGGCAAGCAATGCGGCCACGCGCGCGTAGCGGGCGGCCGCGTCCGTTTCATCTGGATGGGCCTCCGGCAGCAAACCCAGCAGCAAACCGTCCACCGCTTCCCTCTGCGTGATCGTTTCGCCAAATTCCAGCACCAACGCCCGCGACAATTCCCGGGTTGTTTCCAATGCCCGGTTGTTACGCATGGATCGGACCGTTTCGGAAATGCGGCCTGCAATCAAAACGTGCCAGCCCCGCAGATAATCACAAGTGCGAAGGCGCTCTGCAGCCCGTTCGGGATGAGATTCAGTTTGAATGATTTCGCGGAGTACAGTCTCTATTGGCGCGCCCTTCAGCGGCGGTTCTCCCAGGAATGGAACCCGTTCCGCACACAGCACCAACCCGGCGTCGTTCATCGCGGTGAATACCCCGGCGTTCCAAGTAAAACCCACCTGAATAAATCGCCGCCCGGTGTCCGGCCGCACCTCGGCAACTACCGGCAGTTCGATATCCCCCCAATCCAGGTTGCGTCCGACGACCAGATCGTCTCCACCGGCCCGGTCCCCTATGGCGGCAAACATGGTGCACAAAGGCGTATTGAAGAGCGGTTCTTTGTCCGGCAGGGCATGGAAATGTGCGGCGTTCTGCAACAGCCAGACGGCGTCGAAAGGGAGTTCCGCGCCTTCGGCGATGCCCTCGATTTCCTCGAAGACGGACTCCGGGATGCCCTCCAGCAATGGACGCGATCCCGTGGCCAGCATGATCAGCGCGAGAGGCGTTACGTCAATAAATCGAGGCACGTGCATCCACATGCCGCCTCGGGGCAAGAGTACGCCGTCGGAGATGGCGGCGCGGACCCGGGTTTCATAGCGCAGCCGGATGTCTTCGGCAAAAACGCGCCCCCGCTGCACGCCAAGCGCGTGGGGCGCGCCTTCCAGTATGATGTGCAGGCCCCCCGGTCCTTCAAGCATCTGCGCCGGGGGGATGGCGGTTGGTTCCGGTTCCGGATCACCCAACGACATCATGCGGGTGAACTCCCGGTAAAACCACTCTTCAATACGCGGCCCGAAAAAATTCGCCCCTGATTCATAGTTCACATGGGCATAGAATTTCCTGGGAATGAAGTACATCAGGTAGTCATTGCTCAAACCCACCGAATAGTGCGCCTTATACCCGCGCTCCAAAGCGCGACGGCGCATTTCCAAGCCGATTTCGACGCAGGGTTCGCCGGGAAAGAAGTTTATGAGCAGGTCGTTAATTTCCAAGGCATGTAATGGCGTCGTGTCGGGAAGAAATGACGCAATCGAGCGAGGCAACGCCGGTTCGGCATATGTCAGACGCAGCGTGGTTTCGCCGCAACTGATGCGGTTAATCGCCTCCTTTACACGCAGCGCCAGCAATTTACCAACGGATTCCGTCCGGTCCCATCCGGACTTTCCTTCCGGATTCCCAATGGTTTGGTTGCCTTGGGCTCCATTTAGGAACATTGCGATGCAGCCCGGCGCGGTCAATCGCTCCAATTCATCATAGTAAAAACCGACATAATCCGCTGAATACGAATAAAAATCATCGCCGCCAACGGAGGTGGGATGCGCGGCGAAATTCGCAAGCACCGCGATAGGGCTACCATCGGCGTCCACTACCAGAATCACGCCGATTTGTTCGTCAATGGGGCCGCCGGGATAGCGCCGGTTCGCCGATAGAACCTGCTGTCTTACCTCTCCGTGGCCGATGGCGGCGCGACGTCTGCTTTCCATCGCTTCGTGCATGGCTTGGACGATGCCTCGCGCGGTGGACTCCAGCACTTCGGGCATAAACCGTCCGGAAACGAAACGAAAGGGAAAATCCTTGATCATCGCGCCTTGGGCGCTGTGGGTGTGTGTGGCGGTGAGGATGATATTGTCTTTGGGTACATCACCGGGCGCGAGGGCAAGTACGCGATCCCGCAATTCCCGGTTGACGATGCACAAATCGAGGTTTACCAGAAAGAGCCTGGTTTGGCCGTCATCCAGATAAAGCGCGCGCGCCCACAAGGGGTCGTGCACCGCCACGGAATCCCGGCCCCAACGCGCCCCATAGCCGTTCAGCGGCGCGCCGACGGGGCCGGTGATTTCTACTTTGGCCGCGCCGGCCTCCAAGGAATGCGCGGACGACCATGCGAGCATGGTCCCCAACAGACATAATGCAAACCATCGCATCCGCATCACTCACCCGTGAATTTCGGCTTTCGCTTTTCCAGAAAGGCGGCCACCCCTTCGGCAGCGTCCTTGCTTCGCGCCGCCGCTTCAAACCCGGCCCGCTCCAATTCCTGGCCGAGTTCCGGGCGAAGCGCCCGTTGCCGGAGAATACGCAGAGTTTCCCGCATGGCCACCGGCGGCTTTGCCGCCAGTGTCGCCGCCAGTTTCCTGGCCGCTTCCATCAATTCCTCCGGCGCGACCACCTGACAGACCAGCCCCGCCTGAAGCGCCTCATCCGCGCTGATATTCCGCGCGGTCATCAGCCACTCCCGCGCGCGGGACTCGCCTATCAGTTGTGGCAGGCGATGCGTGCCGCCCCAACCGGGGATGATTCCGAGATTGATTTCCGGCTGGCCAAAGACAGCCTCTCTGGAAGCGATACGAATATGACATGCCAGGCAGAGTTCGCAACCGCCGCCCAGCGCCATCCCGTTGACCACCGCCACCACCGGCTTGGTGCATGCGTCAATGGCATTGATTGTCTTCAGCCCTTCCGCCAGCAACCGGCCTTCGGCCATCGGGTCATCCAGCGACGCGCAAATGGTGGGAATGTCGGCCCCGGCCGCGAAGAAACGCCCCGTGCCGCCTGTAATCAAAACCACCCGCACATCGGGGTCCGCTTCCGCCTTCGCTACCGCTTCCCGCAACTCCTTCATAAGTTCCAGCGACAAAGCGTTCGCCTTGGGCCTGTTCAGCGTAATCACAACACATTGTTCCGCCTTATCCACCAGAATGTTCTCATAGCCCATGCATTTTCCCTCCCTGCGCCGAATGGTTCGCTTGCCGGGCCGGCGCATTGTTGCGGGCTGCATCTGTACCCGTGAATTCCATAAGACGTCTCGGCCAAAGCGGCCGCAGGAAAGCAGTGTAGCATGTTTTGGGAAGAGTATGCATTGTGAAATCCTGACAAGGGACAGCAAGGACGACAAGGACGGCAACGACGGCAAAGGAGAAAGATCGCCACAAAAAATCACCTTGCCGCCTTTACTGTCGTTGTCGTCCTTGCCGTTCTTGTCGTCCTTGCTGTCCCTTTCGCCATTTCCTGTGGCATCTTTTGTGTCAACCGGCCTTTCCTCGCTATACTTCGTGGCGTTTCCCAAAGCAATCATTGAGGGGTATTATGGACCTTTCCCGCATACACCGGGACCTGATGGTGCTCGCCGGGGAGTTGCCGCATCGCGGGGCGCAATCCAACCAGGAACGTCGGGCTGCCGAGTTCTTGCTGTCGCGCTTCAGGGAATACACGTCTGACGTGGAACTCGACGATTTTAACGCGATTGACAATCCCTATTACTTTTTCGCGGCATGTTATACGGAATTTCTGATTGTGTCCGTGCTGGCGATTTGGTGGCCCGGTTTCGCGGCGGGCTACGGCATGATGGTGTTCCTGCTGTATCTCGCCGAATTCATGGGGTACCGAATCCTTTCCAGGTTCATGCCGCAGTATCCCTCGCAGAATGTCATTGCGCGATTTCCTGGCCCGCGTCCGGAGCGGCTGATGGTGGTGTTTGCGCACTATGACAGCGGCGCGCAGACGCCGCTTACCCGTCCGGGGGCATTGCGATGGTGGCGTCCCATCCACCTGCTGCTACTGATGTGCATGGTCATCGTGGCGGCCACATGCCTTGCTGACGCTTTCCCCCTCGACGAGGACGCGGCATACCCCCACATTGTTGAACTTCGCTGGGCCGCCGCAACGGTGCTGACCTGTGCGGCGGCGTTGTTGTTCTTAAGCGCATCACAGACCGAAGACATCCGGGGCGCAAACGAAAATGCGTCGGGTGTGACAGCATTGCTGCGGATGGCCGAATCCCTTGCGCAGCAACCCCTGGAAAACTGCGATGTCTGGCTTGCCGCCCTGGGATGCAACGAATCCTGGATGAGTGGATTGCGGCATCTCCTGGCTACACAGGGCTTCGATCGATCGCATACCTGGTTCATCAATCTTGAGGCGGTCGGCGCGGGAAAACTGCACTATCTGAAAACGGAGGGATTCGTGCACCAGTTCCGCGCGGACAGGCGCCTCGTCAATGCGGCCGAGGAGGTTGCGGCGGAATACGGCGTCGCAGCGGGCGCATTTCGCGCCCTTCCGACCGCCGCGCATCCCGCGCATGCGCGCGGCTATGCCGCGATGAGTGTCATGGGACTGGGCGAAGACGGCCTTCCCGTAAACTGGAACAGTATTGACGACCGCGTCACCGCCGTGGAAGAGGGGTCCATTGCCGCAGCGGCGGACTTCACAGAAGCACTGCTGCGAAAACTTGACGCGCAGACGCATCGGGAAGATACGGCGTGATCCATTGCGTTGAATATCGGACGATAAGATGCTACGCTTTTTTTTGCGCCAATAAATGACACCATTCAGGAGGAGGATTGCGTACTATGAACATTCACCCGGAGATTTTTCGCGAATACGATATCAGGGGGATCGTGGGCAAGGACCTCGATGAAACGGTCATCGAACGCATCGCGAAAGGCTACGCCGCCTACATGCGCGGGAAGCGGCATTACAACACTGTTGTGGTGGCGCGTGACGGGCGCCTGAGCGGCCGGGCCTTCGCCAACGCGGCGATTGACGGCCTTGCATCCGCGGGATTCAACGTGGTTGACATCGGACAGGTTCCCACGCCGGTCTGCTATTTTGCGCTGAATACGCTCAAAGTGGACGGCGGATTCATGATTACGGCCAGCCACAATCCCAAAGAATACAACGGGATGAAGGTGGCCGTGGGCAAGACCACGATTTACGGGGAGAAAATTCAGAAACTGCGCCGCCTCACCGAAGAGGGGGTGTTTCCCGCTTCCGGCAAAACAATTACCATCACCCGCATGAACATTATTCCCGCATACATGCGCCGCATCGCCAGGGACATCAAACTGAAGCGGAAATTGAAGATCGTGGTGGACGCGGCGAACGGCGTCGGCGGCGTGGTCGCGGTGCCGCTTTTCGAGCAACTCGGCTGCGAGGTGATCCCGCTGTACTGCGAGGTGGATGGCACGTTTCCGAATCATCACGCCGACCCGACCAAGCCGGAGAACCTCAAGGATCTCATCCGCTTGGTGAAGAAACACAAGGCGGATGTGGGGATCGCATTTGACGGCGACGTGGACCGCCTGGGCGGATGCGATGAACAGGGCAACATGCTCTGGGGCGATCGCCTGGTCGCCTTGTTCGCCAGAAGTATTCTCAAGGAGAAGCCGGGTGCGACCATCCTGGGCGAGGTGAAATGCTCTCGCGGCCTTTTTGAAGACATCGCAAAACACGGCGGCAAGGCGGTTATGTGGCGCACGGGGCATTCTCACATCAAGGCGGCGATGATTGAAAAGAAAGCGCTGCTCGCAGGCGAGATGAGCGGACACATTTTCTTCAAACACCGCTGGTATGGCTTCGACGACGCCATCTACTCCGCCGCGCGCCTGCTGGAACTCTTGGCAGCGGAAAAGAAGCCGCTCAGCGCGCATCTCGCCACCATCCCCTCGCGACCGGTCACCCCGGAAATCGAGTTCCATTGCCCGGATGACAAGAAATTCGAGGTCATCAAGAAGGCCGTTCACCATTTCAAGAAGGAACTCGGTCTGAATGTCATCACCATTGACGGCGCGCGCATCGAGTTTCCCGACGGCTGGGGCCTTGTCCGCGCTTCCAATACCTCACCCAAACTGATCATGCGTGTTGAGGCCGATACGCCGAAACGTCTCAAGGAAATCCGCGCCATGATCGAATCCAAGGTGAACGAATTGAACCGATGACCGGGCTGCAACAACGGAAATGGCCCTTTCAATCGTTCCAGGAGGAAGACCTGCGGTGATGTGCGTGGCGCGGTCTGGAGACCGGCCATAACCAGACCTTGTCGTCCTTGTTGTCCTTGTCGCAGAAGCGTCTCGCCGGCGTCTCTTTTCAAAACACTTGCCTCCAAACAAAAACTGATCTATTATAGCGATCACAGGAACATACGTGTAGCCAAGATCAGCCGGGCAAACGCGCAAGACAGGAGACCGCTGGAAGATGAATCGGAGAGATTTCATGAAACAGGCCACGGGCGGGATGGTCGCGCTGGGCGGAGGCGTGTATCTGGTCGGCGCGGACAACGCCGGCGCATCAGTGGCGGCGCACGCTGCGTTGCGGCGCTGGGGTGCTCCCTGGCGGCCGGAATCCCCCAGACGCCTGAGTGATGTGACCCATGCCTTGGCGCAGCGCGCCATCGGCGGCGAACACGGCCGGATCATGGCTCACGCGGATTTTCGCCTCAATGATGATGAGATGATCGGACTTTCCCCCGACATGCGCTATGCGGCGGCCTGTATGTTGGTCGCAGAAAAAGCCCCGCTGCGGGTTCTGCCCGGAGAGCGCATTATCGGGTCGGCCACTTTGCTGGAAGCCCCGGAGCACAACACTCCGGTGGCCAACGTTGCCAGTGTCAGCCATACCACACTGGGTTTTGACCGCGTTCTCAAAGAAGGCTACCAGGGGATTCGCAACATGATTGAGGCCCGTCTCGCGCGGGGGGGGCTGGACAACGGCGGCGAAGACCTGCTGCGCGCGATGTTGCGCTGTCTCGATGCCGCCGGGGTGTGGCATGCGCGCCACATGATGCTGCTGGAAGAGCGCATTGCCGCGTCGGACGGTGAGGAGCGGGCGAATTACATCAAAGTTCGCGATGCGCTGCGCCATGTTCCGGAACAGCCCGCTTCCAATTTCCACGAAGCCGTGCAGTCGCTTTGGTTCGCCTATGCGTTTCAGCGGCTCATGGGGACATGGTCCGGCATCGGCCGCATTGACGAAATGCTTGGACCATATCTCCGGCGGGATTTGCAGGAAAGCCGCCTGACCCTCGATGAAGCCCGGGAAATCCTCGCGCATTTCTGGATCAAGGGCTGCGAATGGGTCGGCGCGTTCGACACGCGCGGTTCCGGCGACGCCCAGCACTACCAGAACATCATTCTCAGCGGCATTGACGCGCAGGGATGCGACGTGACCAATGAAGTCACCTGGCTGGTGCTCGACATTGTGGAAGAACTGCACATCAGCGACTTTCCGATTGCCGTGCGCGTCAGCAAGCGTACGCCGGAATCGCTGTTCCGCCGCATTGCCGAGGTGCAGCGGCACGGCGGCGGCATCGTCGCGATTTACAATGAAGATGTGGTCATTGACGGCCTGGTCCAATTCGGGTACCCGCTGGAGGAGGCGCGCTGTTTCGCCAACGACGGTTGCTGGGAAGTGCTCATCCCCGGAAAAACCGCCTTCAGTTACGTGCCGTTCGACGCACTGGCGCTGTTGCATCAGACCCTGGGGCTTACGGATGAAGAGGAAGCCCCGCCCCAGTACCCCGATTTTGAAAGCCTTTACGCCGCGTTTGTCGGAAAACTACGCAAGCAGGTGGACGCTCACCACGCTATCGCGGACAACTGGGCGCTTCGCGGCGATCCTACACCGCTGGTATCCCTGCTGGTGCACGACTGCATCGAACGGGGACGGTCGTATTGTGATCGCGGTGCGCATTACACCGTCCTGGCCCCACACGCGGGCCGCCTTGCCAATGTCGCCAACAGTCTGCTCGTGCTGAAGCGATTGGTATATGAGGACGGTTTTCTTTCACTGCCCGATTTCGTCTCAATGCTGCGCAACGACTGGCAGGGCCAAGAGAACCTGCGGCAGATGATTCTCAACCGTTTCGATTTCTACGGCAATGACGCTGAGGAAGCGGATGCCATGGTCCAGCGGGTTTTTGACGACTATACCGCCATCGTTGCGGAAACGCGCGAACGCCACGGCGTGCTGCGGCCGGCGGGTATCAGCACGTTTGGACGGGAAATCGTATGGAGCCAGCAGGACGCCCTGCGTAAAGCCACGGCCGACGGCCACCATGAAGGCGCGGTGCTCGCCACCAATTTCTCGCCATCCCCCGGCACGGATAAAAAGGGACCGACCGCCGTCATCCGCTCCTACTGCAAAATGGACTACCGCAAGACCCCGAACGGCGCCACGCTGGAACTGAAGATTCATCCCGAAAGCGTAAAGGGCGATGCCGGCCGTGACGCCATCGTGGCCCTCATGCGCACTTTTGTGGAACTCGGCGGCTGGTTCCTCCATGTGGATGTGGTGGATTCCGCAATGCTTATTGATGCTCAACGCCACCCGGAAAAGTATCCCAACCTTGCCGTGCGCGTTGCGGGCTGGTCCGCGCGCTTCGCGACGCTCAACAAAGACTGGCAGGACATGATTATCGCCCGGACCCAGCAGGTGCTGTAAAAACCGCAGTCCGCGCTTCACCACGCGGTGTTCAGTAGATAGACTTGTTTTTTCGACGGCAAAAAAATACAATAGATCATCGGGGATGGGGTTCCCCTTAAACGCCTCAGTGGCTGATGACTCCTACTGTGTCGAAAGGCGCGGTGGGAGTTTTTTTATGTGTCTCCCGCCGAAACAGGGTTCCCCCTCGTCTTTCAAATTTACCGCAGAGATAAAAACTGTCGGGAGAATACGCATGGAATCGGCATTCACAACAGCAACGATATGGATGGGACTGGCGCTGCTTGCCACAATACTCGCGAGTCATCTGCGTATCTCCGTGGCCTTGCTGGAAATCTGCGTGGGTATCGCGGCGGGTTTTGTGACGGATTATTGGTTCGGTGAGGGAGCGCTTGGCGGGGACCTGCCCTGGTTGCGTTTTATCGCAGGCACAGGTGCGGTCGTGCTCACGTTTCTCGCCGGGGCGGAACTGGAACCCGCCGTGCTGCGTCGCAAATGGAAGGAAGTCAGCGTCGTCGGCATTATTGGCTTCTTATCGCCCTTCCTGGGATGCGCGGCTGTGGCGCATTACCTTCTGGGTTGGGAACCGCGCGCGAGTCTTCTGGCGGGGGTCGCGCTGTCCACCACTTCCATGGCCGTCGTATACGCGGTCATGCTGGAAACCGGCTTCAATCAAACGGATTTTGGCAAGGGGATACTGGGTGCATGTTTCATTAATGACCTTGGTACCGTCGTAGCGCTGGGGATTCTTTTCGCCCCATTCACTTACAAGACGGTTGTGTTCACAGTAATCTGCCTCATTGCCCTGGTGACGCTTCCTTTCATTACATCGCGATTGATCCATCGCTACGCATTTCATACCGCCGCGGTCAGAACAAAATGGGTATTATTTGTTCTATTCGGGCTGGGTGCGCTGGCGCTGTGGTCCGGCAGCGAAGCAGTGCTGCCCGCGTATCTGGTGGGCATGGCCCTGGCAGGTGTCGCCGCACAGGATCATCACTGGGTGCGCCGCTTGCGGACCCTCACCATCGGGCTGTTAACCCCCTTCTATTTCATTCGCGCCGGTTCGCTTGTGTCATTGCCTGCCGTGCTGAGCGCCCCGATGGTGTTCCTGGCGCTTTTGGGCGGGAAGGTTGTCTCCAAGATTTTCGGCCTGTATCCGGTTATCGGCCGCTTCCACCGCGAAGACACCTCACGCTGGTATTATACCCTGTTGATGTCCACAGGGCTGACATTCGGCACCATCTCGGCGTTATATGGCTATGCGAATAACATCATCACGCGGGACCAGTACTCTTTCCTGGTGGCGGTGGTTATCGGCAGCGCGGTGATTCCCACCATGATCGCCGGTTTTTTCTTCCTGCCCCGGCACCTTCTGCCCAGGAGACCCATCGGCGATGAGGAACTCCCTCAATTGGAAATCATCTCCATGCAGGAACCGGAAAACGGCGCCAGCCCGAATCTTGACGAGGAATAAACCGTGGCAAACACCAGGTCCGGCTCATGTATATTGCCGCCATATCTCTGCCTTTTATGACTTCCAACTGAACCTGATGGTATACTCGATTTGAGAAACAGCGAACAAGGGTTTTCTAAACATGCACTGGCGCGTCACTATTGAACAGGATGGGGATGGCGTATTCCATCTCTCAAGGTGACACACAAGAGGAAGCGCTGAAGAACATTAAAGACGCCACCGCGGGATACCTCGAAAGCCTGAAAAAGCACGGAGAGGCAATACCACCACCGATTCAGGAAGAACTTGTCGAGATTACGATGTGACTTCCCTTCCCGTTGTGTCTGGTCGGGAAGCCGTTCGCGTGTTTGAACGGCTCGGCTATGTTGTTGATCATCAAACGGGCAGTCATTATCTTGCGAAGAACCGAAGCGCCAAATCGGCGCATGACGGTTCCAAACCAAAAAGAAATCGCCAAGGGAACACTTCGCGGGTTGATTCGCGAGTCCGGAATTACTGTAGATGCCTTCTGTAAATCGGTTTGATCGTTACAGAGATTGCCAACTCTCCGCTTGCGCGGAAAACACCAGATTCCGCTTAGCACCCTGTTCTTGTGTTTCATTCCCCCGCAAGCAAAAAACGAGCAAGGGAAAAACACTGAATGCTGGATTTGCTGCGTTTTGACGAAACATATTTTGAACGCATTTGGGGCGGAGACAAACTGCGCAACGTTCTCGGAAAGAACACACCTACCGACAAACGGATCGGCGAGGCGTGGCTGATCTCGGATCATGCAGTGCATGAGAGTGTTGTGAAAGAGGGTCCGTGGCAGGGGTGGACCCTGCGGCGCCTGATGCACGAACACGGCGCCGCGCTGCTTGGAAAAGCGAATGCTACCCCGCATGGTCGCTTTCCGCTCTTGCTCAAATTGTTGGACACGGGCGATGCATTGTCCGTGCAGGTGCATCCCGACGATGCGACGGCGCAGGCGCTGGGTGAACCGGATGTGGGCAAGACGGAAATGTGGCATGTGCTGCATGCGGAACCGGGAAGCGAACTGATTTGCGGGCTGCATCCCGATGTCGGCCCGGAGTCATTCGCCGCTGCAATCGCGAACGATTCCGTCGCCGACATGATGACGCGATTCTACGCGCCGCCCGGCACTTCGGCATTCATACCCGCAGGTACGGTGCATGCCATCGGCGGCGGGCTATTGCTGGCGGAAATCCAGCAGAACAGCGACCTGACCTATCGCATCTATGACTGGGGGCGGGTGGATGAACACGGCACACCGAGAACGCTGCACATTGAGAAGGCGCTGAAAGCCATCCATTTCGGCTCCGCTCACAGCGGTCCGATGCAGCCCCTGGACTGCACGCGCCACGGCATGCCATGTTCCATGCTGGCGGCGTGCCGCCACTTTGCGGCGGTGTTGATATCGGTTTCCGGAATATGCCGCCTTCCCGTTGAAAACCGTTTCCATATCGGGCTGGTAAAAAGCGGAAACCTGCGCGCCAAGGGCCTTGGCAATGCGTATTCATTGCGTGCGGGCGACTCTTATCTGGCCCCGGCGTGCCTGGAATACATCGAATTGGAGGGAGACGGTGTCATCCTCGACTATTTCGCGCCCGATCTGGAACGCCACATCGTCCAGCCGCTGCGCGACGCCGGACATCCGCCGCAAGCCATCCTACGCCTCGGCGGGGACCCCGCCGGCAATGATTTGGTCGCTTTGCTTCAATAACCGTATCGGCGCTCTCGTGATTCGCATATTTGTGAGAACCACTCCTTTGCGCGGGGGTGACGGGCCTCCGATCGAAAAAAATCGTTGCACCACACACGCCGAAACGGCAGATATCATCAAACATCCGGGCAAGACGCGCCGATGTTAGGGCGAAGCATCTGTATGGCAAAGATATGATCCGTGTGTGACGCCTGCACCGGGTCACTTGACTCAGGCGGTTGCGCTCAGGTCCAGCCACTGAATGCCGGCGCGTTTGAGGGCATATCCGGTTTCGCGCAGGTAGTTGCCGTAGCAGGTCATCCAGTGGAAACCGTGCATTTCCTCAAGCAACCGCCGGCTGTCGGCGTTCATGCCGATGTCCACCTGACTGGTGCAGATGTCGAGCGCAGGGTTTTCCAATACTTTTCCCGTAAAACCGAGCCACCGCTCGCCGGAGAACGCGGGAACCAGCAGCGTCATCTCCTGTCCCGGCCGCATGGCGACCTTGGGGGCCGCGCCATAATCGGACTCGAAATGGGTGCGGATGGCGACATCTTCATAGTGTTCGCCATCCATTTTTCGGGGCGCGGTGCAATGCGCAATGGTGACCATGTTGTTGTGTGGATAGGTCGGATTGCAGAAGAACACCGGCTTGCCCGAGATGTAATGCAACAAGATGCCGGAGGGAATCACTACAAAATCGGATTCACAGAAGGCCATGCAACCGGCATCGTTCAACAGGGTCAGGCACATGCATGCCGTGGTTTCCGACATGGGGATGATGGTGCCCATGCAATGCCCCACGGTCAGCGCATCAGTCTGATGTTCCGCCATGAGTCCGCGAAATACCTCGGTGAGCACGAAAGCGTTATCCACAAAGCGCCTCATGTGTTCGAGCGTCTGTGGGGAACCGCGTCCCGCGAGGAGTTCCGCCGTGGTGAGTTCCTCCTGCAGGGGGTACAGCGTCACGCCGGGTTGCGCGAGATATTCGCGGGCCTCTTCATGGCAACGCTGCACAAGAGCGCCGTCCGCACGCGCCGCCAGAATGCGCTCCTTCAGTTGGTCATAGGTCACTTCAATGATATCCATCCCCCATCGCTCCCGGGCATTCTGCGGGGCCTGACTGTTTCCGCCCTTGTCCCATCCGAGTGCGCCGCCGATGGCGATGATGCGTTTTCCGTAAATATTTTTCAGGCCGTGCAGGGCGCGCAGCCGCCAGAGCAGTTCGTCATGATCGTCCACCACGACGTCATGGATATCCATGCCGCCGGTACCCTGGAAACGATCCGTCTCACGGCGCAGGAAGCGGGGATGCACAATTTCGTACCAAAGGTATGCCGGGCCGGTCCTGTGGCGCACGAACATCAGGTTCCACTTTTCCGGATTGGTCAATGCCATCAACAGGCCGGTGTGCCCGGACGCGCCATAGACGATCACGCCGTCATGGTCGCCTGCGGCGGCTTGTCGCGCTTCTTCGGTGTTTCGCACGGACAGCAGCGGCAACATTTCCAGGGGGAAGTCGATCCTGGCGCACATGGCCGCGATTTCTTCGCGAATCCGGCCCCGCTCCTGCTCGGCATGTTCCTCCGTGATCAGTCCCGACCAGCCGCGCCACGATGTCGCTTCATGTCGCTGGTAATGCTCATAGAGCAGCACCGGCTGCATGCGCAGCGGCTTGTCTTGCAAGGTGACGCGCGCAGCCCCTGCCGATGCCGAGGCAAAGGGCATTGCGCGCATCTGATGGAGCACGGCGCCACCCAGCGCCGCCACGCCCGCCCCGGCCAGAAATTGCCGCCGCGATACGGCGGACACTCTCACCCCGCAGCATCCGGAAGCCGAACAATGGTGCCCATGTTCCTCGTGTTCATGCATGACCTCTCCCTTTCTCCGCGCGGCCTGCGGCCGCACTTGATTCCAGCTGCGCCAATACCCGCTGTGTGATGTCGTCCAACGTGAAATCAGCATAGCAGAAATTTCTCTGTTCATGTAATCGCCCGCTGATTCATCGTCCTGCGGCATGTTATCATGGCAAAAGACAAAGGAAACCATATGCCGGGAAAGACAAGAAAAGCGCCTCAAGGCGATTACGAATCCCTTTACCGAGGATATATGGCTTTGACCCGGAAGATGGAGCAATTATCCGCGCTTCGAGAGATTGGCCTGGCAATCAGCGGCTCGCTGGATTTGGACGAAACGCTCGCTGCCATCGTCAATGTGGTTCAGGGGGCATTGGACGTGCGCCGCGTGACCATCTACACCCCGGAAAAGGAACGGGAATTGTTCCGCCCGGTGATTGCCAAATACGGCGAGGACCTGATTATGCGGGACCGACTCAATGAGGAAATCCTGCCGGGACGCGGCACACCGCTGGGCGAGGCCATGGCGACATGCAACGTCGTGCTATGTCAAAGTCACGGAAACGGCGCAGCATATGTTCCGCTGATCGCCAAGAATGAGCCGCTGGGGGTGCTGTCGATCGAAGACCGCCGTGACGGCGCAGCGTTCAGCGCAGACGATGTGTCTTTTTTCCAGCAACTGGGGGCGCAGATCGCCATCGCCATCCACAACGCGCAATTGTATGCGATGGCCGTGACCGACGGCTTGACCGGGCTGTATGTGCGGCGTTATTTCGATTTGCGCATGCAGGAGGAGTTTGCGCTGGCGCGCCGCTACAGACGCCCCTTTTCGATGCTGCTGTTCGATATTGACCATTTTAAGCGTTTCAATGACACCCACGGACACCAGGTCGGTGACATGGTCCTGCGGCAATTCGCGGAAATTCTGAGGAGAAATACCCGCCAATCCGATGTATGCTGTCGCTATGGCGGCGAGGAGATGGCTGTGATTCTGCCGGAAACGGGCCTGGATGAAGCGGCGCGAATTGCCGGTAAATTCTGCGCGCTTGTGCGGGATTATCCATTTCACGGGGATGGGAATCAGGCACTTTCCGTCACAACCAGCATTGGTGTCGCAGCCTATTGCACGGCGTATGAATCGCCGGGTACCATGGTACGCGCCGCTGATGAGGCCCTCTATCGCGCTAAAGAAAACGGCCGCAATCGAGTGGAATTGGCCGTAGATTGATGTCGCAAGCACCGGGATCGTGCCGGACGGCATGCAGAGATACAACCAAGAATTTTTTCTGCAATGAATACGCGGATAATACTTATTGTCGTTGTCATTTTGTTTGTTGCGACGCTTCCAGTTGCCTGGATGCTCTCAGGCGCTTCGCCGAAGCCTGTTCCCGCCGCCCCGGTTCCGCCTGCCGACGCCCCCCCTCCACCTCCGCCCCCCTCCACTATCACTTTGGAAAAGTACAGGCAGATTCGCACTGGGATGACCTATAACGAGGTGGTCGAAATCTTCGGTGAGCAAGAGACGGAATCCAACAGCGAGTATGATGAAGGTGTCAAGGGATACACCGGCCCATCGCTCACTTCCTGGTTTATCTGGCGCAACCCTGATGGTTCGGCTGCGGAGGTGGCTTTCATCTCCAACAAAGTTGTGGGAAAGCGACAGGAAGGTCTTATATCCGGGGCGCGCACTGTGCAGGACGGCGCGGCGGCGCCTTGAAAAAATAGGGGCGCCCCTCTATATGACGCGGGATAACGAACACCATGGGAGAGATGATTATGCGGATGGCTGGACTGGCAATTTCAACAATGGCGCTGCTGTGTGCTGCGGATGCACATGCCGAGGCAACCCTGACGGTGATGTCTTTCAATGTGCGATACGGCACGGCCATGGACGGCCCAAACCATTGGCGACATCGCAAGGACATTCTGGTGGAAACCATCCGCCGCCATGCGCCGGACATAATCGGCACGCAGGAATGTCTGGAGTTTCAGGCGGAGTATATCGCCGAGAAACTGCCGGAATATCGCTGGATCGGCATCGGCCGCGATCCCGGCGGCAAAGGCGAAATGACTGCCATTCTTTATAAAAAGAGCATACTGGTTCCCATTGAATGCCGTCATTTCTGGCTTTCCGAGACGCCGGATGCGCCTTCCTCAAAATCATGGGACTCCAGCCTGACCCGCATCACAACGTATGTCCGTTTCCATCATGTCGCAACAGGGACATTCATTCACTGCTTCAACACGCATTTCGACCATCGCGGGGAGGAAGCCAGAATCCGAAGCGCCGAACTGATGGTGGAACAGGCAAGCGGAATCCCGCCCGATGCGCCGGTCATCTTCATCGGCGACTTCAACGCCGCGGCAGAGACCAGCCGGCCATGGGCCGTTTTTCAGCAAGCCGGCTATCAGGACGCCTGGATCGCGGCCGAACACCGCGAGGGGCCGCCCGTCACATGGGGGGCGTTCAAGGCACCCGATCCGGAAGGCAACCGAATTGACTGGATTTTGTTTCGCGGACCCCTCTCAGTACGACATGCAGAGACCGTTCTCTACAACGAAGACGGGCGCTATCCATCCGACCATTACCCGGTAACGGCCGGATTTGTGCTGCTGAAAAAGCCCTGACTGCGTCCCCATTCGTGGTGACAGAATGGGGCCAAAGAGAATCCGGGCGTGTGTATTTTTGCAGATTTTTGGGATTTCCCTGGGGTGCGGGATTTCCCGCACTTCACAGTTTTATCAATTGAGTCAATAAATTCATAAGCAGTTTATTTTCAATGACTTACACGCTATTGTACGCATAATTGGATAATTGATCTGCTCTTCAAGATGGGGCTTGCGGAAAATTTTTTGTTTTTTTGCTTGACTTTTGGACGATTTTGTGGTAAAAGCCCGGCGACTGTGCGTGCACATGCCAGCCAATTTTCTGTAAGGGAGGTGAATCAAACCATGCGGTGCACGTTGTGTAACGAATACATCGAAGAGGTGGACTTCCAGTTCGGCGATGCCCTGGAAGTGGACGACGAATACTGGCACGCGGAATGTTACGCGGAGTATTTCGACGAGGCGTTGGAGAGCGTCTGAGCCTCGTTCGATTCCACCTTTTTCACCTCGGATCGGCAACGCGATGCCGAGGTTCTTTTTTCCCAGAATCAATGATACGGGCGGAAAGTGTCTGACGAATGCTTTCCGCCCGACGGCTTTTAACGGGTTCCAGTTCCCGGTCTTTCCATGTTAGAATAGTGTTGCCGCATTGAGCGGACGTGAATAGCGGGCGCGCGGCAAAGCAAAAGGACTGATGGGAGGGCGCCGCGCAACGGTGCGATGTTCTTCCGGTTGTTGCAGAAGCGGACCACTTGGGAAAGCGAGCATAGTTGTGGCGGAAACAATTCTGCCTTTTGAGCGAAGCATATATGATCTGATTGAGGCGGCAGGAAGGGCGGAGACGGTGGAGGAGCGGGCGGCTCTGCTCAAGCAGTCAGAAGCCGAACGCCTCCGCGTGTACGCCAACCTCACCCCCTGGGAGCGCGTCCAGTTGGCGCGCCATCCCCGTCGCCCCCGGATGCTTGATTATACGAATCGCATCTTGGAGGACTTTATTGAACTTCACGGCGACCGGGTCATCGGTGATGATCCGGCCATGGTCTGCGGTATCGGGCGTTTCCGGGGACGGACCATTTTCATTGCGGGACAGCAAAAAGGAGTAAGCACGGAGGAGAAGGTCTCGCGCAATTTCGGCATGGCGCACCCCTGGGGGTACCGCAAGGCGCAGCGCGTGTTCCGTCTGGCGGAACGGCTGGGCCATCCTGTCGTCACGTTTGTGGACACGCCCGCCGCACATCCCGGCATTGAGGCGGAACAGCGCGGCCAGGGCTTTGCCATTGCGGAAAGCCTGCGGCTCTGCGCTGATCTGCGGGTGCCAATCCTTGCGGTCGTATTGAGCGAGGGGGGCAGCGGTGGGGCGCTCGCCATTGCGTTTGCCGACCGGGTATGTATGTTCCAATATGCGGTGTACATGATTTGTCCGCCGGAGCGGTGTGCGGAAATTCTCTGGCGCGATGTCGAAAAAAAGGAATTGGCCGCCGCCGCGTTGAAGGTGACTGCCCAGGATTTGATGGACTTGGGCGCAATTGACGCAATATTGCCGGAACCACCCGGTGGAGCGCAGTACGACCCGGCGGGCGCGGCGGAAGTCTTGGCGTCCGAGATTGACAGATTCCTGGAGGCATGCCGACAAGGAGCGTATTCCGTTGAGAAACGGCGGGAAAAATTCAGGCGCATAGGACATTGGCTGGAGGAATCGTTGTAAGAACCTTATGGACACAGTGGAACAGAAAGACGGCTATGTCCTGTTGCATGTGCGGGTGCAGCCCAAGGCGTCGCGCAACGCAATTGTCTGTGAATCCGAGGGTCGTATCCGGATAGCGCTGACTGCACCGCCATCGGAGGGAGCCGCCAATCGCGCGCTGTGCGCGTTGGTGGCCAAAACGCTTGGACTGTCGAAGAGTGCCGTTTCCCTTGTTGCCGGTCACAAGGCGCGTGATAAATCCCTCCGCCTCGATGGAACCACCCGCGCGGCGGTGTTGCGACAATTGACATCTTGATTGCGGCTCGGATGCTGGGACTTCGAACACAGAGATTGCCATGTTTTCAACGAATTTTCCGGTTCGTCCACTGTTTTGTATTTGAACGTTACATAATGATATCCTAGATGGCAAAGCACGACAGCGGCATCGAATGGAACGCCGATCTGCCGCAGAAGGGGGTGGAGAGTCTTTGTGTTGCAGGTGGTCTGACGCGGATGGCCGATACGCCGTGATGGAATGTAAAGGCGTGGTTGCTCAGGGGGCCGGTGTGTGCCAAGTTGCAACTATTTTAGCATACTGGAGATTATAGCGGCATAGTGGATTTTTGTTTTATTCAACCTTGTAAATATTCATTGGAAAAGGAGTTATTGTGATGACAATAAAAATCGTGCGGGGCATTTTCTTTCTGGCGTGCGTCGTTATGGGGGTTATCTGGGCGCGGTATCTGGCACAGGAATACTCCCCCGATGCCGGCGAATTGCCGTGGATGATCATTGGAGGCATGATTGGCGGCACGACGGCGTTCGCGGTGTTTTTCCTGTTGCATTTTGTGACGCAGGAATTGTATGAACGCCTGGCGCCGGCGCTGGTGGCGATTGTCCTCGCAATGCTGGTTGGATTTTTCATCGGACAGTACATCTTTCTGTGGTTCCCGAACACGGACTTCACGTTGCGGGTGTTTGTCACAGTGACCATGGTTCTGATTTTTGGGTTTGTGGGTATTTCTCTGGGGTTGACACATGCCTCAAAATGGGAATCGCTGATATCGGCGGTGCAGCGTCGGAATACCGAAGTGGCCGGCCTGAAACTGGTGGACACGAGCGTCATCATTGACGGTCGCATTGCCGATGTATGCCAGACGGGTTTTGTGGAGGGGATGTTGCTTGTGCCCCGGTTTATTCTAAAGGAACTGCAGAACATTGCAGACTCCGCCGATGAACTGCGTCGCGCCAAGGGCCGCCATGGTCTTGATGTTCTCAAGGTGCTGCAGGACCCTGAGAAATCCCATGTGCAACTGAAGATAATCGAGGACGATCCGAAAGATATTCGTGAGGTGGACGGAAAACTGGTTACGCTTGCGCGACAATATCACGCGAAGATTCTGACCAATGATTTCAATCTGAACAAGGTGGCGCAAATCGAAGGCATTCAGGTGCTGAACATCAATGACCTCGCCAATGCCCTGAAGCCGGTGGTGCTGCCCGATGAACAAATGGAAATCAAGGTCATTAAAGAAGGCAAGGAACCAACACAGGGTGTCGGTTACCTTGATGACGGCACGATGGTGGTGGTGGATGGGGGGCGGGCGTACATGGGCAGAACGGTGTCGGTGCTGGTGACCAGCGTGTTGCAAACCACCGCCGGCCGCATGATCTTCACCCGCTTCAACGGTCTGGTACAGTGAATGCGCAATTGCTGATTCCCGCCGCGGGGATGGGGCAACGCCTGGGACGCGGCCCGAAAGCCCTTGTGGAATTGGCGGGTGTTCCGTTGCTTGCGCGCACTTTGGCCCGCTTTTCCGGGACAGGTCTATTGGATGGGGCTGTGCTTGTCTGTCCACCAGATGGAACGGTATCTTTTCAGGATATGTTGCAACGGCATTTCCCTGGCAATCGTTGGCAACTGGTCCCCGGGGGCGCAGAACGTCAGGATTCGGTGTGGAACGGTCTTGCTGCGCTGGATGACAGTACGGAAATTGTGGTGATCCATGATGCGGCCCGCCCGTTTGCGCCGCTGGATGCCATCCGGGCATCCATTGACGCGGCGCAGCAATATGGCGCGGCGAGCGTCGCGATCCCTGTGGTGGACACCATTTTTCAAGCGGACCAGGATGCCTGGCTGGAGTCCACCCCCCCGCGCGGATGCCTGTGGGCATGCCAGACGCCGCAGACTTTCCGCGTTGAACTGATTCGCGAGGCGCACCGTCGCGCCCGCGCCGAAGGCCGCATGGGCACCGATGACGCCACCCTCGTGCGCTGGACGGGGGCGCGGGTAAAACTTGTCCATGGCGCGTGGTTGAATTTCAAAGTGACCAGTCCCGAGGATTTTGCCTTGGCCGAAGTCGTCATAAAGGAGGGTTTGGCATGATGCGCATTGGTATTGGCTATGATTTACACCGGTTGGAAGAAGGACGCAAACTGCTCCTCGGCGGTGTGCCGATTCCACATGAAAAAGGACTCGCAGGCCATTCGGACGCCGATGTGTTGTGTCATGCCATTGCGGATGCCATTTTCGGCGCAGCGGCGCTGGGCGATATTGGTTCCCATTTCCCCGATACAGACGCCCGGTACCGGAATGCGGACAGCGTCGAACTGCTCATGATCTCGTGCCGCCTGGTCCGCGCCGCTGGTTATCGCATCGTCAACGTGGACGCGAACATTGTCGCGGACTATCCAAAATTGCAGCCGCATATGGACGCCATCCGCGCGCGATTGGCGGAAGCGTTGGGCGTTGAGAAGCACCGGGTCTCGGTCAAGGCCAAAACCAACGAGGGCGTTGGACCGGAAGGCCGCCGGGAAGCCATCAGCGCCCACGCGGCCGTGCTCTTGGAAATGAATTGACCACAGTTTCCCCATGCCGTTGAACAGTCCGGAATTGCGCGCTTTCCCTCGCCGAACGAGGGGAAGGCGCGCCAGGATAAGGGGCGATACGCGTACGACTGTGTCCCTTTGTGAGAGCGAAGAGCGGTGGAAACTCTTCAGGCTGAAGCCCGGACTCCAAAACGTTTACAGCACGGGCTGAAGCCTGTATCCCAAAACTCAAGTCATGGAAAAGATTCGGCTTGACATACTGGTGCAAAAGCAGTCGGGGATTTCGCGCGTGCGCGCGCAGGACCTGATTCTTGCGGGACAAGTATTTCTGGCCGATGGACGGTGCGCCGACAAACCGGGCATGCACGTACCTGCAGATGCCGTGCTGCAGATTCGCCGACAGCCGCGTTTTGTCAGCCGGGCGGGGGAAAAACTCGATGCGGCGATGGAAGCGTTTCATCTCGATGTCACTGGAGAAACAGCCATTGACGTCGGCGCTTCCACGGGGGGATTTACCGATTGCCTGCTGCAGCGCGGCGCAGCCAAAGTCTATGCCGTTGATGTGGGACATGGACAACTGACCGCGTCCCTGCGTGAAGATGCCCGGGTTGTGGTGCTGGAGCGCTGCAACATCCGCAGCATCAGCCCCGACCTTGTGCCTGATGGTCCCACCTTTTTCACCGTGGACTGCTCGTTCATTTCACTGCGCCATGTGCTTCCCCCCATGTTGGGGGTGCTTGGAGAACATTCCCGGGGCGTAGTGTTGATCAAGCCGCAGTTCGAGGCGGGCCGCCAATACGTTGGCAAGGGCGGTGTCATACGCAACGCTCATGTCCATCACCGTGTAATTGAAGAAATCAAAGCCTTCGCGATCTCACAGGGATTCACCCGATTTGAAGTGATTCCCTCGCCCCTCCAAGGCCCTGCTGGAAATCGGGAATTCCTGGCATACTTGGATAAAGAGGCCGGGGCGTGAATTACTGTGCCCCGGAAGTGCGCCGCGCCATATGCGGTCGGGACACCTCCGTCGAATTCTGGAGTACAGGCTTTAGCCTGTGGGTATCCAGGCGAGGCGTCTGCGCTGCTTCATCCTTCATCCCTTTGCTTTCCGCATTTTCTGTTTTGCCATAGCAGCGCATCCTTACTTGAAGTCGGATTCATGGTGGGGCATACTAACGCCGCTTCTGGCTGTTGTGGCGCACAAGGATTTAAGCCGCCGGGGAAACGGACGTAACATTGCTTGAAACGCTCCGCATCAGAAACTTCGCCATCATTGATGAGATCGAGGTGGAGTTCCATCCTGGTTTCAATGTGCTGACCGGAGAAACCGGGGCCGGAAAGTCCATTGTGGTCGGCGCGTTGAATCTGGTGTTGGGCGCGCGCGCCTCGGCGGATGTGTTGCGCGAGGGAGCGGACCGCGCCACGGTGGAAGCATTGTTTCGTGTTGCCCGACCATCCCGCCGGCTGGCGCGTCTGCTGGAATCTCAGGACATCGCGTTGGAGGACGGCGCCTTGCTGCTGTCGCGCGTGGTTGCGGCGGACGGGCGCAGCCGGGCCTACGCGGGCGGCAAGATGACGCCGGTATCGGCGCTTGCCGAAATCGGTGACGAGTTGGTGGATTTGCACGGCCAACATGATCACCAATCACTGCTGAAGACCGAACGACAATTGGAACTTCTGGACGCTTTCGGGGAAACCGCGCCTTTGGCGACGGAAGTTGCGGAAATGGTGGCACGCCTTCGCGCATTGGACCGCGAAATTGCCGATTTGGACCGCGACGATCGCGACCGGGCGCGCCGTGTGGACTTCTTGCAGCATGAAATCCGTGAGATAGACGCCGCGCAGTTGATTCCGGGCGAAGATGAGGAACTGAAGGCGCAGTTGCACCGGATCACGCACGCCGAAATGATTCACGGGCTGGCCACGCGCGTTCATGGCGTCCTATACGAGAATGAGGACGGCGCGGCGGTGGATGCCATAGACGCGGCGCTGCGCGACCTGCGGGAATTGGAGCGGATTGATCCCGCTTTTGGTGACTTGGCCAGACAGTTGGAGGGCGCGCGCGGCATAGTGGAATCCGCGGCCATGGAAACACGGACGCGCGCAGCGCATATCGAATTTGACCCCGAAACGTTGGATACCGTAAACATCCGGCTCGCGCTGATTGGCGATTTGAAACGCAAGTATGGCGCAAGCATTGATGAGATTCTTGCCTATCGCGAAACCGCCGCGCGCGAAGTGGATGCTTATGTCCGCCGTGATGAGCGCCTGGATGCTTTGCGCCGAGAACGCGACGAATTGGGGCGCACGGCACAGCGGGCGGCCGGGGATTTGTCGAAGAAGCGCCGCGCTGCTGCCCAACGACTTGACCGACAGGTGGCCGAGGCCTTGCAGGATCTGGGCATGAAAGGCGCACAGTTTCAGACTGAGTTCAAGGAGACAGCCTTATGCGGGGATGGCGTGGATCATATTGAATTCCTTCTCAGTGCAAACGTGGGCGAAAAGCCAAAGCCGTTGCGACAGATTGCATCAGGGGGGGAAATCTCGCGGATCATGCTCGCTTTGAAGGCGGTATTTGCGCAAGCGGACCACATCCCCACCCTGATTTTTGATGAGATTGACGCAGGGGTCGGCGGCGCGACGGCACGGAAGGTCGCAGTGAAATTGGCGGCGCTTGCGAAGAGCCATCAGTTGATCTGTATCTCCCATATACCTCAGATTGCGGCGGCGGCGGGCGCGCATTACCAGGTGTTCAAGGTGACAATGAAAGGGCGGAGCGTGGCCCGCATGGTGGAAATGACGGATACGGACAGGGTTAAAGAGGTGGCACGTCTCCTTGACGGCACCGTGTCGGAACTCAGCATGGAACACGCCCGAGATCTGCTGGGGAAAAAGTTATAAAAATAAGAGAGAATGCGCCGATTAACGACTTCGGGCAACTGAAGTTTCCTGCTTCAAATTTAGATTTTTTATGGAACAGTGATCTTTTGAAATTCTCTTGCACTTACGGCCAATTCAGCCCAAAGCATTATTCAGGAAGGGCTATGTGGTCAAAGTAATGATTGCCTTGTAATCATGTCATGGGTTTCTGCAATTTGATTAACGTAGAGGAGTAGCCTTGTATGGAGATGCCTAGAATACAAATCGGCGTCATGGGATCGGCCGGCGGCAGGATGGATGCTCAAGTAGTGGCGCATTGCATGGAATTGGGTCGCGCCATTGCTGACGCAGGATGCGCCATCATCACTGGCGGTTGCCCGGGTCTCCCCCACTTTGCGGTTATCGGCTGTAAAGAGCGCGGAGGCCTGACAGTAGGGGTCTCCCCCGCGCTCAGTTTGCAGGAGCATGTGGACCTCTATAAAAGCCCGACAGACCATATTGACGTCATGATCTACACCGGAGCGGGGTTGATGGGACGCGAAGTGATCGGGGTGCGCAGTTGCGATATTGTGATTATCGTGGGCGGTCGCTCGGGCACGCTGGGTGAATTCGCGATTGCCTACGACGAGGGCCGTCCCATCGGCGTGCTGACGGGCACGGGCGGTGTGGCCGACCATGTGGATGATTTCCTCCCTGTCATTCAAAAAGCAACGGGATCGCGGATCATTTTTGACGACAATCCCCGGCGCCTGATTGAAAGATGTGTGGCCTCCTTCAAGGAGCATCCTCCGGTGATTCGGCAACGGGAGTCGGCATTATGAAGATCACCTCATACGGCGGAGCGATGGAGGTTACCGGCAGCAAGCATCTGGTCGAGGTGAACGGTGCGCGCATCCTGCTGGAATGCGGCATGTTTCAGGGCAGGCGCGAAGAATCGAGCCGCAAGAACCGGGCACTGGGCTTTGACGCGGAAAAAATTCACACGCTTGTGCTCAGTCATGCGCACATTGACCACAGCGGACTGCTGCCGATGATGGCGAAGGGGGGGTATCGGGGGCCGGTCTATGCCACGGCGGCGACGCGCGACCTCTGTTCCATCATGCTGATGGACAGCGCGCACATTCAACAACGCGACGCGGAATGGCTCAGTCAGAAGCAGCGCACCTTTGTTCCCCCACTCTACGCGCCGGAGGATGTCCAGGAGATCATGCGGCGATTCGTGGGCGTGCCCTACGAAGTCCCCATGCCGCTGCTATCCAACGTGCGGTTGACCTTCCATGACGCGGGGCACGTGCTTGGGTCTGCGATGGTTGAACTGGAGTGCAAAGAAAACGGCCGCACGCGGCGCATTGTTTTCAGCGGCGATATAGGCCGGAAAAACACGCCGATTCTGCGTGACCCGTGGGAACCGCGCGACGCGGATATCGTGATCATGGAAAGCACATACGGCAACAGAGAGCACAAGCCCGTGGAGCAGGTGGACGAAAAATTCGCCGCCATTGTGCATGAGGCGTATGATCGGGGAGGGAAGATTATCATCCCCAGTTTTGCGCTGGAACGCGCCCAGGAGGTCATCTATGCGCTGCAGCGCCTGGAAATGAAAGAGGCCATTCCTGTGATTCCGGTATATGTAGACAGCCCTCTCACCGTGAACATCACCGAGGTGTTTCGCCTGCACACGGAGGCGTTCGACAAGAATTTCCAGGCATTGATGCGCGAAGCGCGCGATCCTTTTGAACTGCAAAACATCCGGTACATCCGCAGCCAGGCTGAGTCCATGGAATTGAACAACCTCAAAGGCCCGGCGATCATCATCTCGGCGTCGGGCATGTGTGAATATGGACGCATTCTTCACCATCTCAGGAACAACTGTGAAGATCCCCGCAATATTATCCTGATCGTTGGTTTTCAAGCCCATCACACCTTGGGCCGCCGCATCGTCGAGCGTAACCGCACCATCAAAATCTTCGGCGTTCCGAGGGAACTCAATGCGCAGGTGCGGATCATGAACGAATTCAGCGCGCACGCCGGAAGAACGGAGTTGATCGAATTTGCAAAGCGCTTCAAGGGCAGGGCGGAGCGCATTCTTCTGGTGCACGGCGAAACCGAGGCCATCACCGCGCTCCAAGCAGACCTGGCGTCGGAAGGACTTGACAACGTTTCGATTCAGGAAGAGAGCGTTCCCGTGGAAACATGAGTTATCCGGACTTTGCCAAAACGACTGGAGTACAGGCTTCAGTCTGTTATGCTTCCGGGCGGAACACCTGCGCTACAGTTTTGGAGTACAGGCATCAGCCTGTTATGAATTGCCGGCGCCACATTTGCGCTCCGGGGCATGCCCCTCGCAGCAGACCGTTTTCCCCTGAAATTGGAAACAGGGCTTGAATGTGCTCTATAATGAGCGGCGTGAAAATGTGCCTGTTCCAAGTCTCTGTTTTTCCTTGTTTTCTGATGTTATTTTGCGCCACCCGGGAGTGGCGTTGGGTGAAAGGGTGACATGTGTTTGGTATTCTGCGGCATCTTCCCGGTCTTTTTTCCCACGATATGGCCATTGACTTGGGAACTGCGAACACGCTGGTCTTTGTGAAAGGCCAGGGTATTGTGCTGAGCGAACCATCGGTGGTGGCCATCAATAAAGACACCGGCGAGGTTCGGGCGGTGGGGGTGGAAGCAAAGAACATGATCGGCCGGACGCCTGGCAATATTGTGGCGATTCGCCCAATGAAGGACGGGGTGATTGCGGATTTTGAGATTACTGAGCGCATGCTCCGGCATTTCATCCAAAAAGTGCACAACAACCGCCGGCTGGTCTGGCCTCGGGTGATCGTGAGCGTGCCTTCCGGGATCACAGCGGTGGAGCGGCGTGCCGTGACGGAGAGCGCCAAGCAGGCGGGCGCCAACAAGGTGTATATCATCGAAGAGCCGATGGCGGCGGCCATTGGCGCCGGGCTGCCCGTGCAGGAACCGCAGGGGTGCATGATTGTGGACATCGGAGGCGGGACGACGGAAGTGGCGGTGATCTCACTGGGGGGGATTGTGTTTTCCAAGTCGGTCCGGGTGGCGGGTGACGAGATGGATCAGGCAATCATCCAACATCTGAAACGCACCTACAACATGATGGTGGGCGAGCGTACGGCGGAACAGATCAAGATTGCCATTGGGTCGGCCTTTCCGCTGAAGGATGAATTGGAGATGCAGGTGAAGGGCCGGGACCAGGTGATGGGCCTGCCGAAGGTGATTACGATTACGTCCGAGGAAATCCGCGAGTCGTTGCGGGAGCCGGTGAGTGCGATCGTGGATGCGGTGCGGGTTACGTTGGAACGCACGCCGCCGGAACTATCCGCGGATATTGTGGACCGTGGCGTGGTGCTGGCGGGCGGCGGCGCGTTGTTGCGCGGCCTGGACCAGTTGCTGTCGAAGGAGACCGGCCTGCATGTGACGGTTGCCGAGGACCCCCTCACGGCGGTTGTGCTGGGAGGCGGCCTGTTTCTGGAAGAACTGAGAAACACCATGGAAGAAGAAATGTAGCAACGCTATTGTGGAGCGAAGCGCTCCCGAGCGTTGCCCGAGTAAAGGCCTGTGAATATCGCACGTCAGATAGGTGAACACCGGCCTGTGGTGGTTTTGATTGTCCTGGTGGCATTGTCTCTTGCGTCACTGATCACGGGTGCGGAGGCCACATTCATCCATGTCGCCATCAAGCGCGCCGTATCACTCACCGTTTATCCCTTCCTCAAGGTCAAACATAGTGTTGAAAAAGCGGCGGACTATACATTCAACCTGGTGTTTAACTACGATGCAGTGCACCGGGAAAACGCCGCGCTGCGACAGAACGTGGCCACGCTGAAAGCAGCGGTAAGCCGCCGCGCAGAACTGCATGATGAGAACCGACGTCTGCGGCAGATGATGGATTTCATGCGCAGTCAGCCGCGTCTGACGCTGGAACCTGCGGCGGTGATTGAGAGTTACAAGGGCATGTTGCGCATTGACCGGGGCTCGTTGCACGGTATCCGTGAGTCCATGGCGGTGGTGACGGAAGACGGGGTGGTGGGTGTTGTGATCGAAGTAGATGCGGTCTCGGCGGTGGTGGCGACCTTGCACCATCCGGAATGCAAGATCGGCGCGATGGTGATGCGTAACCGGCTGCGGGCTTATGACGGCGTCATCCACGCCAGTGGCAGTGACCTCAGTCGCATCTGCACCATGGACTACATTGACATGAAAAACGACGTGCGGGTCGGCGACATGGTTGTGGCCAGTCCGGAGAGCCTTTTCCCCAGCGGATATCCCATTGGCGTGGTCAGTGCGCCGCCGCATGAGAGTGGGTCGCTTTGGAAAACAGCGGAAATTGCGCCGGCAGTGGATCCCTATCGCCTGGACGCAGTGTTTGTTGTTCGGCAGGCGATGCCGGAGCCGGAAGAGTTGGCAGCGCCGCCGGGGCCGGTCGCTGCGCGGTCGCCTTCCAAGGCGCCGGAACTGCCCGATAACCGGCCGATACAGGAACGCTACGCGCCATGACGAAGGACAGGAGTATTTGATGACCAGAAATATGGTGTGGTTTGTGGTCACAATGGCGGCCGCGTTGCTGCAAACCACATGGCCGGATATGCTGAAGGTGCAGGGGGTCATTCCGGACCTGGTGCTGTTGCTCGTAGTCTATTTCGCGATTGCGGAGGGCGAGGAACGCGCCATGTTTACCGCTCTGATCGGCGGTGTCTACCAGGATGTGGCAAGCAACGCCGTGCTGGGGCATCATGTGATTTGCCTTGTGATTACGGGGTACCTTGCCGGTCGGATTTCGACGCGCTTGGTCACGGAACATCCTGCGGTGAAAGCGGGGCTGGTGCTCTGCGCCGGGGTGCTGCACGGCATTTTATATGTATTCATTCAATTTGTGCAGCAACCGGCCTCAGGCGCGGTCTATCCTATAATAAATTCCGTAATTCCGGGCGCATTCTATTCAGCGCTGGTTACGCCGCTGTTCTTCCCGCTGCTCGCGTGGATATTCCACCGCAGGCGGCTGGCGGTGCAGGAAGGGACTTGACAGATGACCGGTATGCGAAAACCCCAGCGCTATGAGGGCGTCGAACGGCGGGTGCAGTTCGCCGCGATCGTTCTCGCGGCATCTTTTTTGGTGTTGTGCGCACAATTGTGGAACTTGCAGGTGGTGAGCCAAAGCCGCTTTCAGGCCATGGCGGAGGATAACCGGGTCTGGCCGAAACGCCTGAAAGCGGACCGGGGCGTCATATACGGACGTGGTAACGTGGTGCTGGCGGACAATCGCGCCAGTACGGACATCGTGTTTGTGCCCGGAGAGTGCCCCAAAGATCGAAGGGAAGAAGTAGTCGCGACATTGACCCGATTGCTGGGGGTGTCGCGTGAAGAACTTGACGCAAAGATAGAGGCGCATCGCCGAGAACCGTTCACACAGATTCTGGTAAAACGCGATGTGACCAAGGCCGACCGAATCCGCGTTGAAGAGCACTCCTACATGCTCCCCGGCGTGCTCAGCGTCGCCCATCCGCAAAGGAGATACCTGTATGGCAAGACCGCCGGGCAGATTTTGGGGTACCTGGGCGAGATTGGTCCCGAAGAATTGAAGACCTGGACCGGCTATTACATGGGGGACCTTATCGGTCGGGACGGCCTGGAAATGATGTACGAGGATTTGCTGCGAGGCCGTGACGGCCATATGCTGGTCACCAAGTACGCTTCCGGGCGTCCCCAATTGCGGACGGATAAGCGGGGGGTGCCCTACATCGCCCAGCGCGACAGCCGGGGCAATATCCTGGTCGAGGAAGGCCGACGCCAGGAACCGTTGCCCGGCAATCCGCTGTATCTGACCCTGGATATCGCGCTGCAGGAAAAATGCGAGGCGCTGCTTGCCGGAGAACAAGGCGCAATCGTCGTGCTGGAGGCCGATACGGGGGCAGTGCTGGCGCTTGCGAGCAGCCCGGGTTATGATCCCAGTGTGTTTGTAAATCGTGGGCACCGCAATGAACGTCTGGAACTGCTGAGCAACGCCAAACCCAACCGGATGCTGAACCGGTGTTTTCGGGAAAACTATCCGCCGGGTTCCCTTTATAAAGTCGTATTGGCCGCCGCTGCGCTCGAAGAAGGCGTCATCACGCCGGAAACCACTTTTTTCTGTCCCGGTCATTATCAGATCAACAATCAGGGACGGCGCTGGGCGTGTTGGCGCAAGGGTGGCCATGGCAACATGAACGTGGTGGAAGCGCTGGCTTTTTCATGCGACGTGTTCTTCTACAATGTGGGGATGAGACTCGGTGTGGATAAGATTTCCGAGTGGAGCAGAAAGATGGGCCTGGGCGAAAAAACCGGGATTGATCTCCCCGGCGAAGTTGCCGGGCTGATTCCGGACAGGGAATGGAAGGCCCAACTTTTTGCGGACAGGCCGGTCTGGGAACGCAACTGGTATCCGGGCGAAACGGTGAATCTCAGTATCGGCCAGGGCAGTTGCAGCACGACACCCCTGCAGAACGCCGTTATGATGGCCTGCATAATCAACGGCGGCCACAGGGTGCGCCCGCATCTGAACCGCTTGGCCGACCCCATGCGCTCAGAACGACTCTTCAGTGACAGGACTTACGAAACGGTGGTGAAAGGACTCCGCATGTGCGTTGAAAAAGGGCCACCTGCACCCACCGGCACGGGATATCGCGCCCAGGTTCCAGGCATGACGGTGCTGGGAAAGACAGGCACTGCCCAGATCATGTCGCTCGCACATCACGCGCAATTCAAGAGTGAAGAAGATATTCCCTATGCAATGCGGGACCATGCCTGGTTCGTCGCGGGGGTATTGGATCGCGAACCTCGTATCGCTATCTGCATACTCATTGAACACGGCCACCACGGCGGCGCGGTCGCTTCTCCATATGCAAAAGAAATTATTGAGTTTTTCTATGCACATAATGAACAATTCCAGCGGGAGGACGCCGGATTGGATACTATCGCCAGGAGGGGAGAACACTGATGACCGGCCGTACGATGCTGTTTGACATCGAAGACGCATCGGTGCGCATTTTCAACTGGCGCAACCTGCGGCATATTGACTGGTTTCTCCCGCTTGTTGTCATTATCCTAGCTGTTATCGGCTGGGCGACGATGTACAGCGCTGTACGCAGCAGCGACATTATCTATTTTCGCCGGCAGATCATATTTTTCTTCCTGGGCGCGGCGATTGCGTTGACCATCGCCTGCATTGATTACCGGGTCCTGGTCTCACTGGCTCCGGTGATGTATGTCGGTTCGGTTCTGTTGCTTTTGGCCGTACTTTTCATGGGGACGCGCGTAAAGGGGAGCGAGCGCTGGCTGGTGATGGGTCCGTTCCGGGTGCAGCCTTCTGAAATAACCAAGTTGGTGGTGGTTTTCTCGCTTACATGGTATCTGGTCGCCATCGGCGATCGTGTACGCAAGTTGCCGTATTTTCTGTTGGCGTTCGTGATCACGGGCGTGCCCATCCTGTTGATCCTGGCACAGCCCAACTTGGGGACGGCGCTCAGCCTCGCCCCCCTGACCCTGGCAATGCTGTTTGTAGCAGGCTGCCGCATACGCCATCTGGCGGTGATTTTTCTCCTGGGCGTTTCAGGTATGCCGCTGCTTTGGTGGCAGATGAAGGATTTTGATCCGGAACTCGACCGACCACAGTTGGCGACATCGTCGGAAAGTGCGGCGGAAAGCACGGCACCCCGCCGTTCGCTTTTCGAATTGCGTTACCACCAGAAAAAGCGCATCTATACCTTCCTGCATCCGGAAACCGACATTCGCGACAGCGGCTGGCACACGTATCAAAGCAGGATCACCATTGGCAGCGGCGGCATATCCGGCAAGGGATACCTTCAGGGGACGCAAACACGCCTGAACTATCTGCCGGAACATCGCACAGATTTTATTTTCTCATTGCTTGCCGAAGAACGCGGATTTGTGGGCGCGGTGGTGCTGCTTGGTCTATTTGCCTCCTTGCTCCTGCGAGGCTTGATGTATGCGCGGGACTGCCCCGAGATGAGCGGCACCCTGCTTGCGACCGGCGTGGTGACCATTCTCGCTTTTCACGTCTTTGTCAACATCGCCATTACAACGGGGTTGATGCCGGTGACGGGGCTTCCTCTTCCCTTTTTGAGTTATGGCGGGTCTTTCTACATGACGACCATGACGTGCATCGGAGTGCTCCTCAGCATCCCAATCCGCCGTGGCATGTTTATCAGCTAGGCAAGTGTCGGCGCTTTTCTTTATGGAATGCGTCCGTAAGAAAAGAGAACAACGAGAACGTATATGAAAGAATTCATCATTAATGCCAGTCCGCTGGAAACGCGCATCGCGCTGTTTGAGGACAAACGCCTGACGGAGTTGCTTATCGAACGTCAGGAGAGCCCCAGTATTGTTGGCAACATTTACAAAGGAAGAGTTGACTCCGTTGTCCCTGGAATGCAGGCGGCATTTATTGACATCGGGTTTGAAAAAAACGGTTTCCTCTATGTCTCCGATATTGCCGGCGCGGAAGGTACGGGCGACATCGAACTGGAAGACGGAGTTCCCCGCGCGAAAACCCGCGCCAAGCGCGCCCGCCAGCAGCCCATCGAAACCATGCTCAAGAAAAACCAGTTTATCATGGTGCAGGTGATCAAGGACCGCATCGGGAACAAAGGGGCGCGGCTCAGCAATTATATTACTATTCCCGGACGTTTCGTGGTGCTGATGCCCACTGTCTCCACGCTGGGTGTTTCGCGGAAAATCGAATCGGACAAGGAGCGCGATCGGCTCAAACGCATCTTACAGCAGGTGCGTCCGCAGGGCATGGGTCTGATCACGCGCACGGCGGGCGAAGGACGGAGCAAGGCCGATTTCCAGAATGACGTGCGCTATCTCACGCGTGTCTGGGATCGCGCCAAGCAGAAATTTGAAACGATGAAAGGCCCCGGCCTGATCCGGGAAGATCTGAGCGCTGTGCTTCGCGCCGTGCGCGATCAGTTCACCGCCGATTTCGAGCGCCTGCTCATTGACAGCCAGACCGAATACGATCGCATCCTCAGTTTTCTTGAGAACCTGGCGCCGCAACTCAAGCGTCGCGTTAAACTGTACCGGGGAAAAATGCCGATATTCGAAAAAATGGGCATTGAAGATGAAATTGAAAAAGCGCTGCGCCGCAAGGTGCCCTTGAAGAGCGGCGGTCATATTTGCATTGATCAAACCGAGGCGGTCATCGCCATTGATGTAAACACCGGAAAATTCACCGGCAAGAAGCAACTCGAGGATACGGTGTTTCAGACCAACATGGAGGCGGCGGAAGAAATTGCGCGGCAGGTGCGCCTGCGCGACCTTGGCGGCATCATTGTCATTGATTTTATAGACATGCAGTATGAGCAGAACCGCCGAAAACTGCTTCGGCATTTTTCCGAAGCGTTGAAGAAAGACCGGGCCAAAATCACCATCTCCGAAATCAATGAACTCGGCATGATTGAAATGACGCGCAAACGCGTCAAGCACAATCTGGTCAAGGCCCTTTCGCAACCATGCCCTTATTGCGAGGGCTGCGGGCTGGTGCGGTCGGTGACCACGGTCACCTTCGATGTAATCCGACGTCTCCAGGGAATGTTCTGCCAGAGCAAGGAAAAGCATGTTGTGCTCCAGGTGCATCCCGATGTGGCGCGCCGCCTGCGCTCGGAGCACAAGGAATTGCTTGACAGCATCGCAAAGAGTTTTGATCGCGAAGTGACCATTGAATCGGTATCAGATTTTCATATTCATGACGTGGCAATGCTGCGCGCGCGCACTCGCAAAGAAATCACAGCGGAAAGTTAAGAGGAGAGGAGCGTGATTGTCGAGACGTTTTCAGAGGAGGGGCTTGTTTCACACGATGGAGAACTCTATCTCCCCGTGCGCTTGGAGGCCATCCGTGTAAATACCACACTGGACTTCGACTTGTATTTCCGCCCAAGCCCCGCCCAGCCGCTGGTGCTGTATTGCGAGCGCAGCGTTCCTTTCACGGAGGAAACACGAGACCGCCTTAAGAACACGCCGGTGGAGTGCTTCTATATACACCAGGATTCCAAGCGTCAATACAACCGGTATCTTGACGAACACCTGGAAGATATTCTCCACGATCCTGGCCTGGATGTGCGAAAAAAGGCGGAAATTCTCTATGATTCTGCATTGGCGACGGTGGAACTAATCCTCTTGGAGCCACCGTCAAAGGAAAGCATCGAGCGCGGAAAGACTGTAGCCCGCCATACAGTGGATTTCATGAATGCGCAGGATTTTCCGCTGGAGCATCTGCTGCGTCACATCTCCTGCGACTATTATCTCTATAGTCACAGCGTAAATGTGATGGCGTACAGCATCGCTTTGGCCAGGCGCGCCGGGCACCACGACGCCGCTTCTCTGCGCGAGGTGGCCAATGGCGCACTCCTGCATGATATCGGGATGGGCATGGTCGGTCCGGAACTCTGCCGAAAAGAGGGCGCACTCACACCGCAGGAATGGAACCAGATAAAGACGCACCCCAGCAAGGGATATCAGGTATTGCTTGAGATTGGCAACCTCGGCGAAATCGCACTGGACATCGTCATGCATCATCATGAGCGGCTGGATGGCAGCGGTTACCCTGACCACTTGCGCGGCGACGCGCTTTCCCACTTTGTGTGCATCGTCGCCATCGCGGACATTTTCGATGCGCTGACCACCGACCGGCCCTATCAGCCGCGACGCAAAACATTTCCCGCGCTCAGCCTGATGCAACGGGAAATGCCCCGGCAGATTGACATGACCTTGTTCCGGTCGTTTGTGGAGATCATGGGCGGCACGCTGTGAATCAGGAACGGCTTGTGACCATGCTGATTTGAGAAGTATCATCCGAAACAATCGCAGATCGGAGGGCTTGACAATGTTCCGGTTCCGCAGTTTTCTCATGAGTGCGACCATTTTTGCTGTCTGCATGCTGCTGTGCGGATGTCTGCCGGCGGCCCGTTTCACCGCTGACAGGACGTCCGGCAACGCCCCCCTGACGGTCGCCTTCACCGACAACAGCGCCACCATGTCCCTGCTCCAGATCAACATGTCCGCCCTTTGCCCCATCCGCACTTGGGACTGGGACTTTGGCGACGGCGGCGGCAGTACGGACAGACATCCCGTTCACGTGTACACGCGGCCAGGAACCTATTCTGTATCCTTGACGGTGAGCAATCTGTTCTGGCGGGCGACAACCACGAAGCAACGTTTCATCACGGTGGGATTGGTCAGCCCAACGGCCGCGTTTTCAGCGGATCAGACGAGCGGGACCGTCCCATTCACCGTTGCCTTCACCGACCAGTCAACCCCGGGAAGTTATCCCATTACGTCCTGGCAATGGGATTTCGGCGATGGCGGCGGCAGCGCCGAGGCCAATCCCGTTCATGTCTATGAAACGGATGGGGTTTATTCCGTGTCATTGACGGTCAGTGGTCCCGGCGGCAGCCATACCCTCTCCAAGCACAACTTCATCACTGTCGGCCTGGCGGGCCCCACCGCGCGTTTCACCGCCGACAAGACGCAGGGGCCAATGCCGCTCACCGTGCGCTTCTCGGACCTCTCTATTCCCGGTGCGGCGCCTGTCACCGCCTGGCTGTGGGATTTCGGCGATGGCGCCACGAGCACCGTCCAGCATCCCGTGCATACATACAACACCGTCGGCTCCTACGCCGTCAGTCTGCGCGTCACCACCAGCCAAGGGTCGAATACCTTGACCAGGCAAAGTTACATTCTGGTACAGCAGCAGGTCTTTCCGCCGATTGCGGATTTCACTGCCGCACCGGTGGCAGGCAATGCCCCCCTCACCGTCACCTTCACCGACACCTCGACGCCCGGCACCGCCCCCATCACACAATGGGCATGGGAATTCGGCGACGGGTCCTTGCATTCCGCGCAGAATCCTACCCATACGTACAACCTCCCGGGAACCTATACGGTGTCCCTGAAGGTCACCACCACCATCGGTACTGACACAAAAACCGCCACAGACCTTATCCGGGTTGCCGCCCCATCGTGAGGCGCACGGGAAGTCGCTGATAACGGCTGTAAAGTCATTTCGTCGTTGTATCCGGGAGGGGGCGGGCGAAAGCGTCGTAGATATCCGCACCGGTGATTTGTACTGTGAGAAAAGCGCCGACAGACAACACGCTGTCGGTGTGCACATAGACGTATCCGTCAATTTCAGGGGCCTCGGCGGCGCTTCGCGCGCGCCATGCCTGTCGTTCGGCATCATATCCTTCGATCAGCACCTTCACTGTTGCGCCAATGCGTCGTTGCTGAAATTGCTCGGCGATGATTGCCTGGGTCTGCATTGCAGTGTTCCAGCGTTTCATAATGGTTGCCTGCCGGAGTTGCCGGGGAAACGACGCAGCGGGGGTGCCTTCCTCTCTGGAGAACGGGAAGACGCCGAGTCGCTCGAAGGCCAGCGCCCGCATGCCTTCGAGCATGCGCCGATGCGCTTGGGCGGATTCGCCGGGAAATCCCACGAGCAGGGTCGTGCGCAGCACGATTCCCGGCACGGCGGCGCGAATGCGCGCCACCAGTTGCGGGATGTCCATCTCGTAAAAAGGCCGGCGCATCCGTCGCAGGATTTCAGGGTCCAGATGCTGGAGGGGCATGTCCAGGTAGGGAGTGATCTTGGGTTCCGAGGACATTGTCTCCAGGAGGGTGTCCGTGACACCTCCGGGATAGCAGTAGAGACACCGGACCCAAAAATCGCCTGGAAGGCGGCAGAGATCGCGCAGCAGTTGGGGAAGCAGATAACTGTTTTCCAGGTCGGCGCCATAGGCAGCGATATCCTGGGCGATCAGGTTGATTTCCCTGGCGCCGCGCGCCAGCAGGCCGCGTGCTTCTTCCAGCAGGATATCCGGCGGCACGGAACGCAACGGCCCTTTCATCATCGGGATGGCGCAAAACGCACACCGATGATTACAGCCATCCGCAATCCGGAGATAGGCATAAGGGACAGCCTCCAGCGGCATGCGCGGAAACGGCCTGTGTATGACGACCGACGGCTGACGTTCCGTGCGGTTGCGCTGTTCTTCGTATTTCTCGCCCAGAATCCATGCGGCCAGCGCCTCGATTTGGCCGACCCCTGTCGCAATGTCTATTTCGGGGAACTCATCCAAGAGTTCACGGGCATATCGCTGCGCAAGACAGCCCGCCGCGATGATGTGTCGGGGAAAGCCGGTTGCCCGCTTCTGTTCCGCCAAAGCCACCAGATGCTCCACGGATTGTCGCTTGGCGTCGCCGATAAACCCGCAGGTCATCGCCACCACCACATCCAGTGCAGGAGCAGGCGCCTCCAGGGAGAGCGCATGCACTGAGCAACCTGCCGCCGACAGCAGCCCCGCCAGATATTCGTTGTCCACGGTGTTCTTGTCGCAACCCAGGGTAAGAATGCCAACGCGCATGGTATGCCCTTTTCTCGCTTTCACACCAGTGTAACCGAATCACGTGGTGTTTGGAACCGACACGCTGACCGGGACACGGCAGAATGGATGCTTCTCTTCAGTGGGAAAACAATCTCAGCGCATATTTCAGAGAATGGGAATACCGAAGCGCATGAAGCATGATTTGATAAATGCCTGATTTGGAAACGGACAGAATCTCGCGGTAGTCTAAGAGATGGAGGAAAGTTATTCCCATATGCGTTCCCTTTTGATTACCATACCATTGCTGGCGGCGCTCATGCTGCTGGTCTATTGGGCTATCCGCAGTGTGTTCCGGCTTTGGATCAGGCACCAGGTGAAAATGGCCATTCTCGACCGCATTGAACGCAAACCTGACCTGTTGCGTTCGGTAGACGTCATCCCCGAGTTTCTGGATGGGATCTCCTCGGATTCCGGCGAGACACCACCCATGAATGTCACCCTGACAGGGGTGATTCTGGCGACTATCGGTATCACGTGTTCCATCGTTTACGCGGCCATCGGCGGCGGCCGCTGGGCAGTGGGCGCTTACTGGGGTGGCGTGGCATGCGTCGTATTGGGCTTCATCATCGCGCTATTCGGGCTTATGGCGGGTTATCTTTCCAGAACCCGGATTGATAAACCAAAAGATTCCTGACGCTGATCCTGTGCGGTACCGCCCATTTCCAGAAATCCGGCGCAAAACCCGTTTCAACAACGGATGGCTGAGATCCGCCTGCGAACGGTGCCGCAAGTGCTGCCGCACTTTGGACAGCGGCGGCCTGTCGCGCCGCTTTCACATGGCGAGGCTTTCCATCACGTGACGGTTCACGCCTTCAATGCGCCGGCTGTGATGCCCCGGATGAAGGCGCGCTGGAAAAACAGGAAGGCGATGATAAGCGGCAGTGTCGCGAGGAGGCCCCCGGCCATCACCATGCCGTAGGGCACGCGACGCTCCCCCTGAAGCAGATAGATCAAGAGGGGCATGGTGTACATGCGCTCTGTGCGCAGTACAATGAAGGCCCACATGAGGTTGTTCCAGGAGCCGATGAGGGTGAGGATGCCGAGTGCGGCAAGCGCGGGCTGCGCAACGGGCAGCACAATTCGCCAGTACAGCCCGAATTCGGTGCATCCGTCCACGCGGGCGGCGGCAAGCAGATCGTCATGCACGTTGGATTCAATATATTGCCGCACCCAGAAGAGACCGAAGGCGTTGGCAGCGCCCGGAAGAATCATGGCCCAGTAGGTGTCCACCAATCGGAGGCGCGCAAGCATGACGAAGAGGGGGATCATGGTCACGGCCATGGGAATCATCATGGCCCCAAGCACGAAGGCAAACAGCGCTTCCCGTCCCGGCGCACGGCGGAACTTGGCAAATGCGTAGCCGCCGAGGGAACAGAGGAACAGGGTCAGCGCCACATGCCCCAGGGCGATGATGGTGGAGTTGAGGAACGCGCCGGCGAGGTGGGTCATCTGGAACACGTCGGTGAAATTCGAGAGGACCCATGGATCCGGGACAAACTGGGGGGGCATGGTGAAGATTTTCTCACGGGTCTTGAACGCGGAAATAAAGAGCCAGTAGTACGGAAACAGGAAGATTAACGCAATGATTGCCAGCGCGAGCGCGCACAGCGCCCATTTCAGCCACAGTGAAAAGTGCATCCTCATGGGAATCAATCCGTCCTGGGTTTGCGCCATCTCAGTATGATTAATGAAGTCAGAAAAACGCCGACCGCCACGGTGTATGCCGCAGCGGAGGCGTAGCCGAAACGGAAGTCGGTGAAGGCCTGGTTGAAGAGAAAAAGCCCAAAATTCGTCGAGGACATCCCCGGACCGCCCCTCGTCAACACAAACACTTCGTCAAACATGTAGAATGTTCCGATAAGGGACATGATGCCGCAGAAAACGAATGTCGGACGCATCAGGGGCAGCGTGATATGCCACATCTGCCGCCAGCGCCCCGCGCCGTCAATGGTCGCCGCTTCATAGAGTTGCAGCGGAATGCCCTGCAACCCCGCCAGCATCAACACCATGTTGTAGCCGGTCCACCGCCAAACCAGAAGAATGGAAACAGAGACCTTCGACCAGCGTTCGCTCTCCAACCAGGGAATGGGGTCTATCTTCCCCCAAGGCAACATCGCATTGCCGACTTTGATCAGGAAATTGAAGAGACCGGACTCGGCGCTGTACAGCAGGCTGAACACTATTGCGATTACCACCATGGGCGTGATGCACGGCAGGAATACCGAGGTCCGGAGGAGTCCCCGCAAGGGCAATCGCTCTGAATTCAGTATCTGGGCGAAAAGAAAAGCCAGCAGAAACATGGGCGCAATGTAGATAGCCCCTATGGCAACCGTGTTCCACAGCGAGGCATGAAATTCATCATCTTGAAAGAGGGTGAGGAAATTTTCCAGACCGACAAAGGTGGCTGGGGTCAGGCCATCCCACTTGACGAAACTCAAATACAGTGAAAACGCCAACGGGTATATACCAAAAAGAATAAAAATAGTGAAAAAAGGAGAAATAAAAATATAAAAATACCGGTTCTGCCATAACCTGTGGCGTAGGCTCATATGGTATTTCTGGCTCATTGACTTGGCCCCGGCGCTACATCCCGGCCCAGCCTGCGCTGAAGTTTCCGTTCCATGTCCTGCAGAAACGCCGAATGATCCAGGCGCTTGTCGTGCCATTGACTCAATCCCTGGCCGATGTATCGCAAGGCCTGATTCCAGTCTTCGGTGCGATTCAGGACGGGAATCTTCTCGATGTCCGTGGCGAAGAGACGTCGGACCCGTTGCCCGCCATAGAAAGGGTCTGGTTCATCGAAGAACGGATCATCAAAGGTCGTCATGAGACAGGGAAAGAGATCGAAATTTCGATACTGCGCCAACTGCGCCTCTTCGGTGCACAGCGCGTACTCGACGAATTTCCAGGCAGCCTCCTTTTGTTCCCCTTGTTCCGGGATGACCAGCACTGAGCCGCCGAGATTGCTGGTGCGCAGGCCCCCCGGATAGAATGCGGGCAGTCGGAAGACCCCCCAGTTGCCTGCGGTCGGTTCGGCATAGTCCTTGATTGATCCCCCAAACCAGACCGCCATGGGATAGGTGGCGATGGTGTCATTCTGTAGGGAGGCAAGATATTCGTGACTGAACACATCCACTGGCGTCGCAATTCCGGAAGTGAGAAGCCCGCGTAATATTTCCAGCGCCGCCGCGTTTTCCGGCGAGCGGATGATGATCCGGCCCTGTTCGTCAAAGACGCCGCCGCCGACCTGCTGGATAAGGATTTCGAAGGTTCCAATCAATCCCTGGGTGGCCAGTGCAAGCATCCGGGTTTGGCCGTTGGACAATGCCACAATGCGCCGTCCCACCGCGATGTAGTCATCCCAGGTTTCGATTGTGTCCGGATCAATGGCATAACGCGCGAACAAGTCCCTTTTGTAAAACACGGCGCAGGGCCCCATGTCCCACGGGATGGCATAGACACGCCCGTTATGAACGCAGTTCCGCCAGAACGCCGGCGAGAAACGTTTTTCGTATTTCGCGGCGAGGTCTGTCAAATCCATCATGCGCCCACTGGGGCCGAAGCGCGGCGCGTCCACCAGTTGAAGTTGGGAGATATCCGGCGCGCCGACGCCCGCGACAAGCGAAAGCAGGAACCGCGATTGCATATCCGTTCCTGACATGTGAATGGAGACGTTGATGTCCGGATATCGCTCATTGAACGTGGGCAGCAGTTTTTCCAGGCTGGCCGCCGCGATATTCCAGCCCCAGACTTCAAGGCTGGCTTTCACCGCCGTGTCCTGTATGGACACGTCAGCCCCGGAAACAGACGCTGTGCACCCTGCAGCACAGGCCAATAGCCCCAGGAAACCAGTGAAACAACGCAAAGACATCCAACACTCCCATGTTTGGCGTTCAAGGGGCCTTGAAAACCTGATGATATTCTGGCCGAATGAAGTAATCACTGTTCACACCCCCGTCATTGCAAGCGAAGCGGGGCACAGGCCGCGAAGCGGAGTAATCTCCGTAAGACGCAATGGCGTTACCTGTTTCTGATTGTGTTCGCAATGACGGGGGAAAAGAGTGACCGAACATAGCCCATTATTTTAACGTTATTCGGGCAAAATTCTACCAGAATTGGTCATTCCCGAAAACTTGGGTAACCGGAACAATCCCCGCAATCGCTGAATGTATTTTTGTCAGGAAATTCGCCTCACTGCCGACATCCTTGCGCCAACACGAATGGAAGCGGCTATTTCATGGAATCGTCGGGCGCGGCCCGCACTTCAAATTCAATCACGCCCAACGGACCGTAATCCGCCCGGTAGTGTCCGGGTTCGGCTTTCAGAATATTGCCGAGAGCGCCGTTGGTGATGACATGACCGGGTTGGATCGTATAGCCCTGTCGCAAAAGATGATTCACGGTCTTCAACAAAGTGCCCCACTGTCCCCCTGCGGCCATGTCTCCCCGGGCTTCGTTGATGCGTTCACCATCGCGCGTAAGGGTTATCTCGATGCTGTCGGGATCAATTTCGTCCGGGGCTTTTTCGGCACCCAGAATCATTTCCCTGGCGTTGGCGTTCCAAGCCACTATATCGTTGGACGTGACGGGTTGACGTTCTTCAACAGCATGGCCCGGCACTTCCACAATAGCCAAAATCGCTTTAATATGGCGGCGCAATATATCAATATCTTCAATGGGCGCCGTTATGGCTTTGTCAAATACGTAGCCGATTTCGTTCTCCACGTGACGGTGCGGATCCTTCGCCAGATCAATGACAATGCCATCCGTTGCGTAGAATATCCCGGAAGTCAGCATAACACCGACCAGCGGAAAATCCGGTGCAGGATTCGCAACACCCGCCGCCTTGAAGCCGCCCAGTGTCTCGGTTTCCAGCATCCTCTTTACGAAATGTCGCTGCACGAGATACGCGTCGGCAAGGGAAGCGTCCGGATGCGCCGCACTCATCTGAGGCATGGGGGCACCGTCGCGCCACGCGTAGAAAATGCTATCGGCAAAAGCAGTCGTCCATTCCGGCGTCTCAGCAGCAGCAGTCAATACCGGTACAATAACAAGCAGGCCGGCCAAAACTGAAAACAGTATCGATCTTGGTCGTGTGTTGTGTTTCATCATGATCGTTGCTCCCTTTCGGCATCTATGGCCGTGATAATGTTCCTTTCATGGTACACTTTTCCACATGCCCAGATAACATTTACGGTTTCCGCTGATCAACTGCGGAAAACGCGCATTGCTCCCCCACCCTGACTCTGGTTGTTGGGCTTTGAACAGGAATCTGCGCGTGCAGGCAGCCAGACGCAGGGGCCGCTTTGCGTCATGCCCATGCGTTGTGGGCGTGGATGTAACAGAGGAAGGTATAAAGGAGTTTCGCGGCAATAAACTCTGAGGGCTTGTGGCCGCAGGGGCACAGTTCCACAAGATCGAAACCGGCGATTCGCCTGGCGCGCGCCACAGCATGAAGGAGGTCCGTCACCTGATACCAGTCCAAGCCACCCGGTTCCGGCGTGCCGGTGGCGGGCAGCACCGAGGGGTCGAAACAGTCGAGGTCAATGGTGACATACACGGGATCGGTTAATTGGTCCACGGCATGGTTTATCCAAGCCGGGTTCCGGCGCATCTCATGGGCGTAGAAGGTGCGTTCCGGCGGCAAGTTGGGGCGCTCCGACGCGTCTACGCTGCGAATGCCCACGGCAACCGTGACATTCACGTGTTCTTTAATCCGTGCCATGATGCAGGCGTGATTGAGTGGGTCGCCTTCGTATTCCGAGCGGGTGTCGGCGTGGGCGTCCAATTGCAGTACGCTAAGATTGGGATATGCCGCCGTCAGCGCACGAACCGGCCCCAGCGAGACGGAATGCTCCCCGCCGATTGTCACCACAAATTTGCCGTCGCGATGCAAGGCCGTAACGCGCGCCTGCGCAGCCCGGACCATTTCGTGCGGCGTATCGGCGATAACAGGGTCGGCGACATGAATGCCCGCGCGATAGGCCTCCGCACCGGTTTCAATGTCGAACCATTCGAGATGCGGGGAAGCATTCAGGATGGCGTCCGGCCCCTTGTCGGCGCCCTTGATCCATGAACTGGTTTTGTCGAAGGGAATCGGCAGCAGCACGACCCTCGCATCGGGGTATTGGCAGTAGTCCGGCGGGAAGTCTCCAAAACGCATGGCGTGCTCCGGTGTTTGACGTTATCAGGGCACGAAAACAGCCGCAGAAATGGCCGTAGTCCAGCGCCCATGTTCGTCGCCTTCCGCTGCGACACTGTAAGCGTGGGTACGGATGATTTGTCCGCTGGCTTCATAGATTTGCTTGCGCTCGTCCCAGGCCACATCAGGATCGAACTCGATGCCCAGCGTGGTCGCAAGCATGGTGGCGGCCAGGTCCTCCGCATATTCGCCGGCCGCTTCCGAGGTCAAACCGTAGCCGTGATGCTCGGAGATATAGCCGTGCCGGTCGCTGTCGTTCGGCACCGCCACGCCCACCGCCGCTGTAATCAGGCGGCTGGGCTCGTTGGTCTCGCTGCGCGCCATAACGCAATAGACAATCTCGCCCGGCTTGAGAAGTTTCAAGCCGTCTTCGCTGGAGATCACCTCGCAGCGCGGCGGCAGGATGCTCGACACGTATACAAGGTTAAACGACGCAATGCCCGCCGATCGCAATGCCGCCTCGAAGGATGCCAGTTTATGTTTGTGAACGCCCAGGCCGGTGACGAAAAAAACCTTGGTTGGCAGAATATTTTTTCCCATCGCTGTACCCTCTTGCAGATACATCCCGGCGCTGCCCAACGCATTCCGGAGATACTTTGTTGTCCTGGTGCCACGCACCGCCGGGTTCCCACATCCAATATTCCGGCGGCAATACAATGTGGGGATGGCGTATTATCCATAAAACAGCGCCGGATATCAAGAAAACACTTTTCACGAATATGTGGCGCAGAGCAGCCCTCGCGGAGAGACCGCCGCGCACATACGGGACGTTGTTCACAATACCGGCGCAGAATGGAAACCGGGTTCAAGCGTTGAGTCAATGGTCATCCATCGGCAATAATAGCGCTGAAAAACGCGCGCAGGCATTTTCAATAACAACATGATACAGGGGCGGGCGCCCCATAGGGAAGGAGGTTGTTTTGGCGAAAGTGATGATTATCGGCGCGGGCGGCGTGGGCAATGTCGTGGCCCACAAATGCGCGCAGGCATCGGACGTGTTTACCGAAATCTGTCTGGCGAGCCGGACCTTGTCGAAATGCGAGGCCATCGCGGGCGATCTGCCGCGACAGGTCGAAACCGCACAAGTGGATGCCGACGACGTGGATGCGCTGAGCGCGCTCATTGACCAGACCCAGCCGGATGTTGTCATCAATGTGGCATTGCCCTACCAGGACCTCTCGATTATGGAAGCCTGCCTGCGTACCGGCGTGCCCTACCTGGACACCGCCAACTATGAGCCGCCGGACGAGGCGAAATTCGAATACAAGTGGCAATGGGCCTTTCACGACCGGTTTCGAGAGAAATACCTCATGGCGGTGCTCGGCTGTGGCTTCGATCCGGGGGTCACCAACGCGTTCTGCGCCTACGCGCAGCAGCATTTGTTTGACGAAATCCATTACATTGACATTGTGGACTGCAACGCCGGCGATCACGGCCACCCCTTTGCCACCAATTTCAACCCCGAAATCAACATCCGGGAGATCACCCAGCGCGGCAAGTACTGGGAAAATGGCGAGTGGGTCGAAGTGGAACCGCTCTCCGTCTCGCAGGAAATTGATTTTCCGGAAGTCGGCCCGCGCAAGGCCTATCTTATTTACCATGAAGAGGAGGAATCGCTCGTCAAGCACATCAAGGGTCTCAAGCGTATCCGGTTCTGGATGACTTTCAGCGACAATTACCTCACCCATTTGCGTGTGCTGCAGAACGTCGGCATGACGCGAATTGACCCCGTGATCTTCGAGGGCCGCGAAATCGTGCCGATCAAATTTCTCAAGGCGCTCTTGCCCGACCCGGCATCTCTTGCCCCCAACTATAAAGGCAAAACCTCCATCGGCTGCATCTTCGAGGGCGTCAAGAACGGCAAACCGAAAAAGACCATGATCTACAACGTCTGCGATCACGCCGAATGCTACAAGGAGGTAAAGGCGCAGGCGGTATCCTACACCACGGGCGTTCCGGCGATGGTTGGCGCGCTCTTGATGGTGACGGATCAGTGGCGCGGGGCGGGCGTCTTCAATGTTGAGCAACTCGACCCTGTCCCCTTCCTGGACCTGCTTAACCGCTACGGCCTGCCCTGGAAGGAAAAGCCGCTGTGACGCCGCAGGCCGAAATGCCGGAAAGATTCCGCTTCCTGGAATCGCTGCGCACGCCGTGCTATGTCGTGGATGAGGCCCTGATTGACCGTAACCTGGATATTCTGGCCTCTGTTCAGCAGCGAACGGAGTGCCGCATTCTGCTGGCCCTGAAGGGCTTCGCCATGTGGAGTCTGTTTCCGGCCATCCGCAAGCGGCTCTGCGGCGTTGCGGCCAGTTCCCTGCACGAGGCCATCCTCGGCCGCGAGGAATTCAGCCGCGAGGTGCATGTCTACGCTCCGGCCTACCGGGATGATGAATTTGAGGCATTGCTCGAAATCGCCGACCACATCGTGTTCAACTCGATTTCGCAATGGCAACGCTTTCGGAGCGCGGCGCTGCGCGCAGAACGTCCCGTCAAATTCGGACTGCGCATCAACCCGGAGCACTCCGAAGTCGTCGTGCGATTGTACGACCCCTGCGCGCCCGGGTCGCGTCTCGGCATACGTCTCGCGGATTTTGACGCGTCGCAGTTGGAGGGCATCACCGGCCTGCATTTCCACACCCTCTGTGAATTGAACGCCGACGCATTGGAGCGTACCCTGGAGGTGTTCGAGCGTAAATTCGGTCCATACCTCGATCGGATGCAGTGGGTGAATTTCGGCGGCGGCCACCACATCACGCGTGAGGATTACGATATTGACCGTCTTTGCCGCATCATCGAGGATTTTCGCGCGCGTCGCAACCTCCTGGTCTATCTCGAACCCGGCGAGGCCGTCGCTCTGAAAACCGGTTATCTGGTCGCCTCCGTGCTGGACATCGTGCACAACGAGGTGGACATCGCGGTGCTCGACACCTCCGCCACCGCGCACATGCCCGATGTGCTCGAAATGCCTTATCGCCCCGCTGTGGAAGGCGCGGGCGATCCCGGACAATACCCCCACCTGTACCGACTCGGCGGCTTGACCTGTCTCGCGGGCGACGTCATCGGCGATTACTCCTTTCCGCAACCGCTCGCGGTCGGTGACAAACTCGTTTTCCATGACATGGCGCACTACACCATGGTGAAAAACACCACCTTCAACGGCGTCCGCCTGCCCGACATTGTTCTCCATGATTCCCGCACCGGCCATACCCGCGTCGTGCGTGAATTCACCTATGACGACTACAAACGCCGACTCTCGTAAACAGCGCTGTTCCTCTGCTCCCCGAGAATCGCCGTCAGATATGCGTTTCTCAAACGACCTTGACTTGGAGTAAACTGTCCGCGTTCGCCGGAAAACAGTCAGAGGCGGGAAGCATTTTTCAGGAGGACATAAAATGGACCGGCAGATGAAGCACGATGCGGCGCGGCCGACGCGCCGGGAGTTTATGCGCACGGCGGCGGCGGGAACCGCCATGGCGTCGTTCGGGATTTTGCGCAGCACCCATGCGCAGGGCACGGACGTGTTGAAGGTGGGATTGATCGGATGCGGCGGGCGCGGCACGGGCGCGGCGCGCGAAGCGTTGCTGGCGGACCCGAATACCGCATTGGTAGCCGTGGGCGATGTGTTCCGGGACATGGTCGAGAGCAGCCTGAACCGCCTCAAGACTGATCCAAAAATTGCGCCGAGAATCACGGTGGATGCGGCGCATCAGTTTGCGGGTTTTGACGCCTATCAGGGCGTGATTGATTCCTGTGACGTGATCGTGCACGCCACGCCGCCGGGCTTTCGTCCGCAGCATCTGCGCGCGTGCGTCGAGGCGGGCAAGCATGTATTCGTGGAGAAGCCGGTGGCGGTGGACGCGCCGGGCGTTCGATCCGTGATGGAGTCCTGCCGGATGGCGAAGGAAAAGGGCCTGAACCTGGTGTCGGGGCTATGCTACCGCTATGAGTTCGCGAAACGGGAAACCATCAAGCGGTTGCAGGATGGCGCGATCGGCGACATCATCACGCTCCAGACGACCTACAACACCGGCGGCCTCTGGCATAAGGGCCGCGGGGATGACTGGACCGAGATGGAGTATCAACTCCGCAACTGGCTCTATTTCGACTGGCTGTCCGGCGACCACATCAACGAGCAGCACATTCACAGCCTGGACAAGATCATGTGGCTCATGGGAGATGTTCCGCCGGCAAAATGCACATCCAGCGGGGGGCGCGCCCAGCGCACCGATCCCAAATACGGAAACATCTACGACCACTTCAACGGCGTCTATGAATGGGAGAGCGGCGTGCGCTGCTTCAACTCCTGCCGCCAATGGGAGAGCACCAGCACCGACGTGTCGGACTGGGTCTTCGGCACAAAGGGTGTCGCAAATATCCAGGAACACTACATCCGGACGTATGACGGCCAGGAATGGCGTCACGAACGCAAGGGGGAGGATAACATGTACCAGAACGAGCACAATGAACTCTTCGCGGCTATCCGGAAGGGCGAAGTGATTGTGGACGAGTACATGTGTTCGAGCACGTTGATGGCGATTCTGGGACGCACATCGGCCTATACCGGCAAGACGCTCACCTGGGAGCAAATGCTGAACTCGGAGTTGGACCTCACCCCGCCGAAAATAGCCTGGGGCGATGTGCCGATGAACCCCATCCCCGTGCCCGGCGTGACGCCGTTTATCTAAGCACGGCGGCAAGTCGTATCTGAGAAATGCAGCAAAGGAAAGAACTGACTACTGCTCCAACTCATCCAGAAGCAGCACGGAAATGTTCTCGATTTTCAATAGTTGTCGATCATTTGTCATAAAGGCTTCGCAATGGGAAGCAAGCGCTACGCCCACTTGAAGCGCATCAGCCAGCGTGATCGAAAGCGAAGCCCGCAAGTGAGCGGCATGGTTCGCTGCTTCTGCCCCGATTTCATAGAACTCGGTGTTGACTCCCTGAAGAATCAGGTGTCTATAGGCCTCAGATTGTTTTGACAGTCCGTGTCTTATTGGATGCACCAAACATTCCACGAGCGTTACCGGCGAAGTGATAATCGAAATCCCTGCATCCCTCCGAAAACGAAAAAAAGCCTCCTTTCGCGAAAAATAGACAGGATGCTGCTCAAAAAAAATAGATCACCGGCGCCGTATCCAGAAAAACGCGTCGCACATTTTTTAATGCGTCGGCAATGTTCACTGTTAATTCCTTGACTTGTCCGATTCTCTTCTGGTACGACTCACCCATGCTTGCGCGTCTTCACCGCAAAGGGGATATGGTGCTGATGCCGCGTAATCCTCCCAGGCAGGATGGGCGTCTTGTTCTGTCCGCGTGCTGCGCATTTGTCTGATAAGATGTTCTATCAGCAATAGACGTTGTCCCGGAGGCAGTTTCTCAGCCCTTTGCAGCACATCCTCATAAGACGTTTGCATGTCCATAAAACGACTCTCCACCGCTACCAAACACGCCAACTGACGTGCTTACTTACCCATTTCAACGGCGTCACCGCAAATCCATCCTATAGTGCCCCCTTCACGTCGTCAAGCGCAAGTTTGCTGTTGTCGGCATCACTGCGAAAGGGTGGGAGACGGGTTTGGGTTGGGGTTTGTACGGCATGTTGCTGATTACCCGCATCGGATGCGGTTTTTTTCTCTTACTCATCCGACCCTGGGTCTCCAGAAAATATGATTACTGTGGACTTTCGGACGGAGTTGTGGCTCGGTCAGGAGACCGGCCACAACAAGGTTCAAGACCGACCACGACACAAACGCGAACAGCAGGGAGTCGTTTCCAAAAAGCCAGAGTTTGCGGTCGCGGCGCCAGTTCTGCGACTACCCCTCGTGCGGAACTGCGGCGTGTTCCGATGTGTCCAGGTCCTCAACGATCACTGCGGTGCCGTAGATGAGAATCTCCGCTGCGCCCTGGGAAATGTTGGATGTGCCGTAGCGCGCACACACAACGGCATTCGCGCCCAGTTTCTGCGCGGTTTCGATCATGCGGTCCAGCGCCTGCTCGCGGGACTCTGCCAGCATTTTGGTGTATTCTTCGATTTCGCCGCCGACCACGTTGCGGAAAATGGCGAGGATGTCGCGGCCGATGTTGGCGGCGCGCACCGTGGCTCCGCGCACCAGTCCGAGGCTTTTCACAATCCTTTTACCGGCGATCTCCGGCGTCGTAACCACTATCATCGTTGGACTTCCCTGCTGTATCGGTCTGTTTTTGCGGCTCTGATACGCTGACGCAGGACGGAAATGAACAATACAACCGCACCGACGACTGGCACAGTGATCAGTGTCTTTGCCAACAGCGATATTTCATCCTCCGTGAAAAACAGTACAATACCATACGCGCAAAGCGCGATCATTCCCAAGATCAGAATGATCCACCCCGACTTGCGTTCCAGACGGTTGTATACGCCATCCAGAAATCGGTCCCATGCCTCCATGGGCAAATCCTCCCCGGTGAATGCCGCGGCGGTACCCGCCGCAAGGCTCTTCATCACGGCATATTCCCGGCGGCATGCGGGACATGCCGCCAGATGCGCCTCGATGCGTTGGCGATCATCCGCTCTCAGTTCGCCATCGAGATACCCGGAGATAAGCACCTCAAAGTCTTTGCACTCTGGATTCATGGCCGACCGCCGCGTTTCCCGCGTCGCGCCCGGAGCCGCAGAGCGCCGCGCGCGCGATGTTGCACCCTGTCTCCATATCCTTTATACACCGGACCCTCCAGGAATATTCGCCACCTGTCCAAGCGGCAATGCGTTGTCCGGCGCGGACGGCACGGCCGCCGCGATGACATCAGGGGCTTCTTTTTCCAATTCCCTGCGCAAGTGCTGCCGGGCTGCATGGAGCCGCGACATCACCGTGCCCGTCGGAATCTTCAGCCACTGGGCGATCTCCGCGTAGGACAGTTCCAATAAATGGCGCAGGCGCAGAATTTCCGCCTGCTCCGGCGGTATGTGCGCCAAAGCGCGCTGAATCCGATTGCGCAGGTCCTGTAATGCCGCCACGCCGTCGGGACGAGCACCCGGATCGGGCAGGTCGAAACCATTGTGCAGCATTTCGTCGAGAGAAGTCTCCCTGCGCCGACCCCGCTTTTTAAGATGGTTTACACATGTGTTGTGAATGATGCGGTAGAGCCACGGATAAAATGGCATTGCCGGGTCAAAGCGCGACATCGCCCGGAAAGCCCGCACGAAGGACTCCTGCGCCAGTTCCAGCGCATCCTCCCGGTTACCGACCATGCTGTAGCAGGCCGCGTAGGCGCGCCGCTGATAAGCGCGCACCAGCGCGCCAAAGGCGGTGCGATCCCCCCCACGCGCAGCGGTAATCACTGTTTTCTCATCCGTCATGCTGGATTTCACCCTCAGAACGCATTCCGCTCCCAGGAGGCGCGATTCAACTCTACACCAACAAGAAACCGGCGCTCAATTCGGGAATTCAAACAACATGGACCGGCACAGAGAAACACAGACAGAGACGGACGCACAAGAGACTTGTATCATGTGGTTTTCGTTGCGAAAAAACGTCGGGAATGGTAATATCCGCACCGTATCCATACACACAATCGTGGGCATCAGCAAAGGAGAAACGCCAATGAAGGATGTAGTCATTGTTTCGGCGGTGCGCACGGCCATCGGGACATTCGGCGGCACGTTGCGGGATTATCCAGCGCCGGACCTCGCGGCGGCGGTGATCAAAGAGGCGATCGGCCGCGCAGGCGTTGCGGGAGACCTGGTGGGCGACGTCATTCTCGGTCAGTGCATGCAGCGCACGGATGAAGCGACCACGGGGCGGCTGGCCGCGCTGAAGGCCGGCTTGCCGATCACTGTGCCCGGCGTGACGATCCAACGGAACTGCGCATCGGGCATGCAGGCGATCATCTACGGCGCACAGCAAATCATGCTCGGCGACATGGACATCGTGGTGGCGGGCGGCGTGGAGGTGATGAGCCGGACGCCGTATATGCTGAACACGGCACGTTGGGGACAGCGGCTCCAGCACGGCGTGATGTCGGACGGACTCTGGGACGGTCTGACGGACGCCTGGAGCGGCCTGATCATGGGCCTCACAGCGGAGAATCTGGCGGTGAAATACAACATATCCCGCGAAGAACAGGATGAAATCGCCCTGCGTTCGCACAACAACGCCGAAGCGGCAACCACTTCCGGAAAATTCAAGGAGGAAATCCTCCCCATCAGCATCCCTCAGAAGAAGGGCGACCCGCTGATCTTCGACAAGGACGAGCATTTCCGGCCCGGGCTGACCATGGACCAGTTGGCGCGGCTCAAGCCCACGTTCAAGAAAGACGGCACGGTCACGGCAGGCAACGCATCGGGCATCAATGACGCGGCAGCGGCGGTGGTGCTGATGAGCGCCGACAAGGCAAAAGAACTCGGCGTCGCACCCATCGCGCGGCTGCGGGGCTATGGACTCGGCGGTGTGGAACCGGAATTGATGGGTTACGGCCCGGTGCCGGCGACCAAACAGGCGCTGGAACGCACCGGCATGAAACTCTCGGACATGGAACTCATCGAACTCAATGAGGCCTTCGCGGCGCAATACCTGGCGTGTGAAAAACTGTTGGGCCTCAACCGTGAGATCACCAACGTCAATGGATCAGGCATAGGACTGGGCCACCCTGTGGGCTGCACCGGCACGCGCATCATCGTGACGTTGCTGCACGAGATGAAGCGGCGCGGCAACAGCATCGGCCTCGCCACGCTGTGCGTCGGTGGCGGCATGGGACAGGCCACCATCTGGGAAATGTGCTGACCAATTGGTATTTTGGCCGGTGGAAGCAGCATTAAGGTTGTGCAGGCATCGTGGGCCAAATTGACGCACAGCAAATACCGTGAACCTTTTTTCACGGCCAATAATATCGTCTCAGATTAAACGTCAAGCGATGCCAGCGCTCGGGTCATGGCGGAGCCGTCAATCGCCCCGTGGGAGGCGTGCCAGACCGCGCGCTGGTTTTTTATCAGGATGACCTGTGGTGACTGGTGGGTGATACCGAAACGCTCAGCGATGGCATTGGACACGGGCCGCGATTCGATCACCAGGACGTAATAAACTGGCGGGGCTTCATCACCTGCCATCTGAAGGTATTCCTGTACACGACGATACGCTGCACTGGAAACAGGACAGCGCGTGCTGTGCTTGAACAGAAAAAGGGTTCCGTCGCCGGCCGCTTCCAACGCGGCATCCAAGGCTTCAATGCTGTTGATTTCCTGCATGACATCACTTCCCATATGGTTTCAGGTCGTTTTGGGTATCGCAAATATCCATCGGTGGCCCATGCCGGGGCGCACATCAAAAATCAACGCGCCCTCTTCGATGCGCGATGGAATGACCTCGCCTCGGCTGCCGTGTTTCGCCCCCTGCATGACAACTTCCAGGTCCTGCGGAAGGCTTCCGATGGGAATGCGCACTTCGCCCTCGCCCAGGAAAAACATTTCCAGCAGCGCCCCGCATTCCTTACGCCGTTCGCCCTCGACGGGCGCCCATGCGACAAGGTCCATGGGGCTATCCGCATACACCGTCCGGCGTCCGTTCACTTCGATGGACTGCGCGCCGCGCCCGGCGAATGCCAACAGTTGACCATCCTTGTCGGCGCGGAAGGCGAGCGCGTGATGGCCCTCGAAAGTCAGGGCGTGCCCGGCAGCCTTGAAATCACGCAGTGTTATGCGATCTGTGGGCAAATCAAGCGTGGCGACCAGGGCGGCGTCTTCCTCGGCCTTGCGCGCAAAACCGCCGGGCCAGCATTCTTCCAGGTCGCGCAGGTGTGGCGCGACGGCCACCGCGCCGTTGGGAAAACGGCAGACCATGTATTCCGTGGTGCGCGAGAGGTAGTCGGGGTTGTCGTTGACGCCTGGAAATGCGCCGGTCGGCGGATAAGCGCCGAGCGCGTCAAGAATCTCAAACCACCACCGCGCCTCGTAGCCGAGGCTTCCGGACTGGTCATCGCGCGGGCGGAAGCCGAGAAATGTCGCCGTACCTTTTCCGGCCTTTCGATGTGTGCCGATGGTGTGAACATGCGCGCGCGCCACCGTTTCAACGCCGTCCTGCGGAATCACCGGATAGATACGGTCCACAATGAAATCGGTGAGAATCGGCATCGGCACGATGCCGTCCAGCGCGTCGCTGAACACCACCTGCCGCCCCGGCGCGATGACACCCTCGCCGCGCATTGGCGCGTATGCCACGCCCATGAGTTCCTGCCAGGCGTCGAGAGCGGGAGAGCCGTCGGCGAAGAGCACCGGCGGCGGCCCGGACCAGACGACCCGCCCGCCGCCTTCCGCGAGCAGGCGCATCATGTCCAGGAGCGCCTTGTCTGGAAACGGCTCGAACAACGCCACGAGCGTGGTAAAGCGCCTGCCCGCGACATCAATCGCGCCATCGTCGAGCACTGTGCCGTGTTCCAGCAGTTTCGTCTGGGTGATGAGGTTCGCATAGGCGTACTGGCTCATCCAACTGCCGAAGCGCTCCTCCGCGGCGACCAAATCCAACGGATAGAGCATCATGACTTCCGTGTCGCGGTGCTCCATGTTCTGCACCATGGCGTAGGGCTGCCAGGCCGCCGCGCCGAAGGCGTTCACCAATGCCATGCGACGGTGGCTGATCTCGGCGGGCATGCCCCAGTGCGCGCCGTAGGAATAGGGCACCTCGTTGATGATGCCGGTGGAACAGGCCAGCGCCAGGCCGAGATAGTTGCGGTCGAGCCAGCCGCCCTCGGCGTGGTCATTGCCATTGCCGGTGAGAAAGTCTCCCCATTTGAAATAGTCGTGGCATGCGGACGCCGCCTGGTGCACCGTGCACGACCATACGAAATTGGATGTGTATTCGTATTGATGCTTCGGATGATGGTCCTGGCCGACATTCCACTTGTCAATCGTCGGGCTTTCCGCCCAGGTGGCGTGGGCACGCGCTTCCAGTTTGTGCCCCATCCGCCGTTCCATATGGCGCTTCGCCTCGGTGAAGAGGTCCACCACGCCGTCCTGCAAGAGCGCGTAGTAACGAGAACGGAACAGTGCCGTCGCGCGGATGGCTTCCGGCGAATCGCCGAACACGTGCATGATGCCGTCCTTCGCGCTGAGGTCGTTCGCGGTGTCTTCCTGGCCATACACGAAATAGACCATGTACTTTGCGAAGTCTTCGTATTCCGCGCCGTGGCGCGCGGCGAACCGGCGGGCGAAACCCGGGCTGACATAGCGCAGCGCGAACGCGCCGTTGTCATGGTGGCTGAAATAGCCCCAGTTCTGCTGAATATGCATCTCATCCGCGTAAAGCGCGTTGATTTTCACGCCCGCGTCGGCATAACGGTCGCAAAGTTTCTGCAAATAGGGAAGCGCCTGTTCGCTGAAATAATCCATTTCCGGGGTGCGGTACATCTGCACCACGAGCACACGGTCCCGTCCGCCCCCTGCATCGCGCGCGGTCCCATGCACGCGGATACGCACCGCTTCGTAATCCCCCGCCCGCCGTTTCAACCCTTCCATTACCTCCACCTCGGCCGAGTCCGTGATCTCGACGATGTCCTTCGGGTCCACGACGCGATACGGTGTGCCGCCGACGCCCCGATCGCGAAACGCGAAGACCCGCACGCCCGCATTCTCGACCAGCAGCGGCCCTTTGTTGTTCGCCCATCGCCGCTGCCGCCAGAGTTGAACGCTGTACGCGCCGGATTCCGGATCGCGCACGCCTTTGCGGTAGTGCATCCAAACGCCCGACTCACCCGTCTGCGCCACGTAGCCCGGCCCGATTTCGAGCGGCGACAGGAGGCTGAGTTCCAGGCCGAGGCCGTATTGCTGCGCAAATTTGCTGATGGCCGCGATGAGCGCAATGCATTCCTCCGTGTCGGGTGTCAATCGGCGCGGCTTGCCCGCCTGGCCGGGGCGGTACTGCGCAAAGAAATGGTCGAAGGCGAGGATCAGCGTGCGTTGCCCGGCAGCCTGCGCGCGTTCACAGACCTGACGCAGGCTCTGCTCATGTTTGTCGAAAGTCAGCGTCATGTTGATGACCTGGTCCGGATCACGCGCAAGCGTTTCGAGTTCCTCATCGCTGACATAGATGATGGAAGACTTTCCGATATTGAACGCCCAGGGTCCGGGATAACGCAGCAATTCTCCCTCGTAGACAGCCTCCGGCACCGTTTCCATCGCGACGTTCTCCTCCGCCCCGGCGAAGATGCCGGATATTGCCAACAACCCAAAAACAACAGATCGATAGTTTTTCATGATTCGTTCCCATATTTTTCGTTGCGAGGCTCCATCATAGCGACCGGGAAACAGAGACACAAGGGAGCAGAGAGTTGCAGGGCGCTTGTAGGGAAACGCAACACGCCATGTTGATCGGAGGGACTGGTCGGACAAGTCGGACTTATCAGACCTGTCAGATAACCCGGACCAACGCGACCACGGCCAAGAAACCCCTGTTCCCCCCCGTTATACCACTGCCCTCCCCCCGCGAACGCCGCCCTCGGTGTACCCGACAGCCTGTTCCCCCCTCGTTACATCGCTACCCTCCTCCCTCGTTACACCGCCCCTGGGGAGTAACGAAGCACCTGGGCGCTCCTGCGCCCAAAAAATCAGAGGCGAGACAATATCCCCGAATCATTTCCTCTTGATGGTGCAGCCCCAGGCGCGGACATGTGCGGGATCGGGTTTGCGGCCGGCGAGCAGCGCCGCGACGGCCTCGGCGACATAGCCCCGGCTGCCGGCGCTATCCGGTCGGATGCGGTTGTCGAATGACCCGCGATAGGCGAGTCGGCCCTGCTGGTCAAGCACGTAGAAATCGGGCGTCACCAGTGCGCCGACCGCATCGGCGTATTTGTTGTCGGGGTCTTTCAGAACAGGATGCGGCAGATTTTGTTCTTCGACGTATGCGCGGATTTCCTCGATGGAGGTGTCAAAGTGTGAATCAATACCGAGAAAGACCACCTGGTCGTTGTCTGCGTACTGGCGTACAAGCGCCGCGAACTGCGGATCAACGCCGATGGAAAAAGGGCATTTGTGCGAACAGAAATCCAGAACGACGATTTTTCCCGCATACTGTTCGAGGCTGTGGGTGTTGCCGAGGTGGTCCATCAGCGAAAACGACGGCATCATATCCCCCGGTTTCACGGTCTGCGGAACGCCGGACATTGCCCCGCTCAATTGCATGCGTATCACGACCACCGCCACGACGATCAGTGTCAACGCAATGGCGCACGCAATCAACAGATATTTCTTCATGGTCGGTTCCTCCTGTCTGTTGTGTCATGAGGTATTCATGAACAACGGTGTCATTATACATAGGTTTCATGGCGCCGGGTGAACACAGTGGACACAATGGATTCTTCAGCAGGAACAGATGCATGGAAAGGGTGGTTGTGGGCGCAAGACATGTTGCGCCCGGCCAAGATGCTGTGCAATAGTCCGTTGGAACACTTCTTGCCGAAAGCACGGAAGGAAGACATCATGTACAGATTCTTCCCGGAATTGTGGTGCATCTCCATAGTATTGCTGGTATCTTCCGCTACGGCAGGCGCACAGACCACACAATGGGTAACGGTGATGCCCGGGCCGCCGCTGTCGCCGACGTTGTATCCGGATACGCATCGTCCCAGCGGGGTGATTGTCGCGGCGGGTGCGGCGCTTATACGCCTGAACGCCGATGGTGAAATGGTGTGGGAAGTCGCGCTCGAAAAGCCGGTTGCCCACCCCCCAGCGGCGGCGGACCTCAACGACGATGGTTCAGCGGAGATAGTATTTGTGTTGCAGGATGGGACGGTCGTCTGCCTGGATGGTGACGGCAACACGCGCTGGGCGCGGCGGGTGGATGCGCCATCGGACGGCATGGGCATGATCAGCGTTGGAGACGTCCACCCCGCCGAGGGACTGGAAATACTTGTTGCAGTGATGGACGGCTGGCTGTATTGCTTCGGCGCGGATGGCGACCTGATCTGGCGCTTCCACGGTGACCGCTTCCGCGTCGGCCCGCCGACCATCGGCGATGTGGACGGCGATGGTTTCGCGGAAGTGCTCTACGGCACGGACAACGGCAACATCTATTGCCTGACCGGCTTCGGCGATGTGCGCTGGCGATACAGCGAGTTGGCGCCCTATGGCCGGTCCGGGATCACGCTCGCCGATCTGCGCGACGATGGCCGCGTCTCGGCGCTGATAACGCGGAGCAACACCGGGAATGCAACCTGTCTCATGGCGCTTGACGCCGCGACCGGCGCGTTTCAATGGCGCAAACCGGATGTCATGCAGAGTTACGTCGCCATTGCAACGGCGGACCTCGACGGCGACGGCGTGCTGGAAATCCTTCACGGTGACAAGGGGAACTGGCTGTATTGCACCAACGCAGACGGAGCGGAGCGTTGGCGCACGGAACTTGCGGGTCGGGGAATTTTTTTCGCGCCTGCCATTGCGGACTGCACAGGCGACGGCGTGCCGGAGATTCTGGTAGGCATGCGCGACACCGACCCCCATGTGGGCGCGTGCGCCTTTGTGGTCGGTGCGGATGGCCGCATCATTGCGCCGGTCAAACTGGGCGCGAGCGGCAATGCCGCGCCGGTCGTAGCCGATTTGAACGGCGATGGCACACTGACCGCCCTTTTCGCCACGCAGCATCCGAACGCCATTCACGCGCTCACATGGGGCGCGGGCGGCCAAGTCGCCTGGCCGATCCTGCGCGGCGATTCCAGCCTGACGGGCCGGGGCAACGCACCGCGCGGCATGCCCGGTGCGGAGACATCGGCGCCCGTCGCGCCGCTGCGTCTCAAACATGCGGCGGCGTTTCTCGGTGAAAACCGTCTTGCAGCGGCGTGGGATGCGCCTGCACCGGCATATGCGTTCGCGCAGATTGCGGTGCGGCCCATGACAGGTCCGGCGGAAATCAGAATAAATCCGCTGGAGCCCGGCGCAACATCGGCCACATTGCGGTGGGAAAACATCGCGGTCGGTGAATTCGAGGTTGTGGTCCGCATCATGGCATCTGGGTTGGATGCGCCGCTGGCGGAAGGCGCATTCCGGGGCGCGTCGTTGCCGCCCGATACGTGCGACATGGACGCCCTCGCGGCCGCATGCGACGCGGCCATGCGCGTCGGCATGCAGCATGGGCAAGATGTATCCGGGCTGGAACTGGGTCTGGTCACACTGGAAGCGGCACAGCGCGCGCTGCGCCGCGAAGCGGCGACAATACACGGATTGGCCGTGTTCCGGCTGGCCCAAAAAGCGACTGCGTTGCGCAAACAGGCCGGGGAATTGAATACGTTTGCGCGGGCGCTCCAGTCTTTCTGGGAAATGGGTCATGGCGGCAGTTTTGTCTGCGGCCAGGATTGCAACCCCTGGGACCACTTCGATCCGCTGGCGATGCCCGTCGTCATTGAACCCAATCCCGTCATCCACATCAAGGTTTTTGGCGATGAATTTGAGAGCGTCGCGATCAACATCTTGAACATCACCGCGCGCCCCCTGGATGTGCGGTGCGCGTTTTCGCGTCCTCTCCTGGAAGGAGGCAAGCCCCCGCGCGACCCGGAACTCGCCCGGCGCATCACCCTGCGCCGGGGCGTCTTGGTTCCCAGCCACAAAAGCGGCATGGTCATGGACGCCTTGCCTGAACTGGACGATTCCCGCGCGATTCGTCTGTGCCCCGGAGAAACCGCGCAACTCTGGCTGACGGTGGACACCTACGGCCTGGAAGCGGGCGTACATGAACTCCCCCTGTTTCTTGGTTCCCTGGAAGCGCCCGCTACCATCCGCGAGGTGACCTTGCGCATCGAAGTGTGGCCGGTGCGCCTGCCCCAAGGCGTGTACGCGCAGATGAACTGGGTCGGCGTGGACCCCGATGAAACCTCAGACCAGCAACTGCAGGACATGATTGATCACGGGATCAGCGTCACCTATGGGCCGCGTCTGCCGGTGATTCCGCTGGATGCCGATGGGAATCTCGCCGCGCCCGTGGATTGGCGCGCGACGGACGCAGGCCTGGAACGCGTCCCCGACTACTTCCAGTTCCTGTTTCCAGCACCCCCGGCGTTGCGCTGGCCGGAAGGCATTGCACCGGAGGAGGACAGCGACCTGCACCGGCGAGGATTCGCCACCGCCCTGCGCGAAATGGCGCGCCACCTCGAAGAAAAGGGTTTCGGCTATGACCGGTGGGCGTTCTATCCCTACGATGAACCATGGCTGACGGGATTCACCATGATACCGGCGCTGCGCGCGTTCTGCGAGCGTGTTCGCGCGGCGGACCCCGACGCCCGCATCTACACCGACCCTGCGGGGCTGGTGCGCGTCCAATATGTCGCGGAATTCAAGGACCTGATTGACATCTGGCAGCCGGAAATGAACATTCTCAAACGTGACCCGGAACTCGTGCGCTGGTTCCAGGCGAACGCCGCAGTGTTCTGGGCCTACGAGGCGACCGATCCCGCCAAAGACCTGCTCCCCCTCGGCTATTATCGCGCTTTCGCCTGGCTGGCCATGCATTTCGGTCTCGACGGCGCGGGATTCTGGTGTTATAAGTACCACGATGCGTGGTGGCCGCTCGAAACCACCGATTGGTCCGTCGTCTATCAGACCGACAACCGCGTCGTCCCCTCGCGCCGATGGGAAGCATGCCGCGACGGCCAGGAGGATTTCCGAGCGATGCACGCGCTGCGCCGGGCTGCCGAAAACGCCCGCACGGCCGGATTCGACGCCGACGCCGACCGCGCCGAGGCGCTTCTCGACGAAGCGCTCGAAAGCGTCATCGGCAGGCAACTCCGCGAGATTGACGAAATCACCCGACAGACCCGCGATTATGAAGTGGATTTCGACGCCATGATGGCGTACCGCGAGCGCTTCGCCCGGGAGATCATTCGACTGAAAGCACTGCTTGAAAAATAGCGCGCTGCTTCAGTCCTGCCGGACGGGGCAGAATGACCCGACTCGCCCGACCTGTCCGACTCAATACAACGTCACATTCAATCCTGTTCCAAGCGGTGTCCCGGCGACAGGGGCATTGCCTGATGTGTTCCGATAAATGAATACGTGCGTTGGCATGACAATCAGGATATCGGCGATGCCGTCACCGTCCATGTCGCCGGTGAACACGCTGAGTTCCGCACCTTTCGCGGCCTCAAGCGCATCCTCCGGGACATCCAGCGTGGCCAATCGTTTTCCCCGCGCATCATAAAGGGCGCGGTTGTGCGCGACGACAATCTCGTCCAGACCGTCGCCGGTCCAGTCAATCAATTTGTGGTGGCGGCTGTAATTGGTCGTCAGTTCGCCAATCTTGTTGCCACCCCGGTCGAAGGCCCAGATGGGGCTTTGGCCGAAAGGCTGATGGTCTATGTCAACGATCAGTTGGCGTCCGGGCAGGTCGTCCGCGAGTTTCCCAACGTTGATGGACTCGAAGTGATGCCCGGTCACCTCCCACAAGGTCTTTCCAAGACCATCCACCACAGCGATGGCGTTCGCGCCGCAGAAGGTCATGGCAATGCGCCAGTCTTCGGGTTTATCGCCCCGTTCGAGCACGCGCGCACAATCCAGATGGCCGCGCTTCAGTTCGATGCGGTCCGAGGAATAGACCCATCGCACGCTGCCATCTGGATTCAGCAAGGCATAGCCGGCCAGTATCTCGTCGCATCCATCGCCGTCTATGTCGAGTGGGATGGGCTGATGCGCCGTGCGGTAACCGCCCGGATACATGACGGTCCAAAGCAACGTTCCGGCCAGATCATAGGCCCAAATCTGCAGATACCGGTCTTTCACCAACACATCGGTGGGGAGTCCCTTGCCCGACAGATCGCAAAAGACCAGACAGTCTGTGGCCTCTTTTTCAATCGGCATGCGGCGCTTTTCTCGTCCGGTGCGGCCGTCAATTTCCACCAGCGCCCCCTGGTCGCACACGATGACGTCCTGGCACCCGTCGCCGTCCCAGTCATGCATCTGGCAGGCCACGTCATGATGCCAGGTTTTGCGCCCAATATCGGGATTGCCCCAACGCCACAGGGTCCGTCCATCCAGTTTCTGCGCAGCGACGGCGCTCGTGTAATGGACATCGCGCTCGTCAACATTCTTTGCAGAGACAATTTCCGCTTGGCCGTCGCCGTCCAAATCCCCGGCGACCACCCACTGTCCGCCAAAATCAGGGTCAAGCGTCACCACGTGCCATGGCGCAATCACCGGCATATCATCCGGAACTGCGCCGGTATCGTCCGATGAGAACGGCAGCCCGTTGTCCGCCATCGCGGCAAACGCAAACAAAGCGCCCGCCAGAAATACCAAATCTTTCATGTATCAATCCTTTTCTGAAAGGGGGCATATCCTGCCGCTTCATCTGCGCCGGGAGATGCGGCGTGAATTTAACCGTATCCGCCGGACAGCATACAGCAGGAATCTCAAGTCCTTCATTACGGCGTCGTCTATCCAAAATAGCCTGGCGACAAAAAGAGCATATATCGGCGATTCATCAGTGGCTTCTCTTTGCGGATTGCCGCGTGCGTGCGAATGACCCGGCGGACGCAATTATTGCGCGGACGTGCACCGTCAGGGTATGCTTTGGCGCAATGAACCGGAACAGCAGAATCCCGGCGGCAGCGGCGCTATTGGTGTTGCTGGTGGCGCTGGATCAGGGCACCAAATGGCTGGCCATCACTTTCTTGAAGGACCGGCCGGGCATTGCATTTCCGGCATCTTGGCATCCACACGATCTTTTTCGGCTGCAATACGCGACCAACGCAGGGGCCTTTCTGAGTCTGGGCAGTGGACTGTCGGAAAGCATGCGCTTTGCCCTGCTCATTGGCCTGAACGCGGTGATTCTCTCCGTAGTCGCCGGATTCCTGGTTTTCCGGAGAACCATGCCTCCGGCGGTGGCCGCCGGGCTGACGATGATTCTGGCGGGGGGCGTGGGCAATCTCATTGACCGGATATTCCGGGAAGGGCTGGTGGTGGATTTCATGAACATGGGGATTGGATTCGGTGGATTTTCCCTGCGCACGGGCATTTTCAACATCGCCGATCTGGCCATCGTCGGCGGATTGATCCTTCTGCTCCTTGTGGAAGCCGCCCGCATGCGCGCGGAGAAACAATCTGCGCATTCCTGACGCGCTGGACAACGCGCTGCTTTGCTCCGTACAATGAGGCGCGTGGGTATTAATGGCTGATTACCAAGGGACGGCGCTATATGCGGCCGCAAGAGAGGAGGAAAACATCATGGCATTCACATTGCCGCAGTTGCCGTTTGCTCAGGACGCGCTGGAACCGTTCATCAGCGCGGAAACACTGCAATATCATCACGGCAAACATCACCAGGCTTATGTGAACAATCTCAACAAGTTGATCGAGGGCACCCCAAACGAGAACAAGCCTCTTGAGGAGATCATTCTTTCAAGCGAGGGCGGTCTCTTCAACAATGCGGCCCAGGTATGGAACCACACGTTTTACTGGAATGGCTTGAAAAAAGGCGTTGCGGGGCCATCGGGGGCGCTGGCGGAGGCGGTAGCGCGCGATTTCGGTTCAGTGGATGCACTCAAGGGTGCGCTGGCCGAAGCGGCGGCGACACAGTTCGGATCCGGCTGGGCGTGGCTGGTCATGGATGGGGGGAAACTCAAAGTGACCAGGACCGGCAACGCAGACTTGCCGATGAAACACGGTCAGACCGCTCTGTGGACCATTGACGTGTGGGAGCACGCCTACTACATTGACACCCGGAATGACCGCCCGAAGTATGTGAAACAGGTGCTCGACAACCTCATCAACTGGGACTTTATCGCGGAGAATTTCGCCAAGGCGTGATGCGTTCCGCTTACGGGACGGCGCATGCGCGCGGGCGGCGCCCATGAAGCGCGCGGAGGGAGACGCTGCATGGAAATGGCGAGGATACTGCCGATTTTTGTGCAATTTGGCATTGGAGCGCTGCTGTGCGCGGTCGGCATCTGGGCGGGCCTGCGCGGCGGTTATCTGGACTGGAAGCATCCCGAAGACAAGCGCCTGCTGGTGATCATCGCAGCGGGCTATCTGGGGCTGCTGGTCCTGTCCTGCGCATTCACCTTCTGGCTGCCGTTTCTGCCGGAAGGAGGACAGCCGTGATAATGGACGCATCAGGTTCCTGGCTCGATTTCTACGTGCTCATCGGATACTTCGCCGCGGTGGTGGGTTTCGGGCTGTACTTTGGCAGGTATGCGAGTTCGACGAAGGACTTCTTCTTCGGCGGCCAACGGTTCGCGTGGTGGCTGATCGCGTTCAGCGGCATTTCAACGACGGTCGGCAGTTACAGTTTCGTCAAATACAGCGAGGCGGGATTCGCCTACGGCATCAGCAGCACGCAGACCTACCTGAACGACTGGTTCTGGATACCAATCCTGTTGCTCGCATGGCTGCCGATCATCTATTTTCAGCGTATCCAGTCCGTGCCGGAATATTTCGAGCGGCGTTTTGGCACGCCGGCGCGCATCATGGCCACAAGTTTCATTCTGCTCTATCTGGTGGGCTATGTGGGCATCAACCTGATGACCTTCGGCAAAGCGCTACAGTCCATGCTGGGCTGGAACGTGTACACGGGCGCGTTTATCGCCTGCGTAACGGTCACGTTGTATGTATATGCGGGTGGGCAGACTTCGGTAATCATGACGGATCTCGCTCAGGGCGTCACCCTCCTGCTGGTGGGACTGGGGGTTTTCCTGGCGGGGGTATGGCACTTGGGCGGCTTCGATTCCTTCTGGTCGCTGCTGCCCCTGGACCATCGTTTCATCTTCTCCGAGTTCAGCGCCCCTGATCGCTTCAGTTTCGTAGGCATCTACGCGCAGGACGGCCTGGCGAATACCGGCGCGTTCATCTTGATGAACCAAGGCATGATGATGCGATTTCTTGCACTGCGCAGCGTGAAAGACGCCCGCAAAATGGCGATCTGCTGGATTCTGGTGCTTGCGCCGCTGGCGGCGATCACGGTCAGCGGCGGCGGCTGGGTGGCGCGGGCGCTGGTGGAAAACGGCGAACTGCAGACGACGGCGAGCGACTCCTTTGTCCACGCGGCGCGCTTCTTGTGTTATCCTGGGATTTACGGGCTGGTGCTGGCGGCGCTGATGGCGGCGCTGATGAGCACCGCCGACACCCTGATCAACGCCGTGTCCGCCGTCTTCGTCAACGACATCTACCGTCCCTATGTCCGCCGGGATGCGGGCGACCGGCATTACTTGTGGATCGCGCGCCTGTCCAGCCTGCTCACGGCCGCGATTGGGATGGCGCTGGTTCCCGTCTACATGCGTTCCGGCACCATCTATCAAGCCCACGGCATGTTTACGGCGGCGGTGACGCCGCCGATCGTCATGGCGATTTTCCTGGGCGTATTGTGGGCGCGTTTCAACGCCAAAGCCGCGATGGCGACCATGGCCGGCGGCGGCGCACTGGTGCTGCTTTCCATGTTCCCGCCTTTCGACCGCTGGTGCATTGCCCCATTCAGTTTCGGCATGGGACCTGACAGTTATGACTTCATGCGCGCCCTGTTTGGCATCATCGTCAGCGGCGGTATCGGCGTGGCGGTGGCTTTCGCCACCAAGCCGCAGCCCATTGCGCGGATTATCGGGTTAATCGCCGGCACCCAAAAGGATGCCATGCGCATGTTCAAGGGTGATGGTGATATCAACCGGACGCCCGGCAGGTCCGCATGGTTGCGCGTGCGCGAGGATGCCTCGCTGGAATCCAGTCCGGAAGACGCGCTGGTACCCGCCGAAGCGATGGCTGTCATGGCCGCCAACCAAGGCGATCTCATTTATGTATGCGACCGCCGCTGGTGGCTTGGCGGATTGCATAGTTCCCATTTGCGCGCCGCCGGAATCGCCTCCGACGACTGCGTCCATATCAGCCCGCAGGCCATGAAAAACGCGCACTTTGCCGACGGTAACGCCGTTTACGTGGAGAAATTGTTCTGAGATCGCAGCGTGGGTGTCGCGTTTGCAAGGTATTCGTTTGAAGTCCACGGTTTAACGTGTGGGGCATGGGGCCATCCTGACAGGCTGAAGCCTCTACTCCAAACCGGGCGACGTCCCGCCCAAATCTTCGCAGGCTGAAGCCATACCCCAACCTTTCCGATTGCGATTCCCGCCGGAACGCACGGCTGCCCCTCGGCCAATGGACCACATTGTCCGACCCGTCCGACAATGAATTGGTGGATTCCGCTTCGCTGCATCCACCCTGCCCCCCCGCCCCACGACACGCCGGCACTACTCCTGCTCGGCAGGGTTGGGGCTGAGCAGATCGCGTTTGTTCTCCACTTCTCGGAATTCCTCTGCGGTTGGGAGAGGTTCCTTTCCCTCTTCGATAACGGGCCAGACCTTCGCGTATTTTGCATTGAGGGCGATGTATTCAATCCATTTTTCGGGGACTTCGTCTTCGGGAAAGATCGCATGGACAGGGCATTCATCCACACAGACGCCGCAGTCAATACATTCATCCGGGTCTATGACAAGCATGTTTTCACCTTCATGGAAGCAGGCAACCGGGCATACATCCACGCAATCGGTGAATTTGCATTTAATGCAGGGATCGCACACTACAAAAGTCATCAGGATTCTCCTGTTGAATGCGCCGAGGATGGTTCCGGACGTCCATCGCCCGCAATTCGCCTCAGCGCGTTGGGTAGCGTAACGCACTAACGAACCATACAAAAAAACAAATGGAGAAAGGCCGTTATCCTTTAAGCCGCTTGACCTTACTGCGAAATGCTTCGATCAAAGGATACGCGCGGCCGTCGCCCGCTTTCTCGAATTGCTGCAACAATTCCCGCTGTTGTCTGGTCAGGCGCGCTGGGGTCTCCACCTGGACTTTCACGACAAGATCACCCTGGCGATAGCCTCGCAGGTCGGGCATGCCCAGTCCACGCAGGCGTAGATGCGCGCCCGATTGCGTGCCGGGCGGAATCTTGAGTTCGGCCTCGCCATCCAGCGTGGGCACACGAATAGTATCGCCCAAGGCCGCCTGCGCCATGGTGATGGGCACCTCGCAGATCAGCGTTGTTCCGTCGCGGACAAATAATTCATGCGGCTGCACCTCAAGATAAATATAGAGATCTCCCCTGGGCGCGCCGCCCGAGCCGGGTTCACCCTCTCCTGTCACACGCAGGCGCGACCCTGTGTCCACACCCGGCGGCACATCCACTGCCAGTTCGCGGGTGGTCTTGACCATGCCGTGCCCGGAGCACGCGCGACAGGGCTTGGTAATGGTGCTGCCCGCTCCCCGACATTGGGGACAAGTGCGGGTTACGCTGAAGAAGCCGTGGGCCACGCGGACCTGACCGCTGCCGCCGCATTGGGAGCAGGCTTCCGGGCGGGAACCAGGCGCCGCGCCGCTGCCTTTGCAGTCGCCGCAGGTTTCCATGCGGTTGAAACGGATTTTCTTTTTTGCGCCGAAAGCCGCTTCTTTCAGCGTGATGCTGAGGTTGAATTCGAGGTCCTTGCCGGGATGCCCGCCGCCGCTGCGTCGGCGTCCGCTCTGGCCGAACAGCATGTCAAAGAAATCGTCGAACGGCGCGTCAAATCCTGACCCGCCAAAACCTCCTCCGAAACCGCCCTGGAAGGGCTGGCCGTCCATGGACCCGAATTGGTCGTACTGGGCCCGCTTTTCGGGATTCTTAAGGATGTCGTAAGCGGCATTGACCTCTTTGAGTTTCTCCTCTGATGCCTTGTCGCCGCCGGTCTTGTCGGGATGGTATTTGTGCGCAAGTTTGAGATACGCTTTGCGGATTTCCTCCTGCGAAGCGGTTCTCGGCACACCCAGTATTTCGTACAAGTCCTTTTGCGGCATTGGTGATGATCTAATTCCCGTTAGCGACTCGCGTCACCGCTCCTGCGGCGCCACGAAAAATTCCAACCCACCCGTGGGATTTTTTCAAAATCACCCTGGTCTTCCTTTTTCTTGATTCAGTTGTTCTTGTCGTCATCCACCACGGTGAAATCGGCATCCACGGTGTCGCTTTTGCCACCGCCGGACTCCCCATGGGGATGGACATATTCGGGGCCGCCCGCGCCGTCCGCCTGGTGGCGCTGCTGGGAGGCAGCGGCGTACATGGCTTCAGCAAGTTTATGGGATGCGTCAGTGACCCGCCTGGCGGCGGATTCGATGGCGGCGATGTCACTGCCCTCCAGTGCCCTGCGCAGATCGGCGCAGGCGTCCTCGATGTTCTTCTTGTCCGTGTCGCCGATCTTGTCGCCATGCTCGCGCAGCGTCTTCTCGGTGGTGTAGAGCAGGGTATCGGCGTTGTTGCGGGTTTCGATTTCCTTGCGCTTGGCTTTGTCCTCGTCCGCGTGGGCTTCAGCCTCCTTGACCATGCGTTCGATCTCCTCCTCCGACAGGCCGCTCGAAGATTCGATGCGGATTTTCTGCTCCTTGCCGGTGGCGAGGTCTTTGGCCGAGACATGCACAATGCCGTTTGCGTCAATGTCGAAGGAAACCTCGATTTGCGGCACGCCGCGCGGGGCGGGGGGAATACCCACGAGATCGAAGCGGCCCAGGGTCCGGTTGTCCCGCGCCATCTCGCGCTCGCCCTGGAGCACGTGAATAGTGACAGCGGTCTGGTTGTCGGCGGCGGTGGAGAAAATCTGCCGCTTGGTGACGGGGATGGTCGTATTGCGCTCGATGAGTTTTGTGCACACGCCGCCGAGGGTCTCGATGCCCAGCGATAGCGGAGTCACGTCGAGCAGGAGCACATCTTTCACTTCGCCCGCCAGCACGCCCGCCTGAATCGCCGCGCCGATGGCGACCACTTCGTCGGGGTTTACGCCGCGATGCGGCTCTTTGTCGAAGATTTCCTTCACGATACGGCCGACGGCAGGCATGCGGGTCATGCCGCCCACAAGAATAACCTCGTCAATCTGATCGGCCTTGAGTCCTGCGTCTTCCAATGCGCGGCGGCAGGGATTCTTGGTGCGCTGGAGCAGGTGATCGCACAGTTGCTCCAGTTTGGCGCGGGTGAGGGTGTAGTTCAGATGTTTGGGGCCGGAGTTGTCCGCAGTGATGAAGGGCAGGTTGATGTCGGTGCTCATGGCGGAGGACAATTCGCACTTGGCCTTTTCCGCCGCTTCCTTGAGCCGTTGCAGCGCCATGGGATCCTTGCGCAGGTCTATACCCTGTTCCTTCAGGAACTCTTCCGCAACCCAGTTGATGACGCACTGATCAAAGTCGTCGCCGCCGAGATGGGTGTCGCCGTTGGTGCTCAACACCTCGAAACTGTCATCGCCGATGGCGAGGATTGAGATGTCGAAGGTGCCGCCGCCCAGGTCGTACACGGCGATCTTTTCATTCTTTTTCTTGTCCAGCCCGTAGGCCAGCGCCGCCGCCGTGGGTTCATTGATGATCCGCAGCACGTCAAGGCCCGCGATGCGGCCCGCGTCCTTGGTGGCCTGGCGCTGGGCATCGTTGAAATAGGCGGGCACGGTAACGACTGCCTGGGTAACCGTCGCGCCAAGGTAGGACTCCGCCGTCTCCTTCATTTTCTGGAGAATCATGGCGGAGATTTCAGGCGGGCGATAGGCTTTTCCCATTACTACTACCTGGCAGTCGCCTGTCGGCGTACGTTCCACCTTGTACGGCACGATCTTTTCCTCTTCCGCCACCTCGTCGTGCTTGCGGCCCATGAACCGCTTGATGGAAAACACGGTGTTCTTCGGATTGGTGACGGCCTGTCGTTTGGCGATCGCGCCAACAAGCCGATCGCCATCCTTGGTAAAGGCCACGACAGAAGGCGTGGTTCGGCTGCCCTCCGCGTTGGCAATCACTACCGGCTCGCCGCCTTCCATGACGGCGACACAGGAGTTCGTCGTTCCCAGGTCAATTCCGATGACTTTTCCCATGGCGTAATATCCTCCTCACAGGCGTGGCGCCTGAATTATTTGCTTTCGTAAAGATTTTCTACTTCTTCCGAGGGCGGCTCAGTTTCCGCTACATCTGTCTCCGCCTGCGCTTCAGACGGGCCGCCGCTCACCACAACTTTCGCGGGCCGCACCAGATAATCGCCGATGCGGTAACCACGTTGATATTCATCCAGCACAATTCCCGCCGGGTGTTCTTCCGAAGGCAACTGCGAGAGCGCCTCGTGCACCTCCGGATCAAACGGGCATCCGGTTGCTGGGATGGCTTCCAAACCCCGCGCTGTCAGAGCGTCCCTGAGTTGCGTCAGCACCATGGTCACGCCTTCGGCGAAGGCCCGCGGCGCTTCTTCCGCGTGGGCCACAGCGCGCTCCAGGTTGTCCATCACCGGCAGCAGGTCACGGATAAGGGCCTCTGTCGCGGTTTTCCGGAGGCGTTCCACCTCGCGCTGCATGCGTTTGCGGTAATTGTCGAACTCCGCGCGCGCACGCAACAGCATGTCCTTGTACTCCTCGCATTCGGCGGTCTTGACCTCCAATGCCTGCGCCAGCGCCGCCGGGTCCGGCGGCGGCGTCTTGCCTTCGGGGGCCGTCCGCTCTGCGGCATCAGGCGCTTCTGTCTGCGCCGCCGCTTGCGCAGCGAGTTCCGCCTCCAGTTTCTTTTCCAGTTCTGTTTTTCTCTCTTCCGTATGCATTGTTCTCCACTGTCTTCATCATGCGCTGCATGGCCGAATCGGCCGGAAATTCCCTTGGTTTCCGTCGCGTCCCTATGCGCCCAGGCGACTCAGCAGCCGGCCCACCATGTCCGCTGTGTAATCCACAATGGCCGTCAAACGCGGATAGGGCATCCTTCGCGGGCCAATCACGCCGATAGAACCGACGGGCTGTCCATCCACATGGTATGGGGACACGACCATGCCGATTTCCTCGAGGTCACGGTCTTTGAACTCGGTGCCGAACATCACGGAACCGCGGCCCATTTCGCCTTCTCTCGTCGCGGTGCGCAGCAATTCCACCAGCCTGTCGCGTTCCTCAAAAAGGCCGAAAACCTCTCGAACGCGGTTGATGTCGCGGAATTCAGGCTGCTCGAACAACTGGGTCGCGCCATCCAGGAATATCTGGCCGGAACGGGTCGTCGGCAGCAGCGACAGCACCCGCAGGGCCTGTTCTGCCAGGCGTCGCTGCTCGTCCAGAAAATCATGCAGTTTGTCTGTCAGGGTCGTCGCCAGCGTATCCATCCGGATTCCACGCAGATGGTCGTTCAAAAAGCGATTCAATCGCAGTATTCCTTCGTCCTCCATATCGGAACGCCATTCAATCATCATGGACCGCACCCGGCCGTAGTTGTCCACAATCAGGACCGCCATCCGGTCCTCCGTGGCCGGCATCAACTCGATGCGCTGCACCTCGGCAACGCCGTCGGCCGGCGCTTCGGCGACGCCCGCCTGATGTGACACAAGCGCCAACAATCGGCTTGTGTGCCGCAATATCTCGTCCGCGTCGTTCATGCGGCCGGAATACTCCACCTCGATGCGCCTCCGTTCCGCCTCCGTCAACTCCTGCACCCGCATCAGATAATTCACATAATAACGGTAGCCACGATCAGTCGGCACCCGCCCGGAACTCGTGTGGACCTGCTGCAGGTACCCCTGGTCTTCCAGGTCCGCCATAACGTTGCGCACGGTCGCCGGGCTTAGATCCAGACTCAGCCGCTTCACCAGCGTGCGCGAGCCCACCGGTTCCGCCGTCGTGATGTAACTATGCACCACAGCGTGCAGTATCTGCTGTTCACGTTCGTTCAGGTCAGGGGCATCACCCATAGGAATGCACCTCCGCGCTTTAGCACTCGCTTCAAACGAGTGCTAACAACGCACAAAGTGTAACACAACCGCCTCCCGTTGTCAAGTCCGCATTTTCCTGTGGATCAACGTGGAAACAAGCCCTAAACCTCCATTTCGGAATAAGTTATGCCGCAAACCACCCTCTGTTCCTCTGCGTAAAGGCTCAAAGATGCGTGACTCCGGGGACGGCGGCAGGCGGACCTGCCTTGCCCTTTCTCACGCCGCCAGTTTCCGGCCAAGTTCATACGCCTTCGTCATCATTTCCAGGTTATCCCGGACGGCGCCAGCCTTGCCCACGCTTCCGTGTATCATCCCGACAATCTCCGCGCCGATGTACCGGAAAATATCCTGAAAGGTGCGCAGGGCATTGACCGCCCCGGAACAGAACGCATCGGGGTCGGCGTAGGTCAGGAGAATGGCGACCTGCTTGCCCTTCAGCGCATTGCCCCCCGGCCCCTCCAGCGCATAGCACCGGTCCAAGAAAATCTTGGTCTGCGCCGACATCGTGAACCAATAAACGGGACTGGCGATCACCAAGGCGTCCGTCTCCCTGAGTTTCGGGTATAACTCCTGCATATCATCCTCAACCACACAACCCGTCGCCGCCGCACCATGACACGCCTCACACGCCCTGCACGGTGAAATATCCATCCCATGCAGATAGAACGTCTCCACCGTCGCTCCGCCCGACTCCGCACCCGCCGCCACCCGCTCCGCCAACAACGTGCTGTTCCCTGCCCGTCTTGGGCTCCCCAATATAATCATGATGTTTTTCCCGGCCATCGGATATCTCCTGTCCAAGATGACTTCATCCCGCTCTGAAATGACCCCATGGATACTTTAACCAAAAAATGCGGCGAACCCAAATTTTTTCATCATGCTGTTCCTGATGATCCATACATGCCTGCTCGGCGTTATGGTCGAAGTGCAACACAGCACCGCAATGAGGGTTTCGCGCTATGGCGGATTATGAGAACAATTGCTTGAATCTGCTACAATCATTCGGCATTTCCCATACAAGCATTTCCTGTATGCGACAATAAGGCCCATTTCGCAAAAACCGGGTGGTGATCCGCTCAACATTAGAGGGAAAGGAGTTTCACTCATGACGAAAGCAAACTATGCAATACCGTTGACCATGATGCTGGCCTGTGGGATGCCGTATGCCATGGGTCAGAGTGCCGATTTGGGGCAATTGTGTGTGCTCAAAGACGCCGAAACACGCTCCATCAGCCCCGAGAATTTCACAGGGGAAAAAGGCAAAGGCGGCATGGCGACCCTGGAGGAAGGCAGTGCGGCGCGCGCTGCGCGCGAGTTGGGACAGGGCTGGAAAGTGAACCCGTATGTGGTCATCGAACCGGGAGCGACCTTCACCTTGGGCGAAATTGAAGGTTCCGGAGTGATCAATCACATCTGGATGACACCGGTGGGAAATTACCGGTTGATGATATTGCGCTTTTATTGGGACGACGAGACGGAACCATCGGTGGAAGTGCCGGTGGGCGACTTTTTCGCGGCGGGATGGGGCATGGGCAAGGAACCGCGCATCACTTCGCTCGCCGTGTGCGTTAACCCCCGAAGTGGTTTCAATTCCTATTGGCAGATGCCGTTCCGGAAAAAATGCCGGGTGACCATGGAAAACCAGGCGGAGAGGCGGGCCACGGTGTATTATCAAATCACGTATTCCCTCGAACCCGTTGCGGAAGACACTCCCTATTTTCACGCGCAATTCCGGCGTGTGAACCCCCTGCCCTACAAAGAAGTTTTCACCATTGTAGATGGCATCCAGGGTCGCGGGCATTATGTCGGCACTTACCTCGCCCATGGGGCGAACAGCCCGGGCTGGTGGGGCGAGGGCGAGATCAAGTTTTTTATTGACGGCGACGGGGAGTTTCCCACCATCTGCGGCACAGGCGAGGAAGACTACTTCTGCGGTTCCTACGGCTATAACGAGCGCAAAGAAAACGAAAAATACTCCTACGAAAGTTTCACCACCCCTTATACGGGATTCCATCATATTCCGCATGATGGGGAACAGCGGCGCTTTGGACAATACCGCTGGCATATCACAGACCCCATTCGTTTCAAGGAGGATTTGCGCGTAACCATCCAGAGCCTGGGTTGGCAGAGCGAAGGCCGTTATCTGCCGTTGCAGGACGACCTCGCTTCGGTGGCCTACTGGTATCAACTGGAACCGCACAATTCCTTCCCGCCATTGCCGGCCAAGGAGGCTTTGATCATCACCGATTGACACTTTTCTCTTGAGAGCACGGAATTCTTGCGGCGTTTTTCTTCACATTTGCGACGGCTTCCGGCATTCCTGGACATAAAGGTTTTACAGAGATAATCCAGGGATGTGCAGACCGGTGAAACAACGCGCGTCTGAGAACATGATCGAACAGGCAGTTTTGCGGAGTCCCCGGACTAAAGTACCCGCTACGCACAATAGAAAGACGGGTCTATGCCGATAGTGGATTTTTCGAGTTATACGGGAATGCTGGACAAGGCGCTGGCGGAGGGTTACGCCTATCCGGCCATTAATGTATTGCAACTTGACACGTTGAACGCCGCGATTGAAGGTTTCGCCGAGGCGCACAGCGACGGCATCATCCAGATTTCTGTAGCGGCCGGCGCATTGAGTTCCGGCAAAGCCAACGATCCGGTGCTGGGGGCGATCACGCTGGCGGAGCATGCGCACCGGCTGGCCGCGAAATATCCGGTCCATATCGCTGTGCACTCCGATCACTGCCCCACCGCGAAGGTGGACGCCTTTCTGAAACCGCTCATCGCGGAAACCGCGCGCCGCCGCGCAACCGGCCTGCCAAATCTCTTTCACAGCCACATGTACGACGGGAGCGATCTTCCGCTGCGCGAAAACCTGAAACATGCTCTCGACTTGCTCCGCCTGTGCCGAGAAAACGATATCATCCTGGAAGTGGAAGCGGGGGTCGTGGGCGGCGAGGAGGACGGCATACGCGGCGCTTCCGATGCCAGACTCTACACCACGCCTGAGGACATGCTGCTGGTCTATGAAACCCTGCGCCCGGTGGAAGGCGGGCGCTTCATGCTCGCGGCAACCTTCGGGAATGTGCACGGGGTCTATAAGCCGGGTCATGTGCGCCTCAAACCTTCGATCCTGAAAGCCGGACAGGATGCTTTGATCAAGAAATACGGTGAGGCGGCGCGTTTCTGGCTCGTATTTCACGGCGGTTCGGGAACGACGATGGAGGAAATCCGGGAGACGGTTTCCTATGGCGTGGTGAAGATGAACATCCACACAGACACACAGTATGCGTTCACGCGCGCCGTTGCGGACCATATGTTCAAGCATTACGACGGCGTGCTGCGGATTGACGGGGAAGTCGGCGTGAAACAACATTATCTGGCGAGCGCGTGGCTGGAAAAAGGACGCACAGCGATGGCGGCGCGCGTTGTGGAGGCATGTCAAACGCTGGGTTCTGCCGGCAAAAGCATTGGAGCACGCGCATGACGATGCAGTACACCGCCGAGAACCTTCTGATTCGCCCCGGTCACCATCCCGAAGCCCCGGGCCTCATCCTTTCTATTACGCCGGAGCGCGCGGGCTGGTCGCACATTTCTTTCCAGGTGCGGCGATTGAGCGCCGGAGAATCCTGGTCTTTTCAGACCGGCGAATCGGAACTGGCCATGGTCAATATGAGCGGGCGCTATGCCGTCAGTTCCAGTCGCGGGAATTGGTCTGCCATCGGCGGACGGAGGAATCCTTTCGAGGGTGCGGCGCACGCCCTCTACCTCCCGCGCAGGACGGAATTCGCAGTCTATGCCGAAGAAGCGGGCGAATTCGCCGTCGCGTGGGTGCCGACCGACCAAGACAATGAACCGTGGCTCATCAAACCGGAATCGGTGGCCATTTCGGTGCGCGGCGGCGACAATGCCACCCGCCAAATCAACGACCTGCTGCCGCCGGATTCCCCGGTGCACCGGCTCGTGCTGGTCGAGGTCTATACCCCGGGAGGGAACTGGAGCAGTTACCCGCCGCACAAGCATGATGTGCACATTGAGGATGGGGCGGGCCGGATCATCGAAGCCGATCTGGAGGAGGTCTATTATTACCGCATCCAGCCGCCTGACGGGTACGCCTACCAGCGGGTCTATACGGACGAGAATTCTCCGATCCATCAGGCAGGGCGTCCGATTGATGCGCTGTTGTTGGTCCGGGACGGCGACGCCGTGCTGGTCCCCGAAGGCTATCATCCCGTAGCCAGTCCGCCGGGATATACCACCTATTACCTCAATGTGCTCTCCGGCAGCGCGCAATCCTTGGCAAATCAGGATGACCCTCGGTATGCGTGGGTAAAGGACAGTTACGCAGGAAAGGATGGGCGCGTTCCCATTTATTAGAATAGTCGGACAGGTTGAACCAGTCGGGCCAGGCGGACGGGGAGTAAGGATAGCGCGATGAAAAATTGTACGGATGGTGGGACAGAGTTTGATTGGATTGTGCCCGAATTGTTATCTTGAAAACCAATAAAAGAGTAAGAAAAGATAAAAATAGATACAAAAGAATAAAAAATGAATTATCCAGACTATGATTCGATACATATGGGACGCTCCTCGATTGACCTGTACAGCAATGATGTCGGCGCGCCTTTTGTGGAAATTACCTCTTTTGCCGCCTATGTGGGGGGATCGCCCACCAACATCAGTGTGGGGGGGCGGCGTCTGGGACTGAATACGGTGGCTTTGACTGCATTGGGTAATGACCCGGTAGGCGATTTCATTTTGAACTTCCTGGAAAAAGAAGGGGTGGAGACACGTTTCATTCCTCGGAAACCGGGTAAGCGCACGAGCGCGGTGGTGCTGGGGATTGAACCGCCGGACCGTTTCCCTTTGGTCTATTACCGGGACAACTGCGCGGACATTGAATTGACCATAGACGACGTGTTGGCGGCCCCGATCACATCATGCCGGGTTTTTCAATTTGCGGGTACGAATCTGTGTCGTGAACCCAGCCGAAGCGCAACCTTTTTCGCGGCGGAATTGGCCAAAAAGGCGGGCGTGGAGGTTGTTTTTGATATAGACTTCCGTCCGGATCAATGGCACGATCCCCGCGCCTTCGGCGTGATGGCACGGGCAATATTGCCGCTGGTGGACATCGTTCTGGGCACGGAAGATGAAATCAACGCAACGATGCTGATGGATCCGGCGCAGATCACGCTGACCCATTCGCAGGTCTCGGACACGAAGGTCGCGGGCGATGTGGACGCTGCTATTGCCCATCTGCTGGCGCTGGGACCCAAGGCATTGGTACAGAAGCGCGGCGCGGAGGGCGTCCGTATCCATCTCCAGCGGGATGGTGCGACTCCCGAGCGGATTGATGCGCCGGGATTTCCTGTCGAAGTCTATAACATCCTGGGTGCCGGCGACGCGTTCGCCGCAGGCTTTCTTTGCGGTCGTCTGAAAGGTATGGACTGGTACAAATCGGGCCGTCTTGGCGGCGCCTGCGGCGCGATTGTTGTGACGAAACACGGATGCGCAAACTTTATGCCTACCTGGGATGAATTGGAAGATTTCGTGAGTCGGCATGGCGGATTGTAGGAGAAGGCTGAAATGGATTGGACACTGTTGCCGCCGCCCGTTCGAGGCGTTGTGAATGCTGTAATGCATTTTCGAAAGGGAAGCGCTTTGAGGAGATGCAGTCACTGGAAGATTCTTGCGGTCCTGCTGGTGGCGATCACCGCCTTCAGTGCGGTTGCAGGGGAAAGCCCAACACCGCGTATCCTGATGGTGGGCGACAGTTGGGCATGGTTCATGTTCATCAACCATTCACTGCGGGATGCGTTGGCCGACTGCGGGTTGGGCCAATATATTGAAGAGGGTGCCTACTCAACCGTCCCAGGCAGCACGGTGGCCCAGTGGACCAATCCTCTATGGCTTGCGCAGATTACCACTGAATTGGAACGGAATCCGAGCATTGACATCGTGCATCTCAGCCTGACGGGCAATGATTTTCTGAACGAGTGGACCATCGAAATGTCAGAGGCGGACCGCGATGCGTTATTCAGCCGGATCGTCGGCGATCTGGAGACGGTGGTTCGCCATTGTCTCAGTATCCGGCCCGACATCCGGGTGGCCATCGTGGGCTATGACTACATCAACAAATCCAAGGGGCGGGCCAGTTTCCAGCAGTTGAACGAAGCCGGCATGATCCTCGCCGGAATGCAACGCGACCTCGCGGCACGTCTGGAGCGATGCGAATACATTCAGAGTTACGGCGCGATGCATCATTACTTCGGGTTTCCGCCGACAATTCCGCCCGGTCGCCTGCCGCTTCCCGGTCAGGCGCCTGATTTCCAGCCGTGGCCGGGCGGGGACCGGAAGCGGGGCAATCCGCCCGAGGCCATGTTCGACGACATCCACCTCAGCATGAAAGGCTACTACTATCTGGGCCGGCTCTGTGTGGATGCGCTGTACCGGCGTTGGCTGACGGAGGAAGCACCCCCGGACGCCCCCCATACAACCTCGAAAGAACAACCCGCCGCCGTTGCGCTGACCGGACGATAATGGCGGGTCAGCCGCTCCATCGCACCAGGGCTTTCCGGCCAATATCCGTGCGGTAATGCGCGCCGTCAAAATGGATTTTCCGAACGGCGACATAGGCCCGGTCGATCGTCTCCTTAAGCGTGGCGCCGCGTGCGGTGACATTGAGCACGCGGCCGCCGTTGGTAAACAGGCGGTCTCCATCGCGCTTCGTGCCCGCATGAAAGACCATCACATCGGGGTCGGACTCCGCATCGGCCAGCCCTGTGATTTCCTTGCCTTTTTCATAGGCTTTGGGGTATCCCCCACTTGCCATCACCACCGTGACACAGGGGTCAACCAGGTATTCGACGGGCGTTCCCGCCAGACTGCCTTCACAGCAGGCCAGAAAGATCGGCACAATATCGGAGACCATCCGGGGCAACACCACCTGCGTTTCCGGGTCGCCGAAACGGACGTTGAATTCCACCACTTTGGGGCCGTCCTGCGTAATCATCAGTCCCGCATACAGTACGCCGGTGTAGGGCGTCCCTTCCGCCGCCATGCCCGCAATACAGGGCTTCAAGATGCGTTCGTCAATTTCGGTTGCCAATTCGGGCGTGACCACCGGCGCGGGCGAATAGGCCCCCATGCCACCCGTGTTCGGCCCCTGGTCGTCGTCAAAAACCGGCTTGTGGTCCTGGCTGCCGGGCATGGGCAGCACCGTTTTCCCGTCTGAGAATGCGAGAATCGAAGCCTCCTCCCCTTCGAGACATTCCTCGATGATCACCCGCTTGCCCGCATCGCCGAATACCCGGTCCACCATCGCTTCCCGAATGGCCGCCTCGGCGGCCTCCACGCTGCGCGCCACCGTGACCCCTTTTCCTGCAGCGAGGCCGTCTGCTTTCACCACGATGGGCGCTCCCCGACTCCGCAAATACGCGAGGGCCGCCTCAGCATCGTCAAATTCCGCATAGGGGGCGGTCGGAATATTCCACCTCGTCATGAATGCCTTGGCGAAGGACTTGCTGCCCTCCAATCGCGCCGCCGCCGCCGAGGGACCGAAAACAAGACGCCCTTTCGCCTGCAATGCATCCACAATGCCCGCCGCAAGCGGCTCCTCGGGGCCGACGATTGTGAGGTCAACCGCGTACTCGGCGATGAAATCGCCGATGCCGACCATGTCATTCACGGTCAGCGGAACACAGCACCCCTTTTCCAGCATCGCCACGCCCGGATTGCCAGGCGTGCAGAATACCGTCTCCACCATTGAACTCTGGGCGATTTTCCACGCGAGCGCATGCTCGCGACCGCCGCCGCCAACAACCAAAACCTTCATACATCCTCGTCTTTGTGTGTATCTTTTCGGGCCTGTGAGATTCTGAAAACTTAACAGTTTGTTTTCATTACATCATGGGTGGTTCGCTGGCGCGAAGGAAATCCGCCAGCGCATGATCGTATTCGGCGGTACAGTAGAACGCTTCCATTGCGAGGCGGTAGCGCGTCGGATAAGACACTTCGCCCTCATGGGCGCGAATTTCATGCATCAGCGCCGCGTATCGCTGAGGATTCACCACCACGGTGACATACCGGAAATTCTTCGCGCCAGACCGGATCATGGCCGCCCCACCGATGTCCGCCTGATCGACCACCTCTTCCACGGAGCCGCCATGCCGCGCAATGATGTGTTCTATGGGTTGCAGATTCACCGCCACCAGATCGATCCACTGCATGTTGAAAGCCTGCAGTTGCTCGCAGTGGAGTTTGTTGTCGCGGATACCCAAGAGGCCGCCGTGCACCTTGGAATGCAGCGACTTCACCCGGCCATCCATCAGTTCCGGTACGCCGGTGAAATCCGCAATGCTGATCGCCTCAATTCCCGCATCCCGCAGTTCCTTCAGCGTGCCAGAAGTAGAAATGATTTCCACGTTGAATTCGCACAACACCCGTGCAAATTCGACAATGCCTGTTTTGTCATGACAACTCAGCAACGCGCGCTGAATCTTCGGCATCTCCCAAACCTCCGACGTTCCTGGTCTGTTACCTCGCACCGCAATGGAAAAGGAAATCAATCATATTCAATTTTCCCGCCGATGTCGAGTCTTTTTTGCGCCGCAGCCTGCGCGAAAAGATTGCAGTACCCAACGCATATGTTTAGCATTGACGACGCAAAACACGGGAATCTCAGCCATGAATCATCCACACTTGCTTAAGGTCCTGACCCTGTTGTTGGTCTGCGGCGCACTTGCCGGTTGCGCAACAATGGAACAAACGTTGCCCAAGGGACCGTCTCCGGCTGCGACATCAAAGGAGTGTCAGGAAATGCAAACGAATGAAACGCATGATTTCATCCTATTGCCTTCGCCACGCAAGATTGCCCATCGTCGGCCCGATTTGCAGATGAGTTCGGATTTCCGCGTCTCGACATGCGTTCACTCCCCTGAAGTGCCGCCGCGATTGGTGGAATTGATCGTTCACATTCTTGCGCCATTTCAGGAAAGGCAGAATATGAAACGATCATCCAAGCCCGAAATATCCATGGAGATTGACCCCTATGCCATGCCGCATATTCAGGGATATTGTCTGAAAATCACCCGGGGCGGCATCCGCATTGTCGCGCACGATGAACCGGGGATATTCCATGCGTTGATGACCTTGAAGCAACTGGTTCGGCAATGCGGGGCGTCCGGCGCGCTTCCCGGCCTCAGCATCGAGGATTGGCCGGATTTCCCGAGCCGGGGCGTAATGCTGGATATCGCCCGCGACAAGGTGCCGGAGATGGAAACGCTCTATGCGCTGGTGGACATGCTCGCAGAATGGAAAATCAATCAACTTCAGTTGTACACGGAACACACGTTTGCCTACCGGAATCATCCGCTGGTCTGGCAAGACGCCTCCCCCATGACACCAGTCCAAATCAGGGCGCTGGACGCTTATTGCCGGGACCGGTACGTCGAACTGGTGCCGAATCAGAATTCCTTTGGCCACATGGAGCGCTGGCTCAAGCATGCACCCTATGCCGGATTGGGGGAAATGCCGGATGGCAGCGACCTGTGTCCGGTGGACCCGGGCAGCATCGCCCTGCTCGCCGACATGTACGACGACCTGCTGCCCAATTTCAGCAGCATGCAGTGTAACGTGGGTTGCGATGAAACATGGAGTCTTGGCAAGGGCCGCAGCAAAGCAGCCTGTGAAGAGCACGGGGTGGGGCGCGTCTATCTGAATTTCCTGCTGGATATTCACAAGATTCTGCAGCGGCACGGGCGTGTCATGCAGTTCTGGGGCGACATCATCATGCTCCACCCGGCGCTGATCCCCGAACTGCCCCAAAGCGTCATCGCCATGGAATGGGGGTATGAGGCCGGGCATCCTTTCGCGGAACACGGCAGAAAGTTCGCCGAATCGAAAATCCCCTTCTATGTCGTGCCCGGCACCTCGACCTGGAACTCGTTGGCGGGACGCACGGACAATGCCCTGGCCAACCTGCGCAATGCCGCCGAGAACGGACTGGCCAACGGCGCCATCGGCTATCTGATCACCGACTGGGGCGATGGCGGGCACTGGCAGTTTCTGCCCGCATCCTATTTGGGCTTTGCATATGGCGCGGCGCTCAGTTGGGCCTGTTCTGAAAACAAAGACATCGCCATCACCCGAGCAGTGGACGTACACGCGTTTCGGGACCGCGCCGGCGTGATGGGCAGACTGGCCTACGATCTGGGCAATGCCTATCAGGTCTGCGGCGTCATGCCCGGCAATAGCACCATTTTCTACACCCTGCTTTCCCACGGGATCGAACGCCCCCTGGACGAACCGCTGACCACCGACGGACTGCGGCAGACCATCGCCTGCATTGATAAAATCATGGCGGAACTACCAAAGGCCCAAATGCAGCGTCCAGATGCAGCGTTGATCGCCCGGGAATTCGAGATGACAGCCGCGCTTATGCGCCTCGCCTGCCGCATCGGCATTGCGCGCATCGAAGCGGACAGATCAAGCACTTCGGCGATTCCCGCTGAAGTGCGCCACCAGTTGGCCGCCGAGTTAGCACCGCTGCTCCCTGAACTCCGGCAACTCTGGCTTGCTCGGAACAGATCGGGCGGACTCAAAGACAGCGCAGGCCGCTTCGAGAACCTCCTGTCGCTGTTGCAGGCCCCTTGAAAACCTCGCCAAACCCGGCGGAGCGCCGGTATCCCTGTGCTTGACCGCGCGGCGGCGCCACTGATGGGAACGGGCCTGTGCAGTAGGCAGCCTTCGTTCCTTCGTCGGGACAGAGGTAATAACCGCCGGAATTATAGAACTGTATCAACCGCAGCAGTTCTCCAAGGCTGATGCGCCAATCCTGCGGACTGTAGTCGCCCGAGTGCGGGACGCAATCCGTGTCGCCCTGTCCGGGCGCAAAGCCATCTTCACTTTCCGGATCGCATTGTATGCCATTGGAATTGCAGAACCGGATGACGGGCAGCAGTTCGCTCAGGTTGATTTGGCCATCCTTGTTCAGATCGCCCGTATGCGGACAGGGTTTCACCTTGATTTTGTCGCGATATGCACGCAGGTCCTGGTAATCGGCTCGCAGAAATTCTCCGTGCATGGATCGCCATCATCGCAGTCTTCGCCGGTGATGCACGGTTCGCCTTTGCCTTCGGCGTCGCATCCGGGGATGGCAATATGCATGCACTGTCCTGTCGCCGGATCGCAGAAGTCCTCCGTGCAGTGGCCTAATCAGCCAGTAAGGGTTTGTTCAGCAAACCAATGAATCATCCAATGCGCCCATCATCCATTGCCGGCATTAATCATCGTATCTTATTTTCATATAAACGGGTTACGAATTCTGGGCTAAAATTGGCCGTTGTGGGCGACCGCTTTTGACGGAATGAGGTCCAAAGAAAAAACCACATGCGGGGAACACATCAGTGTTGTCCAATACTGATTATCAAGAAGATGAAAAACCATGCCCAAAACCCTTGGAAAATCCTGTTGAATCAAAATGACATGGCGGGCTTATCCTATACGCAAACCTCTCCGTGGGATTCTGAGGCATCATTGGCCCGTGTACCAGGGGGGCCTGTTTTGTTCCCCCTCACCCCACCCCTCTCCCAAGGGGGCTTCATATCAAATCCTACAGTTCATCGTTGAGGAGTTTTGTTTCCCCTCACCCCACCCCTGTCCCAAGGGGGGCTTCATATCAAATCCTCCAGTTCATCGTTGAGGAGTTTTGTTCCCCCTCACCCCACCCCTCTCCCAAGGGGAGAGGGTGTATATGGCGAAACCTGAGGCATGCGGTTGCTCCCGCCGCGCAACGGGGTTTCCCCAATGGGGGGTGTATATGGCGAAACCTGAGGCATCCTGTTGCTCCCTCTCCCTCCGGGAGAGGGGTGGGGTGAGGGGAAAGGCCAATATAATCGAAGTCTATTCTTAACGCTGTAACCGTTCACGGGGTTGAACCCCCCAAAAACATGGGGTTTTTCGCAATTGCAGCGGGAGAACGGCGCGAAAATGCGGCAAAATGCGACGACTTGTGCGCCGAAAAAGTGCGGTTTTCCGGGTGTTTTCGCATTCTTGACCCCGTGAACGGTTACAAATCCCGGATATTTCGCGCTCTTAAGCGCGGAAACAGCCCATTTCGCAAATGCCTGCATGGCGCACTTTTTCATCAACCGTTTCAGGTTGCCTTGACAATTCTGCGGCTTCTTGGTATAAATGTTTTTGAAAGATGTACACAAGACGTGAAGGCAACGATCGGGAGCAGGGAACGGCAAAGTCGCGGGCTGCGCGCGCAGGGATCAATCAAGGCGAGGGAATCCGTGGCGCGTGAACCGCTGGGCAGAGCGGTGCAGTCAGGAAGCGGCAATGCCATGCCAGCAATCCGATAAAAGCGGGTTTTTCTCTGTTTTCTTGTCTTTTTGTTCCATATGTAACGGTATGTCGGCGTCGGCATAGGATATAGATAAAGGGATTGCTTCCCAAGGGAAGAGGGGAGACGTCCCGGCATAAAGCAGGGTATGTCATGTGAGTTGGCTTAAGGGACATTCATTTCTATACGCTTTCATTGTTGCGATGTTGGACGCGGGGGCCGTGCTTATTGCGACGCTGATTGCGGCAGCCCTCACGCATGAGGTCAGCGGCGAGTTGTCCTTTCGCGAGACTGTGCACACCTATTTCCTGTATTCGATCACCTTTTATTTCGTCTGGTTCTGGGTGGCGCTGACGCTGGGCCTTTTTCTTTCCAATCGCAAAGACAATCTGCTTTTTCAACTCTCCAATACCATAAAGGCGACGCTGATATCCCTGGCGTTTTGCGGGCTTGCCGCCATCTTCCTGCACCCGGAAGGAGGAGAAGCGCAGGCGATCGCGTATTTTGGCGTGATTTGCTTCGTGATTATCAGCGGATACCGCGCGCTGCTCTGCCTTTTCGTATGGGGCATTCGTCAGTGGGGATTGAATGTGCGCCATGTGCTGCTGGTTGGCGCAAATGACCGCACCTATCGGCTGGTGGATACGATTTTCTGTCATGCGCGTTTCGGCTACACCATCATCGGCATTCTTGAGGATGATCCGGCGCGGTTGAAGTTCCTTGGTCAGTGGGAACGGCAGGTGCCGCATCTGGGCGGCTTTCACGATTTGGAGCGATTGCTGCATGACCGGGTGGTGGATGAAGTGCATATTTGCCTTCCCGTTCGCTCCTGCTATGAAATCATCCAGAGCATGGCGCATTTCTGCGTCAGTCTGGGCGTATCGGTTCGCATGGTGGCGGACTTATTTCCCCTGCGTATCGCCACGAGCAGATTGCACCGCCTTGAAAGCATCCCCATGCTGTCTCTGAGCACCGTGCCCGAGAACCCATTTCCGCTGGTTTTCAAACGGCTGATGGACGTGCTTGGGGCGGCGGTTCTGCTTGTTGGGTTGTCGCCGGTATTCCTGCTGGTCGCGATTGCCATCAAACTCGATTCGCCGGGACCGGTCTTTTTCCTGCAGGAGCGGGTCGGGCTGAACCATCGTCGTTTTCGCATGATCAAGTTCCGGTCCATGGTGGCGGATGCGGAGTCGCGTCGAAAAGACTTGGAAGCGCTCAATGAAGCCGACGGGCCGGTATTCAAGATTCGCAACGACCCGCGCGTGACCCGTGTGGGGCGCTTTTTGCGTCGCACGAGCATTGATGAATTGCCGCAGTTGCTGAACGTGTTGGCGGGTGACATGAGCCTGGTCGGGCCGCGCCCGCTGCCGCCCAACGAGATCGAGCGGCATTCCTGGGATCAGCGCCGCCGGCTGAGCGTCAAGCCCGGCATGACCGGCTTGTGGCAGGTGAGCGGACGCAGCGACTTGCCGTTCAAAGAATGGCTGGAACTGGACCTCGCCTACATTGACAACTGGTCACTGTTCCTGGATATGGTAATTCTGCTCAAGACCTTCCGCGCCGTGTTCCGTGGGCATGGCGCCTCCTGAATCCCTCGGCTCCCTGAGATCGCCTGAAGCATGATCAGCGTGGCAACAGGCGAAGGGTAAAGACCGGACCAAACCATGCGCGGTCTTCCGCCCACAGACGCATCGCCGCTGTTTTCTCCCGGAACAACGGTCCGCGCGCATGGACCGGGACGTTCTCGAAAACCACGCGATCAAAGCGGCTCAGGGACCTGGGCAATGGCACGCGAATTTCTGCGGAATCATCCGAGTATCGCAACACGAGCCAGACGCGTCCGGGGCCTTCGTGTTCCGCCGGGGAAAGCCATCGGGCTTCGCCGAGATTGGTCGCCGTGACCCGGGCAAGCACGGGTGCATCGTCGGAAACGAGAATGCGACCGCCCTTCTCTACCACGACATCCCCCGGAATTTCCACGCGATCAAAGAAACCGTCAAGAAATTTCGGGGGATTGGAACCGTTGTACGGCGTATTGCCCACGGCGAGAAGCGGGCAATCGGCGGAGGTTTTTCCCGTGCCGGCGGTTTTCAGGCCGGGCGTTTTGCCGTCCTCGATGGCCTGCCAGAACTCCTCCTGCGCCGCTTCGTAGATGCCAATCAGGCCGTCGGGGTGCAGGTCCCGGTCGAATTCGATGAAATGGTCCACGGGTCCGGGCAGGGGGGCGCGCAGCCAGGCCTGTGCGTTGTCGCGGATGACCCGGCTGACGGGGCGGTCGGTGCCGTCGGGTTCGATGATGCCGTAATCGCTGCGTTCGCCGACGCGGTACCCGCCGGGATACCACCAGAAAAAGACGCCGTCCGCGCCGCTGCGGGTGATCATGCGGTAGAAGTGCGCGTAATAGTCGGCTTGGAATTGCAGGCGTTCCGGCGTGGCGCGCATTTGGCTCTCGACCCAGGCATGCACGCCCATCTCCGCCCAGACCATCGGCAGATGGGGTCCCGCCCATCGGGCGTATTCGAAGGTGAACCAGCCGGGCTTGACCTTTTCCCAATCGCCGATGCGGCCGTAGGCTTCGGGTTCGAGCAGGTCCACCGCGCCCGCGAGGTAGGCAAAATCATAGGGGATGGCCTTGTCCCACCGGAAGGTGGGGTTGCCCGCCTCCGCCATGCGGAAACTCACCAGATGCACCGGGTCCACCGTGCGCACCAGGTCGCGGGCGATGCTGTATTTTTCGTAGAGCAACGTGTCCAGAAAGCGCCGGTAGGCCGCGACCATGCCACGCCACGGCCCGTCGCCGATGATGTGTTCACCGACGGGATTGGTCACTTGTCCCGCGTCATCACGCGGCGCAGTGAAGCCCCAATCCTTTTCCGCGTTCTCGATGCTGCCGTAGCGTTCCGCGACCCATGCGCGCCATTCCGGGTCCCAGCGTCGGCGCGCCAGGTGGTCGCCGAACATGGGTTCCCAGGCGAGGTCGAGCGCGAAGATGCAGTCATGCTCCGGCAGCCGGTAGTATTCGATCAGTTCGCGCATCTTGTCCCACTCGAAGTCCATTGGGGTGCCCGGCCGCAGCGACAGGTTGACCTTCAATCCCAGGGCATCGAGCCGCCGCAGGAGGTCGAGCAGGTTCTGCGCGGCCAGCGACTCGTGGTAGATGAAAATGCTGACCGCATTGAGGCCGAGATTCACGATACGCGCCAAATCGCGGTCAATCACTTGCGGATCATAGGAGCGCGCGCCGAGCCAATACTCGAAGTAGGCGCCGTCTTCCGTGGCGATGCCCGAAGAGGGCATGTAATTGACGCCGTGCGCCCGCCAGGGCCGGCCGTCCAGCATGAAACGGCCGTTTTCAACGGTAATGTACGAGCGATTCTGCCTGGGCCGCCAGACATGCGCCTCATGATCGGCGCGATCGAACACAAGGCCCTCGTCCAGCAATTCCACATTGATCCGGAAACCTTTTTCCGGCCGGCGGTCGGGCCGATATTCCTGAACATGCGTCACGGTTTCTCCCGGGGCAATGATCAGATCCCATTGCACATGGTGCACCAGTTCCCCGGTATCCGCGTTGACCAGATGCAGACGCAATTCGAGACCATGGGAAGGTTCACGTCCCACATTCGCCACGCGCGCGCCCAGGCGCATGGATTGGCCCTCGAAATAAGTGTAGAAATCCGCCCCGGCATCCACCAGGAACACGCCCCGGCGCATGCGCCGGGCCACTTCGCGGATGATGTCCTGCGCCGCGCGCTGGGTCAGCCATGCCGTCTCCCCGATGCCGAAAGACACCCACAGGCCGCCTTTGTACGGCCCGTCGGCATGCGCCAGGAACACGGCGGGCGTGCCGCGCCAGATGCCGTCTTCGGAACGCGCATGCAGCATGGGTTGCCAGCGCCAGGCGCGGCCCTTGTCGAATCCGCCCGCCCCGGGGCGGGGATGTGGCGACAGCATTTCGGCGGGCGGCTCCAACGCGACGATCTCGCGCAGGCCCATGTCGAAGGGCGTCAACAGCCGCGCCGCGTCGCGCACGGGAAAGAACTTGTAGCCGGGCGACAGGGTGTCGATCGGCGGCGGCGTGAACGACGTGCGCATGCGCTCGTGGTCCGGCGTGCGGACGGCCGTGCCGAAAGGCCCGACCCAGTATTCATGCCCGTCGCCGGAGAGGCGGGTATGCGAGAGGGCGAGACCGATGCTGCACTGCACCGCATTGCCGGGATTGAAGCGGCTGCCCGCCCGCGCCGGCGCGCTCTCCCAGAACTGAAAATCCTCCGGGGCCAGCACGAATTGACGCCACTCATGCGTCAGGGGCACGGTGGCAATCCACCGCGACCCGTCGCGTTCCCGCCATTCCACGGCGAGTTCCGTGGTCTGCGGGCCACCCTTGGCGAAGAACACCGTGAGCGTGTGCCCGTCGGGAAAGGGTTGGCCCAACACGGGCGACGTGAAGGTGTCCCAATTGTCCAGCCGCGAAATCCGCACATGCACCGCTGTGTCCACCGGCCCTTCTCCCACGACCTCCGGCTCATGCGTCGTCATCGTGGACATGTCATTGCTGGAACGATGCCAGGAGGCGATTTCCTCTTCGGTGAAGGAAAACAGGCGGTGTTGCAGCAGGGTACCGGCGTATTTCCGCTCGTATGCTTCGCGGTCCATCCAGCCGGTGTCGTCGCGGATCAACGGGCGCTGCCACAACGGCGCGTTCAGCGCGATGATGTCCCCGCCCGCTCTCAGGTACGCTTCGACCGGCCCCACGGCATTAATCGGCAACGCCGATGCGTCCGGCAACGCGAGAAGGTCCACAGCCTCCGCCGCAAGCCGCATTCGGTCGCACAAATCGTCGAATGAGATGAAAGATACGGAGTATCCGGCATTCCGCAGTGAACCCGCGAGCGCCTCCCCGACCACTGTTTCAGCACCCGGCAGTTCCGATCGCAACACCGCTGCACGCGGCGCGTTGGCCGCCGCCTGTATGCTCGCGCCACCCAGCAAAAAAACCAGCCACCATGAGGTGAATCGCTTCATGGCCGTCTTCTCCTCTTTTCCTTTTTCCTCCCACCTCCCTCCTTCCCCGCCTGTACCCTTTATTTTGTTTCCCCCGGATTGGCGTCTTTGTTGTCCTGCCTTCAAGGTCAACCTGCCCTGCCGGCCTCTCAAATCACCAGTAAAATTCCAGGAATCTTTTCCCTCGTCACCACTTCGAAGGCCGTCGTGCCATGGCTGAAACAGCGGAGGGGCGCGTCATTGCCGCGCCGCAATTCCAGGGTCATGTCGGAAATTTTGGAATTATAGCAATAGAGATTGCTGCCGTCGGTGTCTTCATACGTAACCCCGGCATAGTGGTCCTGAGTGCCGTGGATTTCGCCGCGAATGGTCCAATCGCCCTGCCGCGCGGTGAAGGTCCACCCCTCCAGTCCATATGCGGATTTTGTCCTGAGCACATCCAGGAGGCCGTTACAGCGCAGGTCATGTCCGCCGACGTGCACATACAGCGTACTTAACAGCGGCGTGGCCCGACCCGACCCCAGGCGCGCCCGCGCGCTCAGCGCATCGAGAATGACCGCCTGCGGCGCACCGGCGTCGTCCACGAACATGTTGCAGTGCGCCCACGCCCAGGAATGGCCGTTCTTCGGTCCGGCAAGATGCCCCTGCATGCCCGGCGCAGCGCGCCAGTCCCGGCGGTATCCGTCCACCTCCACCCACCCGGAGAAACGCAGGTCTTCATAGGGGGTGATGGCCATGTTTTTCACCAGACCGAGACGCCGCAGGGCGGCGGGCACAAAATCGAACCCAAGGCGCTGCTGCGGTGTTATGGTCAAATCCCACCGGATGCGGTGTTCTTCCGTCGCCACTTGGCCGAAAGTGTGCCCGTCGCTGAAAAAGCAGTCCGCAATATAGAAAGCGGCCATACCCGCGTCCGGCGGGGCTTCTTCGATGCGGAACGCCGCCAGGGGATGCGTGTTCTTCATGCCCTTCTTGTCCACGCCGCCGTCCGGGTTCTTGTGGAAGTGGATGGCCCAGGTTTCCGCGACCCGCTTGGAACCGTCGCGGCGCACCAACAGCGTGAAGCGCAGCCAGAGCGCGTCGCCGCTGCCGGGATCATTGCACCTGAGATACCAGACCTCTTGCCACCCGCCCGCGGGTGCGGCGGACGGATCGAAGACCGGGCGATTACCCGTGCTGAGCGTGCCTGTTTTCATGATTCCGGTGTGGCGTCAGCCGGCCCGGCTTCCGGGGCCGCCGCGTCCTTTTTCATTGCGACGAAAGCGCGCATGGCCAGCCAGGTCACAAGAAGGAATATCGGCAGATCAACCAGGAAGCCGACCAGGTATGCGAAATAGCGGGCCTTGAAAATGAAAAGATAGAGGTATCCCAGGCTGGAACAGGCCTTGGATGCCATGTGCATATAAGCCAGAATGCGGATTTCCGGCGAGGCGGCGGCCGAAAACGCGATGATTGCCAGCATCACCATCATGGAGGTCGCCAGGGGCACCCAGAAATGCTCGCTGCTTTGCGGGATGACCTCCACCAGACGGATGACTTTCGGTATTAAATTCATCAGCCACAGCACCCGGTCCGGAAAGAAGAAAAACAGTAACGCACCCAACACATAGAGCAGTCCCAGAATCCGCATTATCGTGACATAATTCGCTATGGCCGCCGGCTTCTCTGTTCCTTCCATCGGTCCACCCTTTCTCGATTGCACGCTTCCAGTATCCATAGGATACCGCACCGGCCTTTGGAATGCACGAGCGCCCGGGTGGTTGCCAGTGAAACATCCCCGCCACAAGGCATATGGAAGCCTTGCTTTGTGGAGGGTTTTCTGCATCCGTCGCAATCCCCCGAGAAGGATATCGCCCAAAAAGAAAGGGACGCCGTCGCCGAGAGAGGGAGGGGGAGAGGCGGGAAAGCGACGGCGCCAATCCCGCGCAGTGGGGGGAACTGCGCGGGAGGTAAACGAAAGATACTGTTACTCCGGGCTGTTTGACGTATTAGAAAAGCCCGGTGAAGAAAGAAACGAGGGCTTCCCAAATGCCGGTGAAGAAGCCCAGAATTTCCTTCCATAGATTTGCAAACCACTCCATGATTCGTCTCCTTTTATGTTGGTTCCGTTGATTCTGTTCCCCGGCACCCTGTCGCCGGATTCCTTCATCAATACCATCCGGATTCAAATTTGTTACATCGCCGTTTCCCGCCCCACAACTGCGCCGCCGCCATATGCCGTTTGAAGCGGGCAATGGGTGCGGTCTAAGATGCCGTTCATGGCCTCCGCGCAAGACACAGATCGCTCCCCATTTCGCTTCTTTCTGGCGTTGGGACTGGTGTTTCTTGCGGCCTTGCTGACGCGGCTCTACGGCATTCACCGCGAATCCCTGTCCTTCGACGCCTTCACCAGCGTGGTCCACCTGCACCCCCAACAGTCGGTCAAGGCCTCCCCCTATTACGACCGTTGGCGGGCCGCAACAGGGGCGGAGGCGTGCGACTCGGTATGGGAATATCTCCGGCGCAATCGCTTCCTGGACCCGGCATCCATGCCCGCCTACTATTCGCTGGCCTATTTCTTCAACCGCCATGTCAGTCAATCCTTGCTTGCGTTGCGTCTGTTCTCGGTGGGGATGGGGATGGCGGTCGTTTTCTTGCTGTATCAATGCGGGCGGGAATTGTTTGGCCGGCGCGCCGGGCTGATCGCCGCCGCCTGCGCCGCGTTGTCGCCGGTGCACTGGTATTATTCCCGCGAGATTCGGGTCTACGGCTTTCTGGCGCTGGCGGCAATGGTCCACCTCTATACATTTCAGCGCCTGGTGCGGGGTGGTGGAAAACATTGGTGGACAGTGCACGGAATTGTGACGCTGCTGCTGGTCTGGACGCATCCCTTCGCCGTGTTGATCCCCGTTGCGGAAGCGCTTTTTCTTGCGGGCACACACTGGCGCGACAGGCCGCTCCTGCGACGCTGGGGTATCTTGCAGGCGGCGCTTGCGTTGCCGGCGCTCGCCTATGTATTCAGCATCAGTTACTGGTCCCCCGCCGCCACCCCGTGGATGGTCACGCCGTCGCTCCGGCATTTCCTTGGTGACCTGCTTGCGGATGATATTCTGGGGCTGAGTTTTCAATTCCGACCCGATGCCGCCACGTGGGCGCGGATAGTCCCGGAGGCCGCCGCGCATCGGGTGGTCGGATGGCATGGCCGTATCGGCTGGGTGATGCTGGCCCTGACCTTGGCGGGGGTGCTGTGGGCGATAGTCTCGGCCGCCCGGCGGCGCATTGCCGCAAAGGATGCGCCGACAACCTGGCGCTGGACCGTTCTCCTGCTGCTCTGGTGGTTGCTGCCCCCGTTGCTGCTCTACGCCGCGTCGCACCTGTGGCGGCCCTGCATCTGGCCGCGCTACACGCTGTATGCCTCCTTCGGGCTTTATCTGCTGCTGGGAGCGGGGCTGGCGCAACTGCCGGGGCGGCTGGTGCGGGGAGCAGCCGTAACGGCGCTGCTGGTTTTGTACGCCTGTCAGCAGATGCTGGTGCTGGACGCGGCGCAGGACCGGGACTGGCGCGCCGCTGCGCGGCATATCCTGGCGCACGGCACACCGGACGACTTCATCGTGTATCAGGACTGGCTCTTTCACCGGGGGTTCCTTTATGAAATGGGGCCTGCGCCGCAAGTCAGCACGTATGCCAAAACGGTGGAAGGACTTGCGGAATTGACCGCTTTCGTCGCGGGATTGAAAACGAGGGGGCCGGATGATCCCCGGTCCGTGTGGGCGCTGATGGAAGTGGGCGCCACGCCTGTCGGCTCTGACGTACTCGAGTCCAGATTGCTCGCAGCGGCTCTGTCCTTCTCCGTGCGGGAATTCGGCGGGCTGCCGCCGCTGCGACTGTATCAGGTGCGGCGGGGGCAGGCCGCGCCGCGCCTCTCATCCCGGGATGCGCTGCCCGAAGACATTTTCAAAGACTGCACTGACCTGGCGATGGCGTTCTGGTGGGCCCAAGACATGCCCGCCGCGGAAGCCGCCGCGCGCCGCGCCCTGGATTTTCACAATGACTATGCGCGCGCATGGCTCTATCTCGGCCTCGCGCTTGCCGAACAGAAAAAACACGGCGCGCACAAGGCCCTCCTGCGGGCGACCGCGCCGCCCCATCATGATTTCAACGCGATGGAATTCGCCCTGCTTTCCCGCGGCCTGCTCCGGACGGGGGACCCCGAACAGGCCTCGGCCATGGCGGCCTCGGCGGTCATTTCCGACCCCAATCATCCCGCAGGATATTACGCACGGGCGGCCATCGAGCACGCCCGAGGAAATGAAGAAGAAAAACAGGCCGCTTTGACAATGGCCCGACGCAGAGACCCCCATGCCCGTCGCATGAACCCGGCGGTCATACTGGGGCCGGAGTTTTTTGTAAAGGACAGAAAGGATGAAAATTACATAAATAATATAAATGATAATCGTAGGTGAATAGTGATAAAAAAAATGAATTACCGCCTGAAAATAGTGGCTTTCACAGGACCCAAAGGGACTGTAGGAAAGATTTTCCATTGGGTTCCACGATCTCTATGATTTTCTTGCTCTTCAAAGCGTCCTTGCTGTCCTTGTTGTCCATGTTTTCCTCAAAAGGAGTCTCCCCATGTCAAATCCAGAAACTGCATTCTTGCTGGCTCTCCCTTTGATGGCTGTGCTCGGTGCTGGGCTGTGCGCTTCGGGCGCGGCACATGCCGCGCCGACGGACGACGCGCGGCGCGGTGTAACCCTGCATGTGTCGAAACTGGGCGACAACAGCGACGGCCTGTCGTGGGCGACGGCGTTCACGACGGTGCAGGCGGCGCTGGACGCGATTCCCGACGATGCTGGAGGGCATCGCATCTTCGTCCGCCCGGACACCTACATGGAGGCGAATCTTTCCCCCGCGCATCCCGGCGCGGCGGGCGCCTACAATCTCCTGGTCGGCGATGTGGACGGACGGCTCGGCTCGGGGACTTCCGGCCGCGTGGTCCTGGACGCTGGCGACCCGGACAGGGGCTTCAAGAGTTACGACTGGTGGGGCAGTATCCGCGCGACCACGCAGGGCTGGTCGAAGGAACACACAGCGCCGACGTTTTCCGCAATCGTGTGGGACCGATGGACCCTGCGCAATCTCTACGCCACGGGCGGCGACGGCGGCCTGTTCTGGGACGGCACAAACCGGGTCGAACCGTTCACGGTGGTGGTCGAGGATTGCGTGAGTATCGGACGCGCCTTCGGTGGCGGCGTGGCCAGTTGCCTCTCCCGTCCCGACGAGCCCATCACGTTCCGGCGCTGCCTCTTGTGGGCGCTGGACTGGTGGGGCGATACCGCCGCCGCCTATGCCCGCGTCGAGAATGAAGCGATGCCCGAACGCCCCGACATTGTCTTTGAAGACTGCACGCTGGTCAGCCCGCAGTGCGCCTTGAAAGGGGGCAATTACGGCTTCCACACCTACACCCGCATCCGGGCGGCGCGGTCCAGACTGGTCGTGTTGAATTTTTCCCAACCCCGGGGCACGCCCAGCGACGGCATCATCGTGAGCATGCAGAACGGGAAATACCTGCATGTGGACCTCGAAGACTGCACGCTGATGGGCTACAAGGTCTTCGGGGTCAAGGTGGACCAGGATTCCGTGGACGCCATCGGCTACAGCCTCGCCGGCGACGTGCGCGCCTATGTGCAGCACACGCAGGACGTGCCCGGGGGCATGTTCCGAATCACCCATTGGCCCGCGGACATCTTCGCCGCCATTGTGCCGCCGGAAATCCCGCGCACCGCGCCGACGCTCACGCGCCGGGGCGTGGTCGTCAAGGACATGTGCGAAGTGTCGGTGCTGCGGTGGCGGGGGCGGCTGTGCCGGATGGACTGCGTGCGCCCGGCCAGCGGCGGCGATCGCAAGGACTACTACCTGCTCCTGCGCGACGCCGACACCGGCGAGGAACTCGCCAGATTCGCCGAAGGCTATGGCCTGGCGTGCGCCCTCGTGCATGACGACACGTTCTACGCTTTCGCCTCGCGCTTTGAGGACGGCGATTGGAACGACGTCACCATGTTCTGGTCCAAAGACCTGCGACATTGGGACCACAAAGTCGTAATCCGTCAGGAAAACGAGCACCTCTTCAACAGTTCCGTCTGCGCGGGGCCGGACGGCTTTGTCATGGCCTGCGAATCCAACGACCCCGCTTATCCCGCCTTCACCACCAAGTTCGCCGTGTCCAAAGACCTGATGGACTGGACCAGGCGCTCCGAAGCCACGTTCGGCACAAACCGCTACACGGCCTGTCCGAACATCCATTACGCCAACGGGTATTACTACGTGCTGTACCTGGAACGCAGGCCGCCGCGATGGTTCTTTGAAACCTGGATCACGCGGTCCCCCGACCTGCAATCCTGGGAATTGAGCGGCGCCAACCCCCTCATCGCGCCCGAAGGCGTTGACGAAGGCATCAACGCCTCCGACCCCGACCTTGTCGAAGTGGACGGCACGACCCGGCTCTACTACGCCGCGGGCGACCAGCGCACCTGGATGAACATCAAAATGGCGGATTACCCCGGCCCCCTCGCCCAATTCCTCGAAGCATGGTACGCCGCACCGGGGATTCCGGAACATGGCGCACTCGGAACGGGAACACACAAGGGCGCACACGCCGATCCCTGAAATTGTGCCCTCTTCGGGAGGGGCCGCTTGTGCGCGCGCGGCATGAATGTGTAGCATGACGTCCTCATTGTTGCGGTAGTTTCCAAGTTCCGGAGTACAGGCTTCAGCCTGTGAAGACCTGCCGGCAGACTGCGGTTGTTCTTGGGAGCATGACGGATGCTATTTGCGGGGAAAAGGGCGTTGATTACGGGCGCGGGGCGCGGCATTGGCCGCGCGATCGCCTTGGCGTTCGCGGAGCAGGGCTGCGATATCGCGGCGGCGGCGCGCACGGAATCGGAACTGGCGGAAACCGTGGCGCTGGCGCAGCAGCGGGGCCGCCGCGCAGCGGCGTATCCATGCGACGTGGCGGACCCTGATCAGGTGGCCGCGATGGCGCAGGCGGCGCTGTCGGATTTCGGCGCCATTGACATTCTCGTGAACAACGCGGGCTATGCCTGCTTCAAGCCGTTTATGGAACTCACTTTGGAGGAATGGCGGCGGACGCTCGACGTCAACATGACGGGCATCTTTCTGTGTTGCCGGGCGCTGCTGCCGCACATGATCGCGCGGCGTTCGGGCTGCATCATCAACATTTCCAGCGTATCGGGCCTGCGGCCCATCATGCACCAGAGCGCCTACTGCGCGTCGAAACACGGCGTGAACGGCCTCAGCGTCACGCTGGCGATGGAACTGAAGGAACATGGCATTCGCGTGCATGCGCTGTGTCCCGGCGGGGTGAAGACGCGGCTTTCGGACGAGGCGATGCCCGAACGCGACAAGTCGGACTGGATGACGCCGGAAGAAGTGGCGCACACCGCGTTGTATCTGGCGACGCTGGGGCCGAACGCCACCGTGGACATCGTATATCTGCGGCGCTTCGGCAGTGTGCCTCTGGGAGGATGAGCGGCATGGCCGGACCCGACGCCTCGTGGAACGACACGCCGCCGCCCCGCCCGGTGGCGCCGGACGACGCCGCACAGATGGACGTCGAGCCGATGGTCACGCTGGAGGGCACGGTCGAACGGATTGTTTATGAAAACGAGGAGACCGGGTTTTTTGTCGGGCGGCTGCTGGTGCGCGGGGTCGGCCCGGTGAGTTTCGTGGGGAATCTGATGGCGATTTCCGAGGGGGAAACCATCCGCATCGAGGGCCGCTGGGTGGATGATAAGCGTTTTGGCCGGCAGGTGCGCGTCAACAGTTATGAGACGGTGCTGCCGACCACCACCGAGGGAATCGAGCGCTATCTCGGCTCCGGGCTGGTCGAGGGCATTGGGCCGGTTTTCGCGCGGCGGCTGGTGGAGGCGTTCGGCGTCGAAACGCTCCGGGTGATAGACCAGGAACCGAAGCGGCTGCTGAAGGTGCCGGGCATCGGGCGCAAACGCGCCCGGCAAATCCGCGAGGCGTGGGCGTCGAAAAAGGCGCTGCAATCCATCATGATCTTCCTGCAGGGGCACGGCATCAGCACGGGGCAGGCTATCAAGATTTTCAAACAGTACGGCGATGCGGCGGTGGCCGTGATCCGCGAGAACCCCTACCGGCTGGCGGAGGACATAGACGGCATCGCGTTCCGGGGCGCGGACAAAATCGCCGCCCGGCTCGGCATCCAGAAGGATTCGCCGGACCGGATGCGGGCGGGGCTGCTGCATGTGCTGTTCAACGCGGCGCAGGACGGGCACATGTTCCTGTCCGAAGAGGAACTGATTCCCGAAGCGGCGGCCTTGTTGGAGGTGGGGGAGGAATGCCTGAAGGAACCGCTGGCGCAGTTGGCGGCGTCGCGCGAAGTGGTGCGCGAGAACGGCGCGGTGTACGTACCGCAGTTGCACGCCGCCGAGCGCGGCATCGCCGCGCTTCTGAAGCGCCTGGTTGCGACCCCGTACGAACCGGTGTCCATCCATGTGGAAAATGCGCTGCACTGGGTGGAGAAGGTCAAGAATATCACGCTGTCGCCGGAACAGCGCGAGGCCATCGCCGTGGGCGCGACCGAAAAGGTGCTTGTGATCACCGGCGGGCCGGGCACGGGCAAGACCACGGTAATCAACAGCCTGCTGGCGGTCCTGGAAAAAAAAGGACTGTCGTTTCTGCTGGCCGCGCCGACAGGCCGCGCCGCCAAGCGCATGGAGGCCGCCACCGACCGCGAGGCCCGCACCATGCACCGCCTGCTTGAATTCAGCCCCAAGACCGGCGCGTTTGCCCGCAACGAAGACAATCCGCTGGACACCGACCTCGTGGTGATTGATGAAGTCTCGATGGTGGATGCGCCGCTGATGCACGCGCTGCTCAGGGCGATGCCGCCCTTCGCGCGGCTGGTGCTGGTCGGCGACGTGGACCAGTTGCCCTCCGTCGGGCCGGGCAATGTGCTGTTCGATATCATCGCGAGCCGGACCGTGCCCGTGATCCGGCTGAAGACCGTGTTCCGGCAGGCGGCGCAGAGCGGCATCGTATCCAACGCCCACCGCATCAACGAGGGCAAATACCCGGAATTCAACAAAGAGGACTTCGTGCTGGTGGAACGGCGCGCGCCGGAGGCCGCGCTGGAGACCGTGCTGGAGTTGATTACGCGCCGCATCCCGGCGCGCTTCGGCCTCGACCCCGTGCGCGACATCCAGGTGCTTGCGCCCATGCGCCGGGGCGACGCCGGCGTCATCCGGCTGAACGAGGCGATTCAGGCGGCGCTGAACCCCAACGGAAAGCCGGTGCCGCGCCGGGGCTTCCGCGAGGGCGACAAAGTGATGCAGACCAGAAACAACTATGAATTGGATGTGTACAACGGCGACACGGGGATCATCACGCTGGTGGACGAGGACGCGGGCGAACTGGAGGTGACCTTCGACGACAAGACGGTGCTTTACCGTTTTGACGAAGCCGACAATCTCGTGCTGGCCTACGCGGCGACGGTGCACAAGGCGCAGGGGTCGGAATATCCCGCCGTGGTGCTGCTATTCCTCCCGCAACACTACATGATGCTCCAGCGCAACGTGCTCTACACGGCCGTCACGCGGGGCAAACGGCTGGTGACGGTGGTGGGCGACCCGAAAGCGGTGGGCATGGCCGTGCGGCAATGCAGGATAGCGCGCCGCAACACCCGTCTCACCGAGCGCCTCAGAAACGAGATTTAGCGGGCCGATTCGCGGTACAATATGGAAGGACACGGGAGAGGGAGTTGACATGCAGACGACCACGGGGAATGCGCATGGCATGGCTGACAACCTGGAATCTCAGGATCGCACCGTAAGCGCGCCCGGCGAAGGCGTGGGTGGATGGTTGTTGCTGCTGTGCATTACGCTGACCATTCTAAATCCATTTGTCGGCGCACACAATCTGCTATCGCATTACCAGCGGGCCAGCGCCGATTTCGACTATGTACAAGGACTGCAGAATTATCTGTTTGTCAACACCGGTCTGCGGCTTCTCCTGGTTATATTCGGCATGCATGCGGGCATCGGTTTGTGGACGGAGCGCCCGCATGCTGTGCGCACGGCCAAACGCTACCTGTTCTGTTTCCTCGGCGCGCTGGCGCTCGGCGTTGCGCTGCTTTTTGTCATGGTGGAATGGCCCGATTACGCCCGCGAAATTCTGGCCCGCGAAATAGCCAAGGAAGTGATTCCGTCTCTGGTTTTTTTTACGGTTTGCTATCTTTATCTCAGCAAATCAAAGCGTGTCAAGGCCACCTATATGGATTGAGCGGCCATTTTTTCAGGACCATGAAAAGGAGCACCGCATGATCAAGCGAATTGCCGTCCTGAATGCGGACGGCGCATTGTGCCAGGCGCTTTCAAGCGCCGCGCAAGGACGCGACGCGATTATTGTGGCGGTGCCGCCGGGGGAAACGCCGCCGCCCGGCGCTGTAATGCTGGCAACGGGGTCCGCTCCCGCCGAAACCGCGCTGAATGCGGCGCTCGCAGCGGGTGCGGAGCCGGAAGGGCTGCTGGTATTGCTGGCCGACGCTGTCGCCTGTCGCGAAGGCATCCCGGAAGGGTCTTCTGAGCGGGTGCGCTGTCATGCGTCACGTTTTGCGCGTGCACTCGGATTAAGCATGGAAGACCAATTCAGTCTGGAGCGCGCCGCCTTGCTGCGCGACATCGGGAAAATCCGCATCCCGAATGATATCCTCCTGAAAAAGAGCGTGCTGGACTATGACGAATGGACCCTGCTCCATTCCCATGCCGCGCTCGGCGCGGAACTCCTGGCGGAGCGCGGCCTGTTCTGCGATGTGCTCGATGCGGTCCGTTACCACCACGAATGCTATGACGGCACCGGCTACCCCGAACATCTCGAAAAAGACGCTATCCCGCTGCCGGCGCGTATCATGAAGATTCTGGATGTGTACTGCGCCATGACCAGCCCCCGCCACTACCGCCCCACCAGTTACACTCATGAAGACGCTGTCGTGCATCTGAACAACGAGCGCGGCAAGCATTTTGATCCCCGCCTTGTGGACGTATTCATTGAGGCCGGTATCGGCGTGAACGGCGATTGACGCGCCGCGCGTCCGGCCTTGCCGGACATTGCCACTTCACGATGCCGACAGCATTTCCTGATACCATCCGATGGTGCGCCGGAGCCCCTCTTCAAAAGGCGTGGCGGCCTTGAAGCCGAAGAGTTTTTCGGCTTTTGTGGTGTCCAGGCATCGGCGCGGCTGCCCGTTGGGCTTGGTCGTGTCCCATGTAATGCGCCCGGCGAAGCCGGTAAATGCCGCAATCATATGGGCAAGGTCCTTGATGCTGATCTCCATGCCGGAACCGATGTTGACAGGGTCTGCGCCGTCGTAGTGCTCCGCCCCCCGGACGATGCCTTCGGCGGCGTCTTCCACGTAGATGAATTCGCGCGTGGCGCTGCCGTCGCCCCAGCAGACGATTTCCGGCGCGCCCGCGCGCACGGCGTCCACGCATTTTTTGATCAGCGCCGGAATCACGTGCGAGGTGTCCGGATCAAAGTTGTCGCGCGGCCCATAGAGATTGACAGGCAACAGGTTGATGGCATTGAACCCGTATTGCTGCCGGTAGGCCTGCGCCTGCACAATCAACATTTTTTTGGCAAGCCCGTAGGGCGCATTGGTTTCTTCGGGATAGCCATTCCAGAGGTCTTCCTCCTTGAACGGCACGGGCGTGAACTTGGGATAGGAACAGATCGTGCCGATAGCGACAAACTTTTGCACGCCGGCGAGACGGCTTTGTTCCATCAACTGAACGCCCATGATGATGTTGTCATAGAAGTATTTGCCGGGGTTGGCCATGTTGCCGCCAATGCCGCCGACCACTGCCGCCAGATGAATGATCACATCCGGGCGCGCGGTGTCCAACATCCGTTGAATATCGGAAAGCCGCCGCAGATCATAGTCGCGGGATCGCGGCACAAAAACATGCTTGCAGCCGAGCAAACGCAGTTTCGCGGTAACCTGCGCTCCCAGAAAGCCCGCCCCCCCTGTGACCACCACCCGACGCTGTGCCCAAAATTCGCTCATGACGTTCTCTCCCGTTGCCCCACCCGAACCTGTGCGGCATCTATTCTACTCAGTTCGATATTCTTCCACCCGAAGATTTTTCGCGTTCGGCCAGTTTGAGGTCGGCATCAACCATGATACGGACCAGTTCCCGGAAGGTGGTTTTCGGCGTCCAGCCCAGTTGTTTTTTCGCCTTGGAAGCATCGCCGATCAGCAAATCCACCTCGGCAGGCCGATAATAACGCGGATCGATTTCCACATGGTCCTGGTAATTCAGATCGAGGTATGAGAAGGCTTCTTCAAGAAATTCCCGGACGGAGTGGGTCTCACCCGTGGCGAGCACATAGTCGTCGGGGTGGTCCTGTTGCAACATGAGCCACATCGCCTCGACATACTCCTTGGCATAGCCCCAGTCGCGCTTGGCATCGAGGTTCCCAAGAAAAAGTTTGTTCTGCAGGCCCAGTTTGATGCGCGTGGCGGCCCGGGTGATTTTTCGTGTGACGAAGGTTTCGCCGCGCCGCGGCGATTCGTGGTTGAAGAGGATGCCGTTGCAGGCAAACATGTCATAGGATTCGCGATAGTTGACGGCGGCCCAATACGCGAAAACCTTCGCGGCGGCGTAGGGACTGCGCGGATAGAACGGCGTTTTTTCAGTTTGCGGCACCTCCATCACCTTGCCGAACATCTCGCTGCTGGATGCCTGGTAAAACCTGGGGCGCACGCCGCAATTGCGCACTGCTTCCAGCAGGCGTATGGCGCCCACGCCCACGATATCTGCGGTGTACTCCGGCGCGTCGAAACTCACGCGCACATGGCTTTGCGCGCCGAGATTGTAGATTTCGTCCGGCTGGATGCGGTTGATGATGCTGGTCAGGCATGAAGAGTCGGACAGGTCGCCATAAAGGAGTTGCAGCCGGCGACTGGGTTCGTGCGGGTCTTTATAGACATGGTCAATGCGACCGGTGTTGAACGAACTGGAACGGCGAATCAGCCCGTAGACTTCGTAATCTTTGCCCAGCAGAAACTCGGCCAGATAAGACCCGTCCTGCCCCGTAATGCCGGTAATCAACGCTTTTTTCATCGCACAGTGCTCCTTCCCAAGGTCGCTCCAGGAGGGTAGTTTTTCAGTCCAAGCAATTGACACGCCGCAAGCACAAGGAATGCGGGGTTGTTGAAAACATAACGCCGCCACATCCGGCGCGGCTCCACCCAGAACCGGAAAAGCCATTCCAGGCCGGACCGCTGCATCCAATTCGGCGCCTGCCGCACAAGGCCGGTGTGGAAATCAAAAGCCGCACCCACGCCCAGCATGACCGGAACGTTGACGCGGCGGAAATGGCGGCCCATCCACAGTTCCTGCTTGGGGGCGCCCAAGCCCACCCACAAAATGTCCGCGCCGCTCTCATTGATGCGTTTGACGTCCGCTTCATCCTCTTCCGGCGTCAGGGCGCGGAATGGGGGGGAATAGCAGCCCGCCACTTTCAAACCCGGAAACCGCGCCTGCAGGGTCTGGGCCAGTTTTTCCGGCACCCCTTCTCTTCCGCCGTACAAATAATGGGAAAACCCCTCGGCAACGCTGCGCTCGCAGACCGCCAGCATCAGGTCAGGTCCATAAACCCGTTCCCGTTGGTTGTAGCCCTGCAACTGCTGAAACCACCCCAAGGGCCTGCCGTCCGGCACCACCATCGCAGCCTCATTGTGGATGCGCAGGTATTCCGGATTCTGCTGACACATCATGACCGTATGCACATTACTTACGCAGACGTAATGCGATTCGCCGGATTTCGCCATTTGAATCACGGCTTCCACCGCTTCCGCCATGCTGACGTGGCACACCCCCACGCCCAAGGTGTTTACCCGTTGCACCGTGTACACTCCTTCATCTATTGATTATGCCTCGAAAACCTGTCCGGCAGCATTGTTTCGGATCAATTCTATGGCGCGCCCGTAGATTGCCGTCAATCGATCAAAATGCGCCCTTGCGCTGAAAAGGCGCTCGGCGCGTTCGCGCCCTGCCAGGCCCATCGCCCGGCGGCGTTGCGGGTTCCCCCACAACAGCCGCATTTTATCCGCCAAATCAGCGGCGTCTCCTGGAGCGAACAATAAACCCGCCTCATCTTCTTCCAGCAATTCCGGCAGCGCGCCATTGCGCGCGGCAATCACCGGAATGCCATGACTCATCGCCTCGGCGGCAACCAGCCCAAAGGCTTCATGCCAGACACTGGGAACCACCACAAACGCTGCGTTTCGATAGAATTCCGCCAACCCCGCCATGTCAAGCGCCCCGGTAAATACTACATTGGACGGCGCGTCTCGTTTCAGAGTGGCTTCCAGGGGACCGACGCCGCCGATCTTCACCGGTATCTCCGGCAGCCGGGCCGCGGCCTGCAAGAAGGTTTCCACGCCCTTTTCCGCGCTCAGGCGGCCCGTGAATGCGGCGTATCGGCCCACGCCGGCATCCGCCGGCGTATCGGGCCGGGAGATCATGTTATAGAGCACTTCGATACGGTCTTCTGAGAAGCCGGCCGCCGCCAGCCGCTGCTTCACGAATTCGCTGATGGCGATATAGACCGTGACATTCCTTTTGAACAATCCCAGCATCCTGGTGGCGGTATTGCGCAGGGCATAGGCGGCGCTCTCGAAGCGGTTCTCCCGGCAATTCCGGAGCAGGCACCAGTATTCCCGCCCGCCCGCGCAACGCTCGCAGATGGCCCCGCGCACAAAGTGAACGCCGATGGGACAGACCAGCCGGTAGTTATGACAGGTCATCACCACGGGAACGCCGGCGCGCCGCGCCGCGGCCGGCACGGACGGCGACAGGAGCGGGTAGAGATTGTGTGCATGGACCACATCCGGCCGGAATTGTCTGATTAATACAGCCATTTCCGCCGCCGCCGCGCGCGAGTATATGCCGCTGAAGACCGCGCCGATTTTTCCCGGCAGACTGGAAGGGATATCCGCGCTGGCCTTATCAAAAAGCCGCGCTTCCACCCCATGATCCTGCAACAACTGGAGGGTGTTTTCCACCACGGCGTCTTCGCCCCCGCGAAAGCGGTAACGATTATGCACCAGCAGGACTTTCATGACACGCCCGCCCCCTTCCCCGCGCAGTCAGTCCTGTCGGCGTCGGCCATCTCTTTTTCCACGTGGCCAAACAGCAAGCGCTCATTGCGAAAATCCAACCGTTCAAAGAAGCGTTCCTGTGCGAACAGAGGCGGGGCCGGCATGGCCAGCGTCGTCCGCCCATAGCCCACGGCGCGCCAGATGAGGCACTTGGCGTCGGCGGCGGTGGCGGCGTCGCCGCGCAGGATCGCCGCGATGAGGCGTGGGAGATGCAGCAGTTTCGCCCGGCCGATGCGCGCCACGGCGAACGCGACCGTTCTGAGCAGGCCGTCATTGATGCGATCCCGTCTGGCGAAAATGACGCCCCAGCGCAGCGAGACCCATTTGAAGTAGGCCGGGGTCACCCGGTACGCGGGGATCATGTGTGCGACCATTGCCTTGGGCGCGGTCCAGACCGTGAAACCATGTTCGCGCGCGCGCAGAATGAAATCCGTGTCCTCTCCGCTGGACCGTGAGATGGCCGCATTGAAATTGCCGATGGCGTCAAAAACGCGGCGCGAAATCAGCAGATTGCCCGTGGTCGGCAGTTCCTTGCCGTGCAGCGGGGCCGGCGGACCTTCATAGAGATTCTCGCCGAGGATACTCCGGCAGACGGGACCCAGCCGCGCCAGCGCATCGGGAGACAGGGCCAGTCGGCGGGGTCCGCCGACGAGGTCGGCGTTTTTCTCCTGCGCAACATTTACAAGACATTGCAGCCATTGCGGATCGGCGATCTGGTCATCATCGAAGAAGACCACATAATCGCCCCGGGCTTCGGCGACGCCCCGGTTGCGCGCATGGGCGATGCCGCATCGGTCTTCCTGGCGGACATACCGCAGCGGCATGGCCGCATCTGCAGCCATTGCCTGCACGGTTTCGCGCGTATGATCGGTGGAGGCGTCGTCAACCACCACGATCTCGTATGAGAAACCGTCGCAGTTCTGCCGGAGCACGCTCTGCAATGCCTGCTTCAGGCTGTCTGCGCGGTTATAGGTGCATATGATGACCGCCAATCGCGGCGATGTCATGGGAAAAGTCCTTCATGTCAAGCGATTCAAGCCATGGATCCGGAGGGATTTGGCGCTTTATGGGCAAGCATGCCTTTATTTTCCAATGGGTTTGCTTGCGATTCGATATGAAACGTCAGTCGCACCAACAGGATCACAAAAAAGGTCAGCATGGTGCGCTGAATGGCCACGGATTCAAGGAGTCCGTTCACGGCGCAGAAAAGCAGTATCGCGCCGAAAAAAGCATAGGCTTGATTGCCGGTAAGCCGTAACCGGATTATCGTGCGGTGAATGGCGAGCAGCAGGATAAGCAGGTACGCCACCATGGCGATGGGGCCGGACTCCAACGCAATGTCAAAATAGGCGTTGTGCGCGTGCGAGATGGGCCAGCCCTGTTCCTCGATAATTTCTGTGGATCGTTCTTCATTCCAGAACGCGCCGTAACCGAACCCCAACACGGGACGTTCCAAATAAAATTCCCAACACTGCCGCCACAGGGCGGTGCGGCCCGTGAGGGTGCGGAACTCGCCCCGGTCGGTGCGGCCCATCTGCAGGCGTTCGCCCACGGCGGGCAGAATCATGTCGCCCAAGATCAGCACGAGCATGGCCGCCGCCGCCAGGAAAGAGGTCACAGCGACCTTCTTGCCATAGGGCTGCATCAGGCCCCATTGAAACACAAGCACAAAGACGCTGCTGGCCAGCGCTGTGCGCGAGCGCGTGAGCACGATGAAGACAAATGCCAGCGCAGCCAGAAAGAGCCAGCGCCGGCGGTTCTCCGAAGCGCCGCGCCACAACGACAATGCCGCGAAAAACATCAACGCGCAATTCACCGCCTGAATATTCGGATGCACGGTGCCGGTGAAGCGATAGCCGGGAGAGAAGGGGCGAAAATAACCGGTGGCTATTTCCAATGCCAGACCCACCACCAGATACACCGCCGGGATATATACTGCCATACGCAGGATCGTATTCAGAGGGAGATGCCCCCCGATCCCTACCGCCCCCACGCAGATCAACGCGAACATCACGTAGCGGCGGAAACTCAAGGCGGGATCATCCGACCAGGCGATGCTCAGTCCCGACCACAGCAGGAAGAAAATCATCAACGCGCCGAGCATGTCCAGGCGACCTTCACCGCTGCGCCGTTTTTGAATGATAAGGAAAAAACCGATGGCGCCGAGCAACAGTCCACCCGCCTGCCGCCACGCGCGGGGCTGATACATGTGTTCTATATTGCCGAATTCCTCCAGGCTCTCGGCGGTCATCAGCAGATTGAAGAGTTCGGGGGATTTGAGGTCATGTTCGATGACAAAAAAGGCACCCAACATTAACAGGAACAGGACCCAGTGCGTGCGCCCCTGAGAGTCCTCTTCGCCCCGAGGGCTGGAATCCATCATCTGCATCGTCCGAACACCCTTTTCTTTGTGCGTCGCCGGTCGTCATATTCCAGCACTGCCAACTCCTTTGTTGCCATTGCGCAAGTCACGCGGCCGTCGGCGACGATTGACAGAACATGTGAAACGAATGCTTCGATAACCGGTTCCGGCTGAACCCATAGAAATTTATGAGCCTCTCCATCCGCTTTTGTCTATAGTTTACCATGTTGGGCCTGCCAAATGCCGAGTTGCCTGCCAAAATAGGCGCGCGTGAAGACACAGGCGGCGATGTTCCCCGCGAGCAGGCCGAATGCCACGCCCATCGGGCCATAAGCCCACACCAGCCACACGCCCGCCGTAACCATCACGCCAAGGGAAAGCAAGAGGCTTTTGAAGGCGATGTCGGGGCGTTCCAGGGCGTTGAGTCCGAAATTCGCGGGTACGGTCAGCGCCCAAGCCACCTGCACCACCCCCAGCACCATCACGACAGCGCCATGCCCGGCATATTTGTGCCCGTAGAACAGCGTCAACACCCATTCCCCCGCGAAAAACATGAGGACCGCAAAGCCGCCAATCGCGGCCAGGAAAAAGAAGTCCGCGAGCCGCACGACACGCCGCATCGCCTGGGGGCCGTGCTCGGTCAAGGCATGCACCGTCTTCGGCCCCAGATAATTGCCCAGGCCGATGATCAGCGGATTCACCAGAAAGATCACGCCGGCACATGCGCCGTAAATCCCGTTGGCCTCCGCCCCATGAAAGGCCAGCAGGAGCCAGGGATATATCTGGTTACTGGCGACAAAGGCCACGTTGTATGCGAAAATCCACTTGCCGTAGCCCCAGTTCTTGCGAAAATCCGCCACCGCGTCTGACCAGCGCGGCGCAAACATGCGGCGCGATGCCGCCAGCCACAGCAGGCCCGCCGCCCCCGCACACAGTCCAATCACACCGTAGGCATGCCGCGCCGACAGGCTTCCGGCGTGGGCCATGAACAACAGCCCCGTCACTTGCAGCACAGACACTGTCGTGTCGATCAAAAAAACGGTCCCGGTGCGCAGTCCGGCAAAGCAGACCTGCCGCGCATATTCCTTCAGCAGAATCAGCGCGATGACCGCGGCCAGGGTCAAAAGCACCGAACCAAGCCCCGCCGGTCCGCCCCACATGCGCATCCCGGTCGCGACGATGAGAAGCGCCACCACAACGCCGCAGGCATAGAGGATTTGATGAATCAGGGTGCTGCCCGTATAGCGGGCATGCGCTTCACCATGCATGCGCGGGCTGAAAACGGTGTACGCCGCAGAAATCAGCGACAATTGGGTGTTGACGGCGAGAATGATGATACTGAAACCGAGCAGGTACAGCCCGAACTCTTCCTTGCTGCATATGCGCCCGAGGATAATGCTCGTGGCGAAATTCGCCGCGCTGACAATCCCCTGGTCCGCAATGGTCAGTGCCGCTTTTCCGCGCGCGACCGCGCCAATGGCGGCCAGGCCCGTTTTGAGAGTCCATGCAGGTCGCGAACCGGCCTGCATGGCTAGGCTTTCGGTATCAGATGGTCACCCGCCACGGGCGTCATCGTTGGACCGAAACATTCCGGTGTGGGGTCCTTGCGCCATTTGACCACCCGCGCCGGATTGCCCGCGACAATGCAGTAGGGCGGCACGTCCTTGGCCACCACCGCGCCGGCGGCGATGATACTCCCGGAATGGATATGCACACCGGGCAGAATGATGACATTGGCGAGAATCAGCACATCGTCGTCAATCACGACAGGGACATCCGGTCGTTTCCCCTGCCAGATGATGGGCATGTCGGTGCGCGAAAATTCACGGTTGGACGCTGTGATGAACACGTTATGGGCCATGCCGACGTCATTGCCCATCGTCACTTCGCCCACAATGCGGGCATTGATGCCCAGACTGGAACGGTCTCCCAGAGAAAGCATGTCGCCTTTGCCGAAGTGTGCCCCCCGGTTGATGCCGACGTCTTTGCCGCAATGTTTGAGAAGCGGGCCCGCAGTCCACCGGCGCAAACGGCACCACAGCATGCCCCGGGGCAGGCTGTGTTCCGGCAGATGCCGGGCGATGCCATAGTACAGGAAAAGAAATACCAACTGCCTCAGTTTACGCATAATCCTCCCCTGTCCGCCGTTGTTTCTTGGGCGCCGGTCCTATCGGCGATATGCGTTAATGCGCGCCTCTGCGCGAGATCACCGCCGGAACCGTCATGAACAACAACTTGAGGTCCGTCCAGAATGATAGGGCACGGATGTATTGCATGTCGAGCCGCACCCAGCGGTCGAAGCAACTTTCATCGCGACTGGTGATCTGCCAGATGCAGGTGATGCCCGGTTTCACATCGAGCCGCGCGTGGTGCCACAGGTCGCACTGTTTGTTTTCGTCCACAGGGAGAGGACGCGGACCCACGAGACTCATGTCGCCCTTGAGCACATTGAAGAACTGGGGCAGTTCATCGAGGCTGGTCTTGCGCAGTATCCGGCCAATCGGGGTAATACGCGGGTCGTTTTTCATTTTGAATGCGGGACCCTGGCGCTCGTTGAATCGCAGCAACTCCGCCTTTTTCGCCTCCGCATTCACGACCATCGTGCGGAATTTGTACACCGTGAACGGTTTACCGCCCAACCCGCCGCGCTGCTGGCGAAACAACACCGGCCCCGGTGAAGTCAACTTGATGGCAATCGCGATGGCGATCATCACCGGTCCGAACAACATGATGCCGAGCAGCGCCCCGACGATATCCAGCAGGCGCTTCCATCGCGGGAATGGCCGTACAAAGAGCGCGTTCATCGGGAGACCCTGCGCTGCGCTGTCCAACTCCGGACGGGTGGCGCGGTCGTCCATGTCGCGAATTCGAATGACAATCGGGGAGGTGACGGTTGCGGCCCTGTCAATCGTTGGGTCGCCCACATCAAAACGCATGTGCGTGTCCAGATGCAAAACAATGCCCTGCAGGAAAGGGTCGCTGGGTATGCTGTGTAATTTTGGAGACATCGCAGGTCAGTGTCCTTATTCCGCCGCCGAGGAAAATCGGCCGGTTGCCTTGTGCAGGGTTTTACCGGCGCTCTCGGTCGGGTAAACATATATTTCGTGCGTCAGATGGATTCCGACCGGCGCATCCGCCTCCAGTGGTGGCATGCGCTTCTGAAACAGTCGGAGAATGTCATTCCAGATTCTCTCCACGTGGCCGGGGCTGGAATAGGGCAGAATCACCGCCACGCGATCGCGGAACCATCCTCTGGTGTCCGTGATTCGTGTGCGATCATGCAACACAGAAGCCAGCACCCACACCGCCTGTTGATACGCGGTGCTGCCGCGCGGAAGGGAAATATCAATCGTCATCATGCAGAACGTCCCGCCGCCACGGTCGCTGCGGGCGCGTTCCTTGAACAATTCCTCCTCGAAGGAACTCTCCGAAAGCAATCCCTCGATGGATGCACCCCGTCGCGCGCCGTTGCCGCGAATCGTTTCCCAGATGCGGGATACAAATGTACCATTGTTCCGTTTCAATGCTATGCTACCTCTTCCCTGTGTGGTTTATAGCGCATTCGCACGCTATCTTATCGGACCGCCCGCCGGTGCGGCTGAAAAACTGTCCAATGCGCCCTGAGATAAGCGGCGTATGCTTCACTCCTTGCCCACTCTAGCAACATCTTCCTTCCGCCCCCTATTCCCACGCACCGTAAAAAACCCGCACCCGATACCCCGCTTTTTTCATCCCGGCCGTTGACGGGATAGTGGAATCCACCTCTTATACCGCCCACGGGGGGTGCAGCCAAGATCATCTCAACCGGTAGTCGTTTACAGCCGCCGATAGATGAAACGCGGGATGTAATCGCGGCGTTTGTTGAAGACCACGCCCAGCACATTGCCGCGTTGACCGACAATCTGATTGATCCAGCGTTTGATGGCCTGCCATCGGGTGCGGCCCGCCTCCACCACCACAATCACGCCATCCGCAAACGGCGAAAGCAATACCGCATCCGAGGACGCTTCAAAGGACGGAGCGTCAATAAGAATCAGATCAAAACGTTCCCGAAGGGCCTCGAAGACGGCGGACAAATGCGGCGAGGCCAGCACCGACGGCAGGGAAATGTTGTTCGATGCCATCTGGCTCACTGTCAGACGGGCATCGCCGGCGGAATGGAACAGCGATTCCGACAATTCCCCCGTCTCCGCCATTTCCTCCCAGCCGCGCACTGCCCCCCCGACCGCCATCTGGTTCACATACGCTGACGGCCCGGCCGACACCAGCAGAACCCGTTTGTTCAATCGGGTGGCGGCCATGCGCGCGAATTCGCGCACCAGCCGCGAACTGTCGTTGCCCGACTGCGCGCCTGCGAATTCCACAATACGGCAACGCTTATCCTCCAGAACGGCATCTATGCGTTGGCACAGCGACACCAGCGTGTCCGCAAGCCCCTTGGGCAGTTGCGGCCCCGATGGCGCACTTACCCGGCGCGGGGCTGCTTCCGCGCGTTCCCTGCTCGCATTGTCGAGGGCTTCATAAATCTTGGTCATGGGCGTTCCCTGTCCTCCGGCTGGATGCCGGGCATTGCAGCGGCGTTTTTCACGTCGCTATCGGACTTTCTTTCCACGGGAAACACCAGCGTGTCCCCCGCCCTGATATAATCCGGATTTGATATATGCGGATTGAGCCGAAGCACCGACGAAAGCAGTTCCGGCCCGCTGTGTCCATAGAAATCCCGGACCAGTTTTGACAGCGTGTCTCCTTTTTCAATCAGCCGCGCAATGGTCTCGGCAGGCGTTTCCAGTACGGTGACCGCTGCCGCCGCCAAATCCGCTTCCAATGTTGTCATGCGTACGCGCACCGCCCCATCCATCGCGGATACGCCGGTTTCCTCCGGCGCCTCCTCGCCCAAGGCGGCAGGCCCTGCGGGAGACACAATTTCGGCATCTTCTTCCCGGGCCGGTAAAGCAGGCGATTCCGGCGGCCGGAGCGATTCCGGGAGTCGCACCAAAGAATCCGGCGCGGGGCGCGCAGTGGATTCGGTCGCTGCCGGGGGTGTTTCCTTTGGTGCGGGTTCCAGGGTCTGCATCATAAAATCGAGCGTAATCGCCCGATGGTCGCGACTGCCCACCGGAGGCTGCGGCTCCGGGGCAGCCGGAAGCCCCCCGGCGGCAGGCGCGGCGCGTGTTTCCAGATCATCGGCCGGCGCTTCCGCATGAGCGATATGGCGGTCTGTGGGTGAGCGCTTCGGCGAAGCGCCGATCCAGCCGCCAATGGCCAGCGCAGTCGCGACAATGACGGCAAGCCCCGCGGCGGCCATTGCCCATCGCGGCACCCGCGATGCGCCGCCTTCCAGGTCGGTGATGACCTCCCGCACGGTCCGCCGTGTCACGGAAGTCGCGTGATTGCCGAACCCCGCAATCAAGGCATTGTCCGCGACAATGTTGATAATACGCGGATTGCCCCTGGCGTGGCGCACGATGGCGCGGATTGCGCCCGGGGTGAAGATATCCTCCCGGGCGGCCCCCGCCTGGGTGAGCCGGTGCTGGATGTATTCGCGGCTTTCCGCGGGGCTGAGGGCTTTCACCCGCGCCCGCACGGCAAGCCGCTGCCGCAATTGCCGCAACTGGTGCAATTCCAGTTTGCGTTCCAGTTCGGGCTGCCCTACAAGCACAATCTGGATGAGTTTGTCCGTCGTGGTCTCCAGATTGGAGAGCATCCGGAGTTTTTCCAGGGTTTCCACGGGCATGTTCTGCGCTTCGTCAATGATCAGCGCCACGTTCTCGTCGCGCTTGTAGGCTTCGATCAGCCGCCAGTGAATGCGTTCGATCATGGCGGGTTCGGAGGCGTCCCCCGGTTCTTCATCCATAGCGCGCAGGAGCATGGCGAGGAGTTGCTCGAAGGTAAGGTCGGGATTGAAGATATAAATGGGGCGCACGGGGCTGTTTTCCACGCGCTTGAGATAGGCGCGCAGCACGGTGGTCTTGCCCACGCCCACTTCGCCTGTGAGCGCGACAAACCCCTTCCTCTTTTCCACCCCATACACCACGGTGGCGAACGCCTCGCGGTGGCTCGGGCTGAGATACAGAAACTCCGGGTCGGGCGTGATATGGAACGGCTCGCGCTCCAACCCGTAATGGCTCAGGTACATGCCCGGAATTCCTTCTCTGATATAGACGCCAGTACCGGCACGCCGAGCCGCTTTTCCACGGCCTCGGTCGTGTTCAGCGAATCATCGAAATACTCACGCACGAAAGCGAGGCAGATACCGCCGAAGAGTCCCAGCAACAGGCCCAGGCTGATGATGCGGATCTTGCGCGGTTTCACCGGCAGCAGCGGTTTCGATGCCGGCTGCACAACGCTGACGTTCGACACCTTGTCCATGGCCATCGCGGCCGTGATCCGCGCCTGCTCCAGATTCTCCCGATATTGCCGGTATTCCGCTTCAGCCAGTTCCTTGTTGCGTGTCAACCGTTCAAATTCCTTTTCCTGGGCGCTGAGAACGGCCAGCGTTTCCTTGTGCCGCGCCACTTCTTCCTTCAGTTTCTCGACGCGCGCCAGCATGCCTTCGAGATTGGCCCGTTCATTGTGATAGGTGTGCATAAGCCCTTCGCGGGTGGTGTCCAGTCCGGTGGTGATTTCCGTGCGCACCTCCTCCTCTTTCGCCAAGGATTCCTCCAGTTTCCTGATTTGTTCGCGGAGTTCCATGAGGGGGCGATGCGTGTCGGCATAGCGGGCCGCCAGGTCGGTTTCCTGCAGGCGCAGTTCACCGAGGCGCTCCTTCATCCAGTCGGCGACATAGTTGGGCATGCCGACGGTGCGGCTCAATTCGTGCCGGTCCGGGCGCTTTTTCACCTCCTCCGCCAGCGCCGCCACCTGCGCTTTCAGCCCTTCCGCCGCCGCTGTGGAATCGCTCAGTTCGCCCTCCAGCACGCTGATTTGCTGGAGCAGGGTTTCCTTCTGCGCCTGGATGGCCGCGATCCCGTGTTGATTGCGGAAATCGGCGAGTTCTTCTTCGCGGTGGATCAGTTCCTCGCGGGTGCGCTGCACCTGCCGCTCCAGAAATTCCGGCGAGACCTGGGGCGCGAAGACCTCCACATGGCGCTCCAGATAGAACTGCACCAGTTTGTCCAGCACCACCTGGGCCAGGGGCGCATGCTTGTGGAAATAACGCGCCTGGATGATGTTGGTCTGCTTCTCGTGTTCGACCTCGAGGTCTTTCATCAGCCGGCGCACCGCCTCTTCATACGGCGTCAGTTTCTCCATGAGATGCAATGTCACCAGCAGGGCCTTGGCCGCGTCCTGCGCTTCGCGCATCAGCCGCCGCGCCAGGGTTGGCGCGGGCATTTCCGGGATGGGAAGCGGTTCCCGGCGCTCGCCGGGCCGGTCCAGAATCCAGCCCTCGCCCACAAAGTCCACCACTTTCTCGGCAAGATAATGGCTTTGCAGAATGGCTATTTCCGACTTCACCTCGCTGGTGCGGTCCTGGGTTACGTTGAGCCAGGTGTCGCGGATGGAAGGGTCGCCCGGCAGGTTTTCACGGCCCAGGCGGATGAGCAGTTGCGCGTCGGACTGGTAGGCCACCGGCAGCATGAAGGTCACCGCCGTCACCACGATCGCCGTGAGCAGGAAGAACACCACGATCTTCCCCTTGTGGCGAAAAACGACATATAGCACGTCCCGCACTGAGTTCAGCAGCATTCCGCTCTCCGCTTGCATCGCCTCTCTTGCTCCTTCCGGCCTTCGGGCGCCGTGGCGCCGCGTGTGCCCATCCGCGCGAACGCGCGCCTATCTTACAGCCCCTGTCCCGCGCCGAAGCCCGTTCCCCCGGGGCCGATATCCTTGAAGAACGTCATGTTCAGCGTCGTGTTCCTGGGGATAATGCGGTTGATGTATTGCTCCACCCACTGGTCCACCCGGTCAATGTTGGTGCGCGGCACATAGACGATGTCGCGCGGCGCGAGGTAGAACGGCTCGCTTTCCGGCTTGTTCAGCGCCCGTTTCAAATTCACCCGCTGCGCGTATTGGCGACCTTCCGCCTGCCGGATTACGATGACCTGCTTCATCTTCGCGCTTTCTTTGACGAAACCGCCCGCCTGCAGCACCGCGTCCATCGCCGTCATCCGTCCCTGAATCCGCAGCACGCCCGGCGTGCGTACCTCGCCGCCCACATAAACCCGCTGGCTGTCGTAGGATGTCACGACCACGTTGATTTCAGGGTCCTTGAGTTTATCGGCGTACGCCGTCACCAGCCGCTGGCGCAATTCGTCCGGCGTCAGTTCCTGCGCCATGACGTCGCCCACGAGTTTCAAAGAGATGTTGCCGTCGGGGCGAATGGCCTGTTGCTCATTCAGTTCCGGCCAATAGACAAAATCCAACCGCAAGACATCCCCCGGCTGCAACCGCACCACCGGTTCCGCCGGCTCGATGAAGGGTTCCGCCGGCGGCGCGCTGGTCGCACACCCTGCCATCACCACAGGCAACAGCAAGACCGCGATCACCGTTCCCCAGTCATGGTCCCGTTTCCCATCCGCTTCAGTCTTTGATTGCCTCATCCGTTTCCATTCCCGACGTTGTCTGAAACCCCGGACTGACCACTGCACAAACAGGAACCGCGCCAAGAAATCGCTTTTCCTTCCGTCCCGCCGGCAGCACCGCAAAAACGTTGCAAAGAACCTTTTTACAAGGCAAAAACAGCCTCCCGGCACCTTTCATTCCCTGCGCTGCGGTATTCCGTCATTCTTTGTCTTATTGTATTGTCTTTGTACAACCATGTGTAAGCGGCCAAACCGATGCCCTCCACCGACCCGATCGCCGACCTGGACGAATCCGGATGCTCCGCTCCCCCCGCGCGTCTTGCTCTATCTCCTTCTAACCCAATGCACATCTTGCGGCAGGACTGCATAACAAGCACACTTACTTTACCATATTACCGCCAACAACGTCAACAATTGGGGTTTCAGACGCTTGCGAAACAGGCTCTTTCTTCGCGCAGGAGCGCGAAACATCCTGGAACTTCGCCGGGGCCGGCGCCCGGAACACCCCCCTTCAGGACTGTGCGCAATTGGCGGTATCCTGGAACTTCGCCGGGGCCGGCGCCCGGAACACCCATTGTGGCGAATGTCTGGCAGCGAATGTCTTTGATCCGCCGGAAAATACTGCTGTTTCAAGCGCCCGCCGTTAATTGTAGGGGTCATTTTCTCTTGCCAATTCGGTCAGCAACACGATCCACGTGCTGCAGATGGGCCACTCCTCCTGGTACCGGATGAATTTTGCATGCCCATCCATATAAAGGACATTGCCGCCGCCTGGAATGTGATTGAAGGAGGGCATCCCGGCGACAGGGTCTGTGGGCCACACGGAGACATCCCACATGACGGGAATTTCGCTCTGTGCGCGGGCGGACGCCGCCGGGTTGTTGATGTCGGTGATGAAGAAGCGCTCGATGCCCTCCCGCAGCCGATAAACGACCTCGCCATCCAGCAACTTGAAGTGGTGGATTCAAACTGGATTTATTTCCGCGCCGGGGGGTTGTGCTATGCTCAAGAGGCAAGGACAACTATTTCGTCTTTGACGGTAGAGACTGGAAGATGCCAAGCACAGGAGGTAGATGCGCCATGCGAAACCATTTGGGAGTATTGATGCTGTTTGTGGCCGCCGCATTGATTTTGGACGGCTGTGCCAGGTCCTCGGGACCACGCGGCGGTGTCCCGCCGCAGCGCGTGGATCCAAGCGTGCAGAGCCGGGGAGAAGGGACCGGCATCGGGTCGCAGGATCTGGTGGAAGTGACGGACAAGATGGCGCGCAGCATTCTGAGCACGCCGAAGATCGCGCACGCCAGCACGCCGCCGGTGATCGCCCTGTTGCCAGTCATCAATGACACGCGCTTCCCCATCAACCGCGAGTTGTTCAACCGCCGCATCAAGGCGTTGCTGAACACGCAATGTGATGGCAGGGTGTATTTTGTGGCGCGGGACCGGATCGAGTCGGTGGAACGGGAGCGCGAACTGAAGCGGGAGGGATTGGTGACGAGCGGCGGCGAGGGGGATCTGGCCGGCGCGGACTTCTTCCTCACCGGGGAGTTGACGGGGCTGAGCCAGGCCGCCTCGACGGGCCGGTCCGACTATGTGCTCTACACCTTCCGGTTGATTGACGCGGAAACCTCGATCGAGGTATGGGAAAACTTCGCGGAAATCAAGAAGGAAGGCCTCGAAGACGCCGCGTACCGGTGATCCTCACGAAAACATCTGTTGAAGGGAAAACGTTGTGCGCTCGCGGATGATAGTGCGTGTGGTTGGCTCGGCGGCGCTCGCCGCGCTGCTTGCGGCGGTGGGGGCGTCTTGCGCCGGCACTGCGCGCGAAGAACGCATGCAGCAGCGCCAGGCGGCGCTGCGCGCGGAGGTCGCGGACTATCTGCCGCCGGAGGATTTGTCGCCGGATGATCCCCTCTACCCGTACTATGCCGACCTGACCGCCGGCGGCGCGCGAAACGCCGTGCTCAACGGTTACGCCATCGCGGCGCGGGCCATTGATAAGGGACGATACGAAGAGGCTGAGCGCGTGCTTGACGCAATGCTCCTCGAACTGGAGGGGAGCAGCGCGGGCGACAAGGCGGCGCGGCGCGCGCGGTCCAGGTTTCATAAGGAAGAAGCGAAGCGCTTTCGCGGCGAGCCGTATGAGCAGGCGATGATTTTCCTGCTGCGCGGCCTGCTGTACATGCGCGAAGGCGACTACGAGAACGCGCGCGCGGCCTTCCGCAGCGGCGCGCTGGTGGACAGATCTTCGCTGGATGCGCCGCCCGAGGAGCAATATCACGACGACCTCGCGGAGATGGATTACCTGGAGGGACTGTGCAACCTGTTGCTCGGCGATTACCGCGCCGAGGAATGCCTGGAGCGCGCCCGGAAGAACGCGCGCCACGCCGAAGCCGCGCCGGACCCGCCCGAAGGCTTCAATACGGTGGCGGTCTTCTTCTCCGGAAAGGGACCCACGAAATACCAGGCCGGACAATATGGCGAGATACTGCGATTCTCGCCGGGCGATGGCGCGGGCGGCGCGGTGGAACTTACCGTCAATGGGCAGGCGATGGCCAAAGCACCGGGACCATTGGACAATATGACCTTTCAGGCCACCACGCGCGGGGGCCGCGAGATTGACGGGATTCTGCGGGGCAAGGCGATTTTCAAGACGGGCACAGGGGTGGCAGGAGTGGCGGCGGTCGCCACGGGAACAACCCTGGTCGCAACACAATCCCATAACGACGCCGCGCTGGGCGCGGGTATTGGATTGATCGTCGCCGGGCTTGTGGCCACGGGCATTTCCGCGGCGACAAAACCCGATGCCGACATCCGCGCCATCCGGCCCATCCCGGACGATATCTATGTCTTCCCGATACACCTTGAACCGGGAGAAAGCACGCTGCAGTTTGATGATCGCGGACGTTCAAATACCGTGGAGCGTCGTGTCGAACATCCGGGCGACGGGTTGAAAGTCGTGATTGTCTGGAACCAATGAGAAACACAACCGGCGCGTAGCCGGACAGATTTGAAGGAAAGGAGCCATGTACATGTTAAACGTTAAAACACACATTCCGGTCGCCGTCGTGGCCGCCCTTGTCGGTCTTTCCATTATCGCATGCGGTTGCAAGACAGGGCCGTACACCGCGAAGGCTGTGCAACCATCGCCGGAAGACACGGAATCCCTCGTGCTGCTGGACAAAGAACTCGTGAAAACCCTCAGTGTGCAAGTGCAACGCGCCGGATTCACCAGCGATGGACGGCTGACCGCTGAAGCGAACCTGCGCAACCTGACGAAGAAGACCATGTCCGTGCAGGTGCAGACGGTGTTCAAGGACGCTCAGGGACTGTCGTCGGGTGATGAGACGGCCTGGAAGACGGTGATTCTGAATCCGAACGCCATGGAAACCTACCAGGCCGCCGCGCTGAACACACGCTCGGAACGCTACACCATCCGCGTACGCAAAGCGCGTTGAACATGAAAGGAACGCAGCCATGAATCTGTTGCGATGGGGATGCATTGCCGCGTTGATCCTGGGCACCGCGGCCTGTGCGTCAAAAGAAAAGGTTCCCGCGCCGTCCGCGGAGATACCCCCGAGAACCTTCTCGCCGCCGCCGGAGCGCCCGCAACCCGCCCACCACTTGCTGCCTGCGCCGCCGGGCTTATCGGAAGAATTGGAACTGGCGGCGGGTGAAGCGCGCGGTCCCTATGCGCGCGCCGGGTCCCCCCGCGTGCTCATTATTTTCAATCGCGACATGGAAGACAGCGACCGCGAGACCATGCAACCGGTGGTCAAGGTGCGGGGCGGCGTGACGGGGGACCGACGAGCAGAAGGCGGCGCAACCATATCGATCGCCGCCGATCGTGACCCCGATGCTTACCCACGCCAGGAAATCGAGATGATGCGCGAAGCCTTTGAAAGCGTTTTTCTGCGCGTACCCGTGAAGATCATAGATCGCGACACGGCGGTGCGCATGCACGGAATTACGGAACAGGCCGTCTTTTCCTACGCCGACCTGCCGGAAACGCAGCGCGCCCAGGTGGCCGGGCTGAAAAATTTTGCGGATATTTTGATCACCGTCCGCGTCGAACGCGGCGAAGCGTTCGAGCGGCGCGTGTCCGGCGACCGCAGGATTGAAGTGCCGCGCATGGTGGCGCGCGCCGTGCGTCTGCAAGATGCCGCCATCATCGGCAGCGCCGTCACGGACGATGTGCGCATTGAAGGCGATGCGCGCCGCATCGCAGCCCGCGTCGCCATGACGCTCCTGAACCAACTCTCCTGGCACTGGTCCAGAAACTGATCTCAAAAGTTCTGGAGTACAGGCTTGAGCCTGTTCCTGTTCCCCAAGGGGAACTTTTCGCCTGAAAAGAGACATTTACAACGACAATGGATTGTCCGTTACACCCCAACAGTCACCCGACGCATGAGTGCGACAAAGGGAAAAGGGAGGATGATACCGATGCGGAAGATTGTTCTTTTCGGCCTGTTGTCTGTCATGGGCATGACGATTATTCTCAGCGGATGCGCCGCCGGGAGCGGCTATGTCACGTTAAGTTATCTGCCACAATACAACGTGACGCGCGTCCCCGACGCGGAATTGCGGCGCGCCCAGGTCATTGTCATTGATCAACGCCCCATTCGGGACCGGGTCAGCGCCAGAAAGAACATGAAGGGGATGGAAATAGCGCCCATCGTCGCCACAAACGACGTTGTGGGCGTGTTGACCGATGCGATGGAGGCCGAACTGGCGAATCGCGGCTATGTCGTGGACGCCGGGGGCGCGGTCATCGAAGTGCGACTCAAGAAACTATACACCGACTTTCAAGTCGGCTTCTGGTCGCGCCGGGCAAACACCGAATCCCTTTTCAACGTGCGCGTGCTGGATGTGGACGGCCGGGAACTGTTCCAGAAGAACATTCGTGAGGAGTGGTCGAAGCCCGGGATGACCATGTCCGCCAAGCGCGTCAACAAGGCGCTCGACCTCGCGCTTCGCGAGATGGTGCAGTCCCTGTTCCGCGACCCGGTGTTCCTGGACGCCGTCAACCGGGGCTTTCCGAATCTGACCCTGCCATGACAGTTTGCGCGTCTTGTGATTCAGGGCATTCCATCTGACTGAAGCAATCACTGCGCATAGCCCCGTCATTGCGAGTCCCCCACCGTCTCCGGCGACCATTCGCGGAAGAAAGAGGATGTACTTTCGCGACATTTCCGGACAAATGAACTCGGTACCCAGCAGGAGTTCCCGTTGTGTAGTGTTTGCGGTGACCTTGGGCGACGACCGCAAGCACCCCGGAGGGGTGTTCCGGCCGCAACACAACAAGGCCCAACCCCAAATTTCCCGTTTGCAGCGGGAGCATAGGAAAGAACTGTCGGATGCAACCTCGATCTGCTGAAACACAACGCACTTTTTTGGCAGTCGTCATGCGCCTTCGGTTCCCCCTGAAACGTTGACAATGGATGCGGGCGGAGGTATTGTTGCCGGGCGGACGGTCTACGCCGCAAAAACGATTTTTCGGAGCCGCGAAGCGGCATGGCGCGCGTTGCCCCAAGCCCCCGGAAGATTGTCTCATTGATAAGATAATCTTATCACAGATATCATATCATTTCATTTGACTTATAAAAACTGCCGGCGCTATGCTCTGTTCCTGCACCCGCAATCACAAGGAATCATCATGACGGACAAGGACAGACCCGGCCTGAGTTATCGCGACGCGGGCGTTGACATAGACGCCGCGAACGCCGCGATTGACACCATCAAAGACCTGGTGCAACGCACCTTCAATGACAACGTGCTGCGGGACATCGGCACCTTCGGCGCGATGTACCAATTGAACCTGCAGGGGATGGAGGAGCCGGTGCTGGTGTCGAGCGTGGACGGCGTGGGCACGAAATTGAAACTGGCGTTCATGTCGGGCAAGCACGACACGGTGGGCATTGACCTGGTCTCGCACTGCGTCAACGACATCCTGGTGCAGGGGGCGCGTCCGTTGTTTTTTCTGGATTACCTGGCGCTGGGCAAGATGCGTCCGGAGGTGGTCGTGGAGATCATGCGCGGGCTGACGGCGGGCTGCAGGTACGCAGGCTGCGCGCTGATCGGCGGGGAGACGGCCGAAATGCCCGGCATGTACCACGAAGACGAATACGACATTGCAGGGACGATCGTGGGCATCGTGGACCGCAAGAAGATTATTGACGGGTCAACCATCCAGCCCGGCGACAGGATTATTGGCCTGCCGTCCTCGGGACTGCACACCAACGGCTACAGTCTCGCCCGGAAAATCTGCTTTGAGGTGGCGGGGCTGGCGCTGGACGACCCGATGCCGGGCGTCGGCAAAACAGTACTGGAAGCGCTGATGGCCCCGCACCTGAGTTATGCGAAACTGATGCAGATCGTAATCAAAGTCGTTGACGTGCGCGGCATGGCGCACATCACCGGCGGCGGCATCACGGAGAATCTCCCGCGCATCCTGCCGGAGGGCACGGCGGCGGTCATCCGGCTGGATACGTGGACCGTACCGCCGGTCTTCACGTTTCTGAAGAAAGCGGGCGGGGTCTCGGACAAGGAGATGCTGCGCACCTTCAACCTGGGCCAGGGGCTGCTCTTCGTGGTGCCAGCGGAACAGGTGGCCAAGGCGCAGGAAACAGTGGAACTGGCGGGGCAGACCAGCGTGGTTATCGGGGAAATCGTGGAAGGCGACGGCACCGTGCACTACGAGGGGAATCTTGTCTATGGCTGATCGGATCGAAGTGGCCATACTGGCCGACAGACCGGACCCGGCCGGCCAGGCGCTCCGCGCCCGCCTGCACGAGGACCTCGGCATCACCGTCGCAGATGTGCGCGTTATTGACGTGTACGCCATTCATGCCGCGCTGACCCCGGAAGAACTGGAGCGGGTCCGCGTCGAACTGTTCACCGATCCCATCATTCAGGAATCGGCCGTCAACCGGTCCATCGCCCGGCACTACGATTTCATCATCGAAGTGGGCTTTCGTCCGGGCGTGACCGACAACGTGGGCCGCAGTTCGGTCGAGGGCATCCAGGACACGCTGGGCCGCGCGCTGGCCCCGGGCGAAACGGTCTTCAAGTCGCGGCAATACGCCGTGCGCGGGGCAACGAGAGCGACCTGCGAAGCCATCGCGCGGCGCGCGCTCGCGAATGACCTCATTGAACAATGGGTGGTCAACTCCGCGGAGGAAGTGGCGGCGCTGCGCGGCGGGTCGCTGCTGGGATTGCCGATTGTCACCGAGCGCAGCGAGGCCGTGGTGCATGAGGTGGACCTGGAAATTCCCGACGACGCCCTTGTGGCGATGAGCCGCGACCGGATGCTCGCGCTGGATTTGCGCGAAATGCAGGCGATTCAGGCCTATTACCGCGACCCCGGCGTACGGGCGCAGCGCGAAAAAGCGGGGCTGCCGCCGCGCCCCACCGACATCGAACTGGAAATCCTTGCGCAGACCTGGTCTGAACACTGCAAACACAAGATTTTCAATGCGCTGATCCGATACACCGACCCCGACGGCAACACGCATGAAATAGACAGCCTTTTCAAAACCTATGTCAAGGCAACCACCGAAATCGTGGGAAAGCGCGTGGACTGGCTCATGAGCGTGTTTCACGACAACGCGGGCATCATCCGCTTCGATGAAAACCACCTCTTCGCGCTCAAAGCCGAAACGCACAACAGCCCCTCCGCGCTGGACCCCTACGGCGGCGCGATGACCGGCATCGTCGGCGTCAACCGCGACATTCTGGGCGCGGGCATGGGCTGTCGCTGCATTTTCAACACGGATGTCTTCTGTTTCGCCTCGCCCTTCTATGACGGCGAAATTCCCGAGCGCCTGCTGCATCCACGGCGCGTGCTGCGCGGCGTGCACGCCGGCGTCAAGGACGGCGGCAACCAGAGCGGCATCCCCGACATCAACGGCGCGATAGTGTTCCATGATCGCTTCCTGGGCAAACCGCTGGTCTTCTGCGGCACGGGCGGCCTGATTCCCGCCGTCGTCGCCGGACGCCCCAGCCACATCAAACAAGCCCTGCCCGGCGACCGCATCGTCATGACCGGCGGCCGCATCGGCAAGGACGGCATCCACGGCGCGACCTTCTCCTCCGAGGAACTCCACGAGGGGTCCCCGGCGACGGCGGTGCAGATCGGCGATCCCATCACCCAGAAGAAGATGGCCGATTTCCTCATGGAGGCGCGTGATTTCGGCCTCTACAACTGCATCACCGACAACGGCGCGGGCGGGTTGTCGTCGAGCGTGGGTGAAATGGCGCAGAAACCCGGCGGCGCCGTGGTGCATCTGGACCGCGCCCCGCTGAAATACGCCGGCCTCGCCCCGTGGGAGATTTTCCTCTCCGAAGCGCAGGAACGCATGACCCTTGCGGTGCCGCCGGACAAAATCGAGGCCTTCCTCGACCTTGCGCGGCGGCGCGAAGTAGAGGCGACCGTCCTCGGCGAGTTCACCGATTCGGGCTTCCTGGAATGCTTCTATGAGGGCCGCCGCATCGCGTCGCTGTCCATGGACTTCCTGCACAATGGCGTGCCGAAGATGCGCCTCGAAGCGGAACTCGCCCCTGCGCCGCCGCGCCCGGACATCCGCGTCGCCCGCGCCGACTACACCGACGACCTGAAGGCGGTGCTGGCCTCGCTCAACGTCTGCAGCAAGGAAAGTTTCGTGCGCATGTACGACCACGAGGTGCTGGCGCAAAGCGTGCTCAAGGAATTCCAGGGTGTGTGCCACGACGGCCCCGGCGACGCCGGCGTCATCAAGCCCGTCCCGGATTCCTGGAAGGGACTGGCCGTGGCCTGCGGCATCTGCCCGAAATACAGCGACCTCGACGCCTACGCCATGATGGCCTGCGCCATTGACGAGGCGGTGCGCAACCTGATCGCCGTCGGAGCCCGCATGGGAACCATCGCGGGGCTGGACAACTTCTGCTGGCCCGACCCGGTCCAGAGCGAGAAGACGCCCGACGGCCGCCACAAACTCGCCCAACTGGTGCGATGCTGTCAGGCCCTCCACGAGGTCTGCGTCGCCTACGACATCCCCCTGATCAGCGGCAAAGACAGCATGAAAAACGATTACAAAATCGGCGACACCAAGATTTCCATCCCGCCGACCGTGCTATTTACCGCCGTCGCGGTGATGGATGACGTGCGGCGGGCCGTCTCGATGGACGTGAAACGCCCGGGCGACCTCGTCTATATCGTCGGCGAAACCCGCGCGGAACTGGGCGGCAGCGAGTGGTACGCTGTCCTTGGCGAAACCGGCGGCGCAGCACCCCAGTTGCATCCCCGCACCGCGCGCACACGCTACGAGAAACTCCACGCCGCCATCGCGGCGGGGCTGGTCGCCTCATGCCACGATTGCTCGGACGGCGGCCTCGCTGTCGCGCTGGCGGAATCTGCTTTCGCGGGCGGCCTGGGCATGCGCCTCGACCTTTGCCCCATGGGCGTCGGCCACGACGGCGTGGCGCTGTTCAGCGAAAGCCAGAGCCGTTTTGTGGTCACCGTCGCGCCGGACCGCGCCGCCGCCTTTGAAGCCGCCTTGGCCGGCGCGGGCGCAGTGCGGCTCGGCGAGGTGACGAATGATGACCGGTTTGTGATTCAGGGGAGCGCCGGCGTGCTCGTAAACGCGACCATCACCGAATTGAAAGACGCCTGGCAGCGGACCCTGCGCTGGTGAGGCGCGGCGTGCGCCAGGAATGAGGACATGCCTGTGACAGTCAAAGCAATCATCCTGACCGGATTCGGCATTAACTGCGACAACGAGACGACGCAGGCGCTCCGCCGCGCGGGGGCGGATGCCGCGCGCGTGCACCTGAATGACCTCGCGGCGAATCCTGAACTCCTGCATCGCGCCCATATCCTCGCCATCCCCGGCGGCTTCTCGTTCGGCGACGATATCGCTTCGGGAAAAATCCTCGCGAACCGCCTGCGCTACCGGCTCGGCGCGCCCATCAGGCGGTTCATCGCCGACGGCAAACTGATCATCGGCATCTGCAACGGGTTTCAGGTCATGGTGAAAATGGGGATTCTTCCGTTTTTCGACGGGGAATTCGTGCAGGAAACCACGCTCACCAACAACGATTCCAGCCGGTTTGAAAACCGTTGGGTCCATCTTGCGGCGAATCCCGATTCGCCATGTGTGTGGACGCGCGGCATCGCGCGCCTTGAACTGCCCATCCGCCACGGCGAAGGAAAATTCATCCCCCGCGATGAGGCCGTACTCCGGCGCCTGGGCGACAACGGCCAGATTGTCGTGCGCTATTGCCGGCCGGATGGCGCGCCCGCGCGCGGCGCGTTTCCGTTCAATCCCAACGGCGCAGTGGATGACATCGCGGGCATCTGCGACCCTTCCGGTCGGATTTTCGGCATGATGCCGCACCCCGAGGCGTTCGTGGATTTCACCAACCATCCGCGCTGGACCCGCGAGTCGCTGCCGGAAGAAGGCGCAGGACTTCAGGTTTTCCGCAACGCCGTGGAATACGCGGAACGCGCGTTGTGAGGCTTGAAAAAGTCGCAGGCCGAAGCCTGTACTCCAGAACTCCCGAACTGACCTACGCTATCCGCGCAGAAGGGAAAGCGCGTTCTGCGGGGCGACATTGCTCTGAATGAGCGCGGCGAGGCCGCCCTGCACCAGGATTTGCGCGCGCACGCGGTTCATTGTGGCCTGCGCGATGTCAACGTCCCGGATGGCGGATTCCGCCGCGGCGGCATTCTCGACCCCGATTTGCCGTTGGGTGATGGCGCTCTCAAAGCGGTTCATCTGCGCGCCGAGAGCGGCGCGATTCTCGCCAATTGCGTTCATCGCCGCGTCCGCCGCGCCCAGGGCTGCGGCAGCCCCCGCCTGCGTGCTCAGGTCCACCGTGTCAATGCCCAGGGTGGACGGTGTGGACGCGGCGACATTCACCTCGAGATCGCCCTCCGTGCCAAGCGGCACGTTCGCGCCGGTTTGCAGGATGTTCTGTCCGTTGAATTCGGTATTCTCCGCAATATCGCCAATCTGCTGGACAAGTTGCCGGGCTTCGGCATTCAGGGCGGCGCGCTGGTCATCCGTCAACGTGCCGTTCGCGGCCTGCGCCGCCAGTTCGCGGAGTCGTTGCGTCGCATCCATCTGCGCCGATAGCCCGCCCTCGGCCGTCTGCGCGTAGTTGACGCCGCTCTGGAGGTTGTTCATTTCCATCTGCCCCTGGCGGATACGGGTGCGGAACCGTTCAGCGATGGCCAACCCGGCCGCGTCATCCGCCGCGCGGTTGATGCGCAAGCCCGAAGCCATCTGGCGCAAGGCATTGTTCAAGAGTTGATTGGCGCGCTCCGTCTGCCGGTCCGCGCCCAATGCCGGGATATTGGAATTGATCGTCAGTCCCATAGCGCATACCTCCCTTGCCGCAGGCGGGTTCGTTCCACGCGCATCCTGTCCGCATGCCCCGCCACCACGAAATAGTATACCACATAATGGTGCTGTCTGGAATTTTTTGCCGGAAAAATCAAGGAATACGCCCTGAAAACCGTGTTGATTTATGACGATTTCAAGGGCATTTCACAGCACCCGGAGTTTTCAGGACGGCCCTGAGAGGATTTCACCATTATGCAGACCTATCCTTGGGCAAGGACGTTCCGGAAATAGGCGATGGTTTCCTTCAGCCCTTCGCGCAGGGGGATGGTCGGCTGCCATCCGAGGCGTTCCCTGGCGAGGGTGATGTCGGGGCGGCGGCGGGTCGGATCGTTTTCCGGAAGCGGCTTGTATTCGATCACCGACTTGGAATCGGTCATTTCGGCCACGGTCTCGGCCAGTTCCTTGATGGTGAATTCGCCGGGATTGCCGAGATTGACCGGGCCGGTGAAGTCTTGGCAGTCCATCATGCGGATGATGCCGTCCACCAGGTCGCTCACATAGCAGAACGAACGGGTCTGGCTGCCGTCGCCGTAGATGGTGATAGGGTGGTTGCGGAGCGCCTGCACGACGAAATTGCTGACCACGCGGCCGTCATTCACAAGCATCCGCGGTCCGTAGGTGTTGAAGATGCGGATGACGCGGATGTCCACGCCGTTCTGGCGGTGATAATCGAAGAACAGCGCCTCGGCGACGCGCTTGCCTTCGTCATAGCAACTGCGGATGCCGATGGGGTTGACATTGCCCCAGTAGGACTCGACCTGCGGATGCACGGTGGGGTCGCCATAGACCTCCGACGTGGACGCCTGCAAGACCCGCGCCTTCACGCGCTTGGCCAGTCCGAGCATGTTCAGCGCGCCCATAACGCTGGTCTTGATGGTCTTGACCGGGTTGAATTGATAATGCACCGGCGAGGCTGGGCACGCGAAATTGTAGATACGGTCCACCTCCAGCATGATGGGGTTGGTCACGTCGTGGCGTACCAGTTCAAACTGCGGGCTGCCGAGCAGGTGCGCGATGTTCTGCTTGCGGCCTGTGAAGAAATTGTCCAGGCACAGCACCTGCTCGCCGCGCGCGAGCAGCGCCTCGCACAAATGCGACCCGATAAAGCCCGCACCGCCTGTCACCAGATTTACGTGCGACATGGAAAAGTCATCTCCTTTATTTGGCTGCATGATGCGGCGGCGGATATGTACCTCTGCAATATCGTCCTGCCGCCGAAGACGCCACCCATTGTAGAGCATTGGCCGGGCGTATTGCATCTGTGGGTCTTGGGTGGGAGCAGCGGCGCGTTACCCACCAACAGAACACCAGGGACAACAGGGACAACAGGGACTGTAAGGACAATAGGGATAACGGGAAAAGCGGCAAAATTGAGGACATTGGCGCCGTCAGCCGCGTCGGGTCTCCGCTTCTCGTCCGCCCCGTCCGACCCGTCCGATTCGTCCAAGCCGTCCAAACTGTCCGACTGGTCCGACAAGAACAAATCATGCCGTAGCCCAGCACCCGGCACCTTCTCGCGGGGTTACCGGGTTATGTTTCCGGTGCCGCTTCCGGTGCGGCGACGCTTTGCTTCTCGGCGCGCCCGGCGATAACAATGGGGAACAGCGCCGGCACCGCCCATACGCCAATGGCGACCACGCCGAAACTGCCGGTCCACGGTTCCACGGGGATGGGGAAGAGATATTGCCAGACGCCCTCGTAGGCCTGGGCGAAGAAGGAACCGAGGCCCACCGCAGCCAGGCCCACATGGGCGCTGCGGCGCTGGATTTCACCAAGCACGACGCTGAGCAGCATCAACATGACGGCGAAGCGCGGCAACAGACGCCAAAAGTCCTGGGTGCGATCGATGCCGGAAAAAGCGAGATAAAGGAGCGGCAGCGCCCAGACAAGCCAGAACACGCCGACAAGCGCATAGGCCGCAGGGCGGCCCAAGGGCATCAGCCGGGGCAGCAGGTAGCCCCGCCAGCCCAGTTCATTGCCCAGCGCGGCCAGCGCGAAAAGCGTCGCACCGAGCACAATGCTCAGCAATGCCCCCCCTATCAGCGCGACCATCGGCGCAACGGCGGCCACCGGCCCGCTCAGCGGGTGAAACATCATGGCGTTAATCCGGGTCATCAGCCCTGACATGCCCCACTGCGGCCGGGTCCATCCCACATATGCAATGATCACATGCGTCATGACAAATGCGCCAAACACCACCAGCGCAATCCGCGTCGCCGGGCCGGCGGGAATGGGCCAGAGGCGCGGACGCGGATAATCGTGGGAGGGCGCGGCAAGCGATGCGATCAGTGCGCCCAGCGCCGGCGTCCACAACAACGCAATAAAGAGCAGGTTGTTCAGGAGATTGGGATTCTCAAACACAATCAGTCCGGCATAGGCCGACGCCAGCCCGGCCAGACAGGTGACGCCGATACTCACCACCAGATAGACGACAATTCCCTTGATGTGCATTCCTTTTTTCACTCCTCACGGTCAATAGAGGCGGTTGCGTCGGCGCAGATGGGCACTATCCTCCCGTCCGCCTTTCGGCCAATAATGTGATCCGCGCCCATTGTGCCCAAGCATGGGGGCGCCGCGCAAACGACCGCCGGTTTTCATTCTCTTTTTGGCTGGTAATAAGCGCGGCCCTCGATGAGCACGACCTCGACGGCCCCCTGCTCGAGCAGCGCGTCGAGACATTGCTGGGCAGTGGCTTGGGACAGCCCCAGGCCCTGTTCGAGGTCCGCCGCGGTGCAGGGATGCCGCCGCGTCATGGCGATCACGGCATCCGGATCGGCCGCTGTCAAAGCCCCGGTGTGCACATCAGGAAAATCCGCCACCACCTCGGCGGGGGGGTGGAATATGTGCGTGAGGGCTTCCAGTTTGTTGTGCGGTACCGCCAGCCTGCCGCCCTCGGCGCTGGGGCGGGTGACGGTGTTTAATTGTACGCGGTCGGGCCGGATGCGGCGGGCGCAGGCGGCGATTTTGCGCACCTGTTCCTCGGTATCGGTCACGCCCGCGAGCAGCAGAACCTCCAGCCAGTATGCTCCGGAATAGATGCTCCGGAATCCGGCCAGACCCTCGACCATCGGCGCAAAGCGCACCGCAGGGTCAGGACGGTTCACTTTGGCGAAGGCCGGCGCATCGCCCGCATCGAGGGAGGGAATCACGACATCGGCGGCCAACAGGTCGCGCTGTACGTCGGGACACCCGAGCAGCGCGCCGTTGGTCAGTACAGCCACAGGAACATCGCACAGGGCCTTGATGCCCGCAACGACCGCGCCCAAGCCGGCGTGCAACGTCGGCTCGCCCGACCCCGCCAGGGTGATGTAATCCGGACGGTCGCGATCCAATGCGCGGGCGACCTCGGCGAGCACCTCGTTTACCGGCGTCCATTCGCGGCGCGCGGTCGTTCTGCGCGTCGTGCAGCCCAGTTGGCAATAGACGCAATCATAGACGCAGGTCTTGGACGGGATCAGATCCACGCCCAAAGACCGCCCCAGGCGCCGTGAAAGCACTGGCCCGAACACATATTGCATGGTGGGAATCTCCCGCATATTGTCGAAAAACGCACATCAATGTGTTGGGAGCGGAACGGCCCATTGACCTCCGCGATGGAGACAATGGTACCAAAAAAACGCCGGGGAAGCAGGCAACCGACATCGCGGAGAGCAGCCGATGGTTGTTGGGCCGGGGCTGCGGGGGAATTGCGGCGCATGACGGGGCTTGGGTATGCTACCGGGAACAACCCAGGAGGACAGGACCATGATACGACGCTCTTTCCTGACGACATGCGCGGCCGCAGCCTCCGGCGCGGCTTTTTGGAGACAGATGCCCGTGCTGGCGGCAGCCCCGGACGACAAGCCCTTCGCAAAGGTGAAACTGAACATGTCCGCGCCGCTCGACTGGTTTCCCGGACGCCGCCCCACGGAGAAGATGGAAGCGGCGGCGGCGTGGGGGCTGCGCGCCGTGGAATGGCTCGGCGCATCGGGCAGGCCGGAGGAACTGGGCGCGAAACTGGATGAACTGGGCATGGAATTGAGTTGCATCGGCGGCGCAGGGAAAATCGCGCCGGGCGGCATGGTGAATCCGGACGATCATGACGAAGTCGTAGCGCATTTCAAGGGCCGGGTCGAATTCGCCAAGAAGGCCCGGTGCCGCCAACTGGTCGGTCTCACCGGCAACGAGCGTGACGACACCTCCCGCGAGCAGCAGACGGAATACGTCATCCAATGCCTGAAGCGGCTCGCGCCCATCGCAGAGGACAACGACGTTGTGCTGGTCCTCGAGGCGCTGAATCCGCTCGTGGACCATCGCGGCTATTTCCTGTACCGCACCGACCACACCATGCAGATCATGGAGGCGGTGGACAGCCCCAACGTCAAGATGCTCTTCGACATTTACCACCAGCAAATCAGCGAGGGCAACGTCATCCGCAACGCCACGCAGAACATTGCGCGCATCGGGCATTTCCATGTCGCCGACAACCCCGGCCGCAAAGAACCCGGCACCGGCGAACTGAACTACGCCAATATCTTCAAGGCCATCAGCGAAACCGGATACGACAAGTACATCGCGCTCGAATGCGGCCATTCCACCGGGAACTACGAGGACACGCTGCGCGCCACCCTTGCCTGCCTCCAGGGGCTGTGAACGCGGCGCGGGCGCTTCGCCTGACGGCGTGTGCCAGGTGGACGGGCACAGGCTGAATGTTTTGGGAACTACAGGACCTGCAGGACCAACAGGACCAATAGGACACATTTCGGGACAACACACAAAAGATGGAAAGCACCGACAGCGTGCGCCGGACAATGCCCCGGGATCAGCAGAAAAAATCATATATGACGAGGCCCTTGCAAAACCTCCCGTGTCATGCGCGTCTCGCCCATGACACGGGCAGGATGCCCGTGCTGCATTGGATAACAGAAGGTTTTGCAAGAGCCTTTGACGTGTGCTTTTCATAGGTCCTCTCCGTCCTATAACATCCTGTTTTGCAATATTTTCCACAAATCCTCCGCCGCGCACCGCCCGCGGCGGCGCGGGCAAAAAGGACGTTCCATGCAACCCCTGATCCTTACCCCGACGGAAGCGGCGGCGCTCGATGCGCGGCGCATCGGCGGCAAAGCGTGGGGGCTGTTGCGCCTGACAGCGGCGGGGGCACGGGTGCCGCCGTGGCGCGTGATTCCAGCGGACGTGGCGGCGGGGCGCCCGTGGCGCGAGGATGCGGCCGCCGTGGCGGCGTTGCGGGCGTGCTTTGAGGCGCTGCGCCGACCGCCGTTTCAGGGCGTAGCGGTACGGTCTTCCGCGCAGATCGAAGACGCCGCGCGGCAATCCTGCGCAGGACGTTTTGCGACGGTGTTTGTGGCAGATGCCGGCGAATTGGTCGCAGCGTTGAATCATGTCCTGGATTCCGCCGGCGATGCGGCGGTTTCCGGGGGGATGGCGGTCATTCTGCAGTCTTGGGTGGCGGCCAGGGCGGCAGGGGTGCTGTTCTCGACGAACCCGGCAGCGGCACATCCCGACCGATGCTACCTTGAAGTGGTTCATGGCCAGGGGGCGGCGCTGGTCGGCGGCGGCGCGCAGCCGTCCCGGTTCCACCTGGACATTGTATCAGCGCACCTCCTGGACGCAGATCCCGGAGCAGACGGGCCGGACGACCTGGACCCCGCCTGGACCGCCGCGCTGCTGGCCACGCTGCTGCGCGTCGAAGACCGAATGCAGACCCTCGTAGACATTGAATGGGCGGCGGATGCCCACGATCTCTGGTTCCTCCAGGCGCGCCCAGTCACGGCGATTCGCGCCCATCCCGATCTGATGTCGCCGCATTGCGCTACTTCATGGTTCTTCGACCAGCGCTTCACGGAACCCATCCGCCCCATCACACGCACCACGCTGATTCCGCGCATCGCGCGCATCGCGCTTGGCGAAGCGCTCGCCATGCGCGGTGCAGCCGCGCCCGACAATCCCGTGTCGTACTACGGCGGACAAGTCTATGTGCCGCACACGGTGTACCGCGCCATGCTGCGCGGTGCGCCGCGCTGGTTTCTCTCAGAAGACCTGCGCCAACTGTTTCCCGCGCGCTGCGCGTGTCCGCCGGCGGCGCGGCGGCGCGGCTCCCTTCTGCATTACGCCGCGTGCGCAGTCGTCGCGGTGCTGCGGGAACGGCGTGATGTATTCCGAAACATCTCCGCATGGGATCAGTTCCAGGAGGAATTACGCCGGGCGCTGGAAAATATGCCGGAGACCATGCCGGAATCGGAAGCCGAATGGCGCGCCCGATGGGAACGCCTCGACACACTGAACGACCGTTTCCTGCGACTGCACCGGTGGAGTTACCTCTGGGCGAATTACGCGTATTACGCCTGGCGTCTGGTCTGCGCCATGCTGCCCGAATCCTGGGCGGCGCGCCGCGAACGCCGTCTCTGGCAAGGCCTTCGTCTCCCTACCGCCGAAGCAAATGCCGCGCTGCGCGCCGCGCTTGCGCAGGACGCGGACCCCGCCGCGCTGGAAACATTGCGGCGCGACTACGGCCATCGCTCGCCATCCCTGGACCATGCCGCGCCCACCTGGGCGGAATTGGCCGATGCGGACATGTTGCACGCATATTATGGTGGAATACCCGCATCTCCACCGGCCACGCCGCCGGGAACGCCGGCGCGTTGGCGCGGCCCGATGCGGATACTGGCGCGGCTCCTGGCGATGCGCGAGGAACAGCGCTTTGAGTGGGAACGCATCCTGGCGCAACAGCGCCGGATGCTGGCGCAGGCCGGCGCATGGCTCGCCGCGCATGGCATCATCGCCGACGCCGGGGACGTGTGGTTCCTGGAATGGGACGAACTGATCGCCGCGCGCTATCGCGGCGCCGAGGCGCCGCGCGGGGCGATCGCACGACGACGCCACGCGTTCCATCTCGAATCATTGATGGAAAAACCGCTCTTCATCGGCCCGGAACCGCCCGACGTTCCGCCGTCCGCCGCGCACCTGCGCGGCATCGCCGCGTCGCCCGGCGTGGTCCGGGGACGCGCCGTCTTCCTGCGCACCCCGGGCGACCTGCCGCCGCCCGGCGACACGCCGATCATCGCCGTATTGCGCGCCCTGGATCCCGCGTGGACCGTCCTCCTGTCTCGCGTGCAGGGCGTCGTTCTGGAACGTGGCGGCGTACTCTCCCATGCCGCCATCCTCGCCCGCGAACGGGGCGTCCCCCTCGTGATTGGCGTCGAAGACGCCACCCGCCGCATCCCGCCGGGAACCTGGCTTACCCTGGACGCCGCGCGCGGTATCGTGTATCTCGACAATATTGATCAGGGGAACAGCGCGTCGTAGGTTTCCAGCAGGTCACGGTGGACGGTGAAGACCAGGTTGGGCCGGTCGGCCAGGGCATAGAAGCGCACCTCGCTCACATCGCTGCCCGCGCGAAGTTCGCCCTCCCAGCCCTCGACAAGATAGCCCAACACCAGGATGGCCCCGGAAATCGCGCTGGGCCGGGCGCTCGCGCCAATCAGGCGGAAACGGCCGCCGCGCAGCCCCGTCTCCTCAAAGAGTTCCCGTCGCGCCGATTCCTCCGGGTTTTCCCCCACTTCCATAAAGCCCCCCGGCAGGCTCCATTCGCCCTTGCACGGCTCCACGCCGCGCCGCACCAGCAGCAATGCGCCATCGTCCCGGCGCACAAAACAGCAGGTCGCCGGGACGGGGTTGTGGTAGAAAAAGCGGCGACAGCGACGGCAGTGGGGCTGATGCCGCTCGCCGTCATCATGCACCACAAGCCGATCACCGCAACTCGGGCAGAAGTTGTATTGCAGCGGGTCCGGCGGCGTGTAACTCATCGTATTTCCATTCTGGTCATCAACATCGTCTCATATGCGGCGATGGGCCGCTGCCTTATGCGAACAGTCACTTGACACATCGAAAAACCACCTGACTCGGCGGAATCCGGTAGCGGCGGATTTCCTCCGGTTCGAGAAAATCTTTCGGGTCTATCCGCTCATAGGAGAACGGCGCCAGCCGCTCCTCAAAATCCAGCGGGGAATAGCCGCGATAATGATCGTATATTTCCGGGTCCGGCCGGCCGAACTCCACCGTCTTCGCCCAATCCATCATGAACGGCACCATGATATACGCCGCGCCGTCAGGGTGCAGCACGCGGCGCATTTCCGCGATGCCGCGCCGGTCGTCCGGCACATGTTCGAGCACGTGCAGACAGAAAATGGCGTGGACGGCGTTGTCTGCAAGGGCGAGATGCTGCATGTCGCACTGGAAAGCCGTGCCACGATGGGGCCGAATCATGTCCAGCGCATAATCCGTATGCAGGCATTTCAGGTCCGGATTTCGCGCAATCAACACGCCGACCTGCTGCTCCGGCGCAAAATGCAGGGCCACGCCCGACAGCCGCATGAATACCGGGCAGGCGCGCAAAAGATAAATATGCAGCATCCGGTGGCGCTCATGCGCGCGGCAGTGCGGGCACTCCGCCGACGGCACCGTGAAGGTTCCGCAATCTATGGTGCGGAATTCGTAGCCGCGCCAGCCGCAGCAGGGACACTCCACCCGCGGCCGCCGCGTCAGTCGGTTCCGAAGACGCAGCCACGCATTGACGAGTACATAGTGCGCATAGGCGCTCGCGGACGCCCAGCCGCTCCGGCGCAGCCGCTGCGAGAAAACTATGGCCGCATTCGCCGCGCCGCGCACCGTCTCCTTTATCTTGATCCATGTCATGCGTTCTGCAACGCCCCGTCTCACAAGGAAAACCCGCTGTGCGCAGTCAACATTCCGGGGCCATGGTAACAACCATAAACAGCGCAATCAATCTCCCGCGATCAGCCCCCTGCTCGAATGACAGCCCCCTTCTTCGCGCGAAGCAGCATGGTCTGTCCCACCTGCGTTGAACCGGTCATGAACAGCACCGACATTGAAGAAAGGGACCCGCTTTCTCAGCGGCAAGCGCGCCAAACATGACTCCTGACATGTCCGCCGTGTTTGGTGGAAGTTGGGCCCTGCGGTTCACACAGTGGCTGATTTGGAGTGCGCCGCCTGTTCGGCACACTCCATAACGGCGCAAATCCTTACGGGTTCATGTTCATTTGATATGATGAGAGGCATTTGCGAAATGGACTCTTTTGGCGCGTTAGAGCACGAAATATCAGGGATTTCAGATGGCACTGAGAACCGGAACGCCCGTTTCGCAAATGTCTCGATGAGTACGTCTATCTTGAAACCGTAAATCGTCTTGAGATGCGCCGGGGAATGAAATTTTTCCGTGAAACGCGCTGCCGCATCCCGCGACGCGGGAGCGTCGCAGGGGTGCGTTACACCGCAGGAGCGGTGTAACGAGGGGAAATGTTGCACCAAAGGTTGCACCAAAGGGGCACAACGGGGGAATTCTGGGCAATCGCGGCGATGAAAGCGGCGATTTGAAAATCCGCAAAAAACCCTTGAAAAACGGGATTTTTCAGGGTAAATCAATGGTGAACGGGGCGGGATTCGAACCCGCGGCCACCGGATTAAAAGTCCGATGCTCTACCGACTGAGCTACCCGTCCACGAATGAAAATGACGCGCCGAAACTGAAGTAGAGGCGCGCGTATGGGGCTATTGTACGTGTTTTTCATAGGGGAACGCAAGACACGGCACCGAAATCGCCCCTTGGGAATGCAATGGCGGAATCGCTGACCGAAATCATGGAAACGTCCGCCATCCGCAGGCGCCCATGGCGGCATGGAGGGCCGCCGTTTTGGGCATGGGCGAGCAGGCCTGTAAGCCGGGTTCTGTCTAGGGGATTGCTCCCCCGAGACGGCCATTCCTCTTGGACGCGCGTCGCCGCGCGCCTCCAGCATCCAACCCGGGAGCGGCGCGGGCCACGCCATGGCTCCCCTATTCGGAATTGCTCCGGGTGGGGTTTGGCAAGCCGCCGTGTCACCACGACGCTGGTGCGCTCTTACCGCACCTTTTCACCTTTGCCGGCCCCGCAGTGACGCGGGACGTGGGCCGTGTGTTTTCTGTGCCACTTTCCGTCGGGTCGCCCCGCCTTCGCGTTACGAAGCACCCCGCCCTGTGGAGCCCGGACTTTCCTCGGCGTCCGCACTGCGGACGCCGCGGCCGTCCGGCCTGCTCGCAATTGATTATACCTCATGGAGGGCGCGAAAACCGAGTACGGCTGCAAAAAAGGAAGCGGGAGAAGCAGTAGGACGGGTCGGGCCGGGGGGATTGGGCGAAGGGGAGGGAGGGAGAAACGGGATGGAGGGAGGGAAGGGATGGCGGAAATGGGGCACAGGGAAGCGGTGGATATGGCGGAAAGAAAGCGCTGGTAGCGGGAAATGATCGGGGCGTTGCCTGGTCCGCGTTGACATGTTCTTTGGGCGGACAGTATCATCCGTTTGCTTCAGATGTGTACGTCGGAACCTGGCGCGTTCCTGTCTTTTCCATCGAAGAACATGTGTGTGGCTGTTGCGCCGTGGTGGCGTCCAAGTATTTCCAGGGTTGAAGAAGAGGGACCGAATTATGTTGCGGGTGGGACTGATCGGATATGGCTATTGGGGGCCGAATCTGGCGCGAAATTTCAACGCGCATCCGGAGTGTGCGCTGATACGGATCGCGGACATGGCGCCGGCGCGCAGAAGCGCGGCGGCGGCGGCGTTTCCGGCGGCGGAGGTGACGGACGCCGCGGACATTGCCAAAGCGCCGGACCTGGATGTCATTGTCGTCGCTACCCCGGTGTTCACGCATTATGAACTGGCGAAGACCGCGCTGGAGCACGGCAAACATGTCTGGGTGGAAAAGCCGATGACCTCGACGCATGACCAGGCGCGGGAACTGACCGACCTTGCCCGCGCCCGCGGCCTGACGCTGATGGTGGACCATACGTTTCTGTTCACGGGCGCGGTGCGAAAAATGAAGGCGCTGATTGATGCGGGGGAGTTGGGCGATTTGTATTATTATGATTCGACACGGATTAATCTTGGCATTTTCCAGCACGACATCAACGTGGTGTGGGACCTGGCGCCGCATGACTTGTCCATCATGGATTACCTGCTGGGCGACGCGGCGGAGGCGGTGAGCGCGCACGGCCGGGGCCATTTCGACACGGGGTTGGAGGATGTGGCGTATGTGACGGTGTTTTACCCGAACAATCTGATCGCGCATTTTCATCTGAACTGGCTGTCGCCGGTGAAAATCCGGCGGACAGTGGTGGGCGGGTCGAAGAAGATGCTGGTGTGGGACGACCTGAACAAGGAGGAGCAGATCAAAATCTACGACAAGGGGATGGCGGTGGAGACGAAGGAGGGGTTGTATCGCGTGTTGGCGACGCCGCGCCACGGCGACATGTATGCGCCGGTGGTGCCGACCGTCGAGGCGCTGAAAACCGAGGTGGAATATTTCGTGGAGTGCATTGAAAAAGGGCTTACGCCTTTCAATAACGGCGCGGCGGGCGCGCGCATCATCGCGATGTTGGAGGCGACGGATCGATCGTTGAAAGAGAACGGGCGGGTTATCGCCTTGCGGTGACACACGAGCAGGGTTCTGCAAGTACTGGAATGGAAGGTAAAGATGGCGAGAAACGTTATTCTGCTGGGCAAAGGCGCACTGGCGATCCGGGTGGCGGAGTGGTTCCTGCAAAATCCGGATTACACCCTGAAATTGGTGGTGCCCGTGATCCCGGAGCCGAAATGGACCGATTCGATTTCCGCATGGGCAAACAAGCACGATGTGCCATTGGTCGAATCCGGTCGGTATAAAGACATCCCCGGCGTAAAGGACGAACATTGGCGCATTGATCTGGCGTTTTCGGTCTTTTACGACCGAATCATCAGACCGTGGTTTATTGACAAGTGCGATCGGATCCTCAACCTGCACAACGGTCCGTTGCCGCGTTACCGGGGCGTGTCTCCCATCAACTGGGCGCTGAAAAATGAAGAGCGGATGCACGGCGTCACGATTCACGAGATCACGCCGGGAATAGACGACGGGCCGATCGTCTCGCAGGTGTTGTATTCGATTTACCCCGAGTTTGACGAAGTGCGGGATGCATATCTCCGGGGTTTGGCATACGGCTGGACCTTGTTCGAGCAGACCATGCCGATACTGGAGAAGATCAAGGCGGTGCCACAGGACGAGTCGAAGGCGCTGTATTACGATTCGAGCAAGAACGCCCTGCTCGGTGAACGCCGCTATTTTACGCGGGAGGAATCGTTGCGGGCCATGGCACAGCCGGGGAAGGAACACTGACCTATGCAGGTGCCGTTTCTGGATTTGAAGACCCCGCACAACGAACTGGCCGATGAGATTCTGCCGCTGTGGGAGGAGATTCTGCGGCATGCGGCATTTGTGGGGGGGCCGCATGTGGCGGCCTTTGAGGAGGAATTCGCGGCGGCGTGCGGAACATCGCATTGCGTGGCGGTCAACAGCGGTACCGATGCGCTCCGTTTTGCGTTTCTGGCGCTCGGCCTGCGGCCGGGCGATGAGGTGATTACGGTGGCGAATACCTTTATCGCCACGACGGAAGCGATCACGCAGGCCGGCGGGCGGCCTGTTTTTGTGGATATTGACCCCCGCACGTACAACATGGACCCGGCAAAGATTGAGGCGGCCCTCACGCCCCGCACCAAGGGAATCGTGCCCGTCCATCTGTATGGACAGACGGCGGAGATGGACCCGATTCTGGAGATTGCGGGCCGGAAGGGCCTGTGGGTGGTGGAGGACGCCGCGCAGGCGCAACTGGCCGAATACAAGGGCCGCCGCGCCGGTTCCATGGGCGTCATGGCGGCGACGTCATTCTATCCCGGAAAGAACCTGGGCGCGTGCGGCGAGGCGGGCGCGGTGATGACCAACGACGCCGCGCTGGCCGCCACGGTGCGCAAACTCCGCGACCACGGTCAGGCCAGGAAGTATTACCACGAGATGGAAGGGTATAACGGGCGCTGCGATGCGCTGCAGGCGGCCGCGCTCCGGATTAAACTGCGCCGCTTGCCGGAATGGAATGCGGCGCGGCGCGCCGCGGCGGCGCGTTATCTTGAGCGGCTCTCCGGGATACCGGACGTCGTTGCGCCGAAAGTGGCGGACGGCTGCCTGCCCGTGTGGCACTTGTTCGTGATTCAGGTGGATAATCGCGACACGGTGGCTGAAGCGCTGCGCGACCGGGGCGTCGGCACGGGGCTGCATTATCCCGTGCCGTTGCATCTGCAGGAAGCGTATCGCCATCTGGGGGGGGTTGAGGGCGCGCTGCCCGTGACGGAAGCCTGTGCGCGGAGATTGCTGTCCCTGCCGATCTTTCCCGGTCTGACCGATGCGCAGATTGATTACGTCTGCGAATCATTGGCAGCGGCAATAGAAAAGTGACGCATTGAAGGAAAAGACTGCGCCGGAATCCGCCTCCGGTGAGCACAGAGGCTTTTGAGGAAGTTGTCTGTAATTGGAAGGGTGATTTGTGCCCCCCTTTGCATAGGAGTGCATATGAGAATTTCTGGAGACCTTCGGTCGTGGGCGTGGCACGGTCGGGCGACCGGCCACAACAAAAAAAGCGCAAGCGCGGCTTGGGTCCCCCAAAGGGCGGGGCGCGAAGCGCCGTGGGCTGTGAATGAGGAATAGGACAATGAACGTCATCGTGGTGGGCGCGGGGCGGATGGGATTGCCGCTGGCGTGCGCGATTGCGGAAAGCGGTGCGCTGGTGACGGCCTGCGACGTGGACCCGGCGATTGTGGACGCGATCAATGCGGGAACGTCGCCGTATGACGAACCGGGACTGGATGCGTACATCGCCCGGAATCATGCGGCGGGACGGCTGACTGCGACGACGGATACGACCGGCGCGGCGCGCGATGCGGATGTCGTCATCATCATCGTACCCGCCCATCTCACCCCGGACCGCGATATTGACTATGGGATTCTGCGGGCCGCATCGGAAGCGGTGGGCAGGGGGCTGAGAAGGGGGGCGCTGGTGTCCTGGGAAACCACCGTGGCGGTGGGCGGCACGCGCCGCGTATTGATTCCCGTCGTGGAACAGGCGAGCGGGCTTTGCGCGGGCCGCGATTTCTTTGCGTGTTTCAGCCCGGAACGTGTCAAGGCGCGCTTCGTGTTTGAAAAACTCCGCGAAACCCCCAAGGTAGTAGGCGGCTACGATGCCGCATCGGCGGAGGCGGGCGCGGCCTTCTACGCGCAGCATCTCGGCGCGCGCGTCATCAACGTGGACACGCTGGAGGCGGCGGAACTGGTCAAACTTTCGGGAATGATCTATCGCGATGTGAACATTGCGCTGGCCAATGAACTCGCCGCCTATTGCGAGGCGGTGGGCGAGGACTACTGGCGTATCGCCGAGGCCTCGAACGACGACGACGAAACCCGCTTGCTGTTCCCCGGCATCGGGGTCGGCGGCCACTGCACGCCCGTCTACCCCTATTTCATCATCCGCGACGGCGAACGCCGGGGCGTCATGCAGCATCTTGCGATAGCCGCACGCGCCATCAACGACAATCAACCCGAACGCAACGTGGAACGGCTGGCGCGCGCCTGGGCGCCGCTCCACGGGAGGCGCGTTCATATCCTGGGCTTGTCTTTCCGACCCGATGTGAAAGTGGACATCTTCAGCACGGCATATCCGTTGAGCACGGCGCTGCGCGCGCGGGACGCAATCGTCACGCTGGAAGACCCCTGGTATTCCGACGAGGAGATTCGCGCGGCGGGGTTTGAGCCGGCCTGCGCAGGCCGCGATCCGATGGACGCCGTGATTCTCAACACCGCGCACGGCGCGTTCCGCAATCCGGACTTCGCGCAATGGCGCGCGCGCGGCATCGCGGCGGTGCTGGACGGCCGCAACGGCTGGGACCGCGAAGCCGTGGAGCGGGCCGGGCTGCTTTATCTTGGCGTGGGCCGGGGCGTGTAAGGTTTGCGGAAGTAACGCTGGGCGCGAAGGAAGGTTCATGAATACGGCGGGAGAAACGCAACGCTCCCTGGTTTCGCCCAAGGCGGATGCGGCTATACTGATCGGCGCATGCGCCGCGACAGGCGCGGTGATCGGGTTGACACAATATGTGTGTCTGCCGCTTGCACCGCTGGCCCTGGCGTTTCTGGCGGGCGGCAGCGTCGCCCTGGGGGTCTTCGGGGTCTCCGCCCTGCTTGCGCTGCTGCCGGTGCTTCTGGCCTTTCTGCTGATGCAACGTTTTGACGAATCATTTGCTGTTCCGCTGGATCATTATGTGGCATTGAAGCCGACGTTCTATCTGACGTTGTTGTGTCTGTTGCTGCTGGGCGCGCGGGTGCTGCTTGACCCGACCGCCGATGTTCGTGGCAAGCCGGAACTGCAACGTTTTCTCGGTCGTCTCTTCTGGACCCTGGCGGCGTTCTTGGCGTTGGCTTTGATAACGATCGGAGTAAACCGCCTCTTCGACAACTATCTCCTTCATCGCGATTTGACCGGCGAATTGCTCGCGCTGGGCGCGGTGGTGTCGCCGATTTTTTTCGTGGTGTTGCTGCCGAGATGCGGTCTGAGCCGCGCGCGGACGCTGTGGGCCATCCGTTTCATGATCGGACTGGGCGGCCTGGCGGGGTTCATCCTGGCGGCGTTCGGTATTCTCCCCGGGCGGGTGTTGGATATGATCGGGTGGACGCAGGCCATCGGCGGCACCTTGGACCTGGTGCGCGGCCGTCTGCCGTTGGGCCATCCCAATTCCGTGGCCGCGGTGATCCTCCTGCTGATGCCGCCCGCGGTGGTCTTCGGCCTGGGTTGCGACAGGGGCTTCTGGCGCCTCTTTCATCTCGCATGCGCCGCGCTGATGTTCCTGGGCGTATTATTCTCCTTGTCGCGGTCGGCCATGCTCTGTCTTGCGCTGATTCTCGCGCCGACCATGCTGTACCTGATCTGGCGGGCGCGGGGCCGGCGGCGCCTGGTGCTGGGGTCGTTGTCGTTCGCATTCTGCGCGGCGCTCGTCGCCATTGCGCTTTATCTTTTCAGTCAGTACGATTTCAGCCGCTTCTGGTCGCGCGGCTATCACGAAGACGCGTCGGTCGCGCGGCGCACCGACAGCCTGTACACGGCCCTGGCCATTTGGCGGGATTATCCGGTCTTCGGCATATCGCCCGATGCATTCTACATGCGTTTCGACATCCGCAAGGACTGGGACATGCCCAGCCGGGATGAAATCAGCGGCCTGCTGTTCTACAAGGGCCGGGTCTCGGCGGAAACGCCGCACAATCTGTTCCTGATGGCCTTTGCCGAATTTGGTCTGCCGGGCGGTATCCTGTTTCTGTTGTTGTTGCTTTTCCTGTTGCGCATGGTCTGGCGCGCGCGCAAACACGCCGGCATCAGCGATTATGATCGGCTCGCCCTCTCCGGGCTGCTCTTCGGATTGTGTGGATTCCTGCTGATGCAGATGTTCGGCGCGGAGTTGCTGGCCGCGCTGCGCGCAAGCATCGTGTTCTGGGTGCTCGCCGCGTTGACGGCGCATTATGCCGGCCTGGTCGAAGCGGAATCCCCCGCTGAAAACACATCCGTTTCCCCGGATAATCAAGCGGACCGACCTGTTCCGACCGAGGCAATAAAAATGCCCTGATTGCGCCCGATGCCATGAGACGGCTAGGATCAGCGCATGCCGGAAGACCTGTTTGAGAACGCCGCATTGGACCGCCTGCGGCGCGAAGCGCCGCTGGCGCGGCGGGTCGCGCCGAAAACGCTGGACGAACTGGTCGGCCAGGACCATATCCTGGGGCCGGGCACCGTCCTCCGCCGCGCCATCGAAGCGGACCGCATCACGTCCCTCATCCTCTGCGGTCCGCCGGGTTCGGGCAAGACGGCGCTCGCGCGCATCATTGCGATGCGGACCCGGGCGCACTTCGAGCCGCTGAACGCGGTCACCTCCGGCGTGAAGGAACTGCGCGAACTGATCGCGCAGGCAAAACAGCGCCGCATCCATGAGAATCGCCGCACCATTGTGTTTGTGGACGAAATCCACCGTTTCAACCGCGCGCAGCAGGACGCGCTCCTCCCCGACGTGGAAAACGGCACCATCATCCTCATCGGCGCGACGACGGAGAACCCGTTTTTCTCGGTGGTTGCGCCCCTGTTGTCGCGGTCGCAAATCTTCGAGTTCCGCCGCCTGGAAGACGACCATATCGTCACGTTGCTGGAACGGGCGATCGCGCACCCGGAACTGGGCGTCAAGGACCTGCGCGTGGAGGCGGACCGCGCCGCCCTGGAGCATTTCGCCGCCTTCTCGGAGGGCGACGGCCGCCGTGCGCTCAACGCCCTGGAAATCGCGCTGATTACCACGCCGCCGGAGGCGAACCGGCTGCATATCACGGAAGACGTCGCCCGGGCGTGCATCCAGCGCAAACTCCTGCACTACGACGGCACGGGCGATGAGCACTACGACGCGGCGTCCGCGTTCATCAAGAGCATGCGCGGGAGCAATCCCGACGCCGCCGTGTATTGGATGGCGCGGATGCTCGAGGCCGGGGAGACGCCGCGTTTCGTCGCGCGGCGCATCTGTATCGCCGCGTCGGAGGATGTGGGCAACGCGGACCCGATGGCGCTGGTGCTGGCGACGGCGGCGTGGCAGGCGTGTGAATTCATCGGGATGCCGGAGGCGCGCATCATCCTCGCGCAGGCCGCGACATATGTGGCGTGCGCGCCAAAGAGCAACGCGGCATATCTGGCCATTGAGGCTGCGCTGGGCGATGTGCGCGAAAAGAAGACCGTCGCCGTGCCCCCGCATCTGCAGGACGCCTCCTACGGGGGCGCAAGACGCCTGGGGCGTGGCGCGGGATACCAATACGCGCATGACCACGAGGAGGGCTATGTGCCGCAGGAATACGGCGTGCCGCGCGGAACTTACTACCATCCAACGGAACGCGGCAAGGAAGCGGAATTCCGAGAACGCCTTGCGGGATTCGACCAGCGCGATCGCAAAATGTCAGAAGATGACCGGGAATCCGGGGATTAACGTTGCGTAGTTCTCCAGCCAAATGGTTCAATGCTTCTTCGCTTGTTCGTACAATCATGGTTCCCTATCATGCTTCAGGAAATAAGCATGAGATACTTGAGATTGATCATACGGATAACATCCCCCGGCGCTTCGCGCCACCCCCTGCCAAGGGGGATTTGGCTGCGATTCAAAGGAAGAACACGATGAAACCAGGCAAATCCTTTGTATTTGGTTGTCTCTCAGGCGTGATATTGACGATTGCGGGGCTTGTTGTCGCCACAGTCGCGGTCGTGTATCTATTTCAAGGGATGCTGGTCAAGAGCGCCGAAAGGCGCTTGCGCACGCCGCCCATCACCTCCGGGCTGACAGCGGATTATGCCTGGCAGGTCATTTCGCTGGACGGAGTGCCCCTTGACATGGAGGAGACGCGCGGCAAGGCCGTCTTCCTGCATTTCTGGCACCCGACCTGCATTGCGTGCCTGGCGGAAATCCCCGCCATCAACCGGCTCTACGATGCGATGCAATCAGCCAACGTGGATTTTGTGTGTATTGCTACCGGCGACAAGGACCCCCGCCCCGTCGTGCTGCAGGAAGACGTCCGTTTCCCCGTATACACGCTTGAGGGGGAGCGCCCGGCGGTCTATGAGACCACGATGACGCCCGCAACCTTTCTCATCGCGCCCACCGGCGACATTGTGTTCAAGCATGTCGGCGGGGCGAAATGGGACGACGAGACGGTGGTCTCTTTTCTTCGGATGCTCGCCGCACAACCCGCGGAAACCCCATAGATTGGCAACACTTCAGCCGAATGGCGTGAAATCATGAGGCCATGTACGATCATTCCTCTCCCTGTCATTGCGAGTCTCCCACCGCCTTCAGCGGCGATGCACAGAGAAAAGGGGCTGATTTTGTCTGCAGCAGAAGAGTACTGTCATTTCGAACGGAGCGGGAAATCTTCACCACAGCCCAGGATTTCTCGGTCGCCTGTGCTCTCTCAAAATGACAAAAGAAAGGGAAATCTGTAGTTTCACAGGTCCTCGATCGGCCACTTTCTCAGCAGCGGTGCGGCGCACCAGGCCGCCGAGAGAAGCAATCTGCAATAATAGTGGCCTCATAATGTCTGAGATTGCTTCGCTTCGCTCGCAATGACGGGAATTCAGAGTTGACGGATAAATTCAAATTGTTGTATTGCTGGGAAAGCGCGTTTCCTTTCTTCTTTGAATCGCCGCCGCAGGTGGTGGGGGACTCGCAATGACGGGTACACAGACGCCGTGATTTCAGACCTGTCTCCAGCGCCATACGGCTAAAATGTTACTATAATCAAAGGAATTCCTGTGGTGTTGTTTACGCTGACGCTGGCGCTTCTTGGGGCGGTTCCTGCGGGCGGCGGCGCGCCGCCGCTCGACATGCCCGAAGTGCTGCTCTGCGCACCGGTGAACCTGACATGGGCGGCGGACAACGCATCCTATTGGCGCGATATGGGTTTCGGCGGTTTCTTCGTACAGGGCATCTTCCAGCACCTGGGCATGGACGTGCCTTCAGGGGAAGATACAGCAACATCGTCAGCGCAGGAAACGCCGCTGCTCCTGGAAATCCGCGCCGCGAACCGCCGCCTGTGCGACCGGGGAATCTGCAGGAATTTTCTCTACCTCGAAATGGCCCCGGAAGAAGCCTGGTTCACAGACCGCGATTTGGCCCATGCGGCGATTGCACGCTTCCGCGCGGCGGGCGCGTTGTGCCGCAGTGCCGGATTGCGCGGCATTGCGCTGGACACGAGGTCTTCCGGCATGATCTACGACTGGCAGTGGGACGGCTATGATCTTGTCTCTGAAAAAACCGGGTCAATTCGCGAGTCGGTGCGCGGTTTTGGCCGCCGCGCTTTCCGCGCCTTTATCGGCGCGCATCCCGAAACGGAACTGATCATCATCGCGGATGATCTGCTGCACGCGGGGCCGCTGTGGTTTGATTTGTTTGAGGGACTGGTGGAATCGGTGGGCGCGGCGGATGCCATTCCCCTCCATCTGCTGCTTCGGGAGAGTTGTCGGGAGACAGAGCCGCGGGCCTTGCGCGAGATCGCGCGGCGCGCGCATCGTCTGGCGCTGTCGCGCCTGAGCGCGTCGTCGCAGGCGATATGGCGGCGGCAAGGCGCGGTGGGGCTGGGCATGGAGCCGCTGGGGTATGAGGGAGAACGCCCCATCGCACAGTATTCGTGGGAGGCATTCCGCGCGCAGGCGCACGCCGTCAAATCCTATTCAGACGGTTATGCGTGGGTGGATGCGCCGCTGGGAGGATGGTGGCGCATCACCGTGGATGAGATGACCCGTTATCTTGGGCTTTACCAGGGATATCCCGCAGGCGTGGTGGAAACGTTGCCGCTGGTGCCGGATTTCGAGCGATATGCGCCGAAGACATTCCTGGACGGATGGATGCGGGTGGGCGAAATGCCCATCGCGATGTTTGGGGGCGCAGCGGGCATGGTGTTTCGGGACGGGTCGTCCCCGGCCATCCTCTTCTGGGATGGGCTTGAATCTGTGGAATTGCCGGAAGATGCACCGGGCATGAGTATCACCGACCCAATCACCGGGGACTTGCGCGCACTGAATACAGATCAAGCGGATATCGGATTGGGGCGCAACGGACCGGCATTGCTGCGCGGCGCGCCCGCCGACCATTTGCTGCTGGAAGCGGGTCTGTGGATGCGTCCGGAGGATTTATTCAGCGCCGACCGTTCGCGGACAGGGCTGAGGTTCGGATTCGCCAACCGCACCGACGAGACGGTCTCCGGCACACTGGAACTCGTTCCTCCCACGGGCTATGGCATTGGCGCGGGCACATTCCGACTCAAGGCGGAACCGCGCGCGACATCCGAATTTCAGCGGACCGTCCAGGGCATCTTCCAAACCGGCGATACGCTGGAGTTCCGACTGCTGCTCATGACTTCCGATGGACAAGCGGTCGCGCGCCGCTTTGAATACCACGTGGCGCCCGCGTTGCGATGGTCCGCCCTGGTGGATGGCATCCCCGCAGGTCCGCCAGCGTTGGTGCGCGCATCGCCCCAATCCCCCTGGAACGTAGTGACCGCCGATCACAGCGGCGAGGCGGTTTGCTGGGACGCGACCGGCAAGGCGGTGTGGCGGCGACAAGTTCGGGGCCGGTTTTTCGCGCCGCCGTTGATACTGCGGGGGCCGGGCGGCATTCCCCTCATTGCTCTGATTGATCACCGGGGAATTGTGCGTTTCCTGGACATGGAGGGCGATCCCGTACACGCGGCGGAACTCGGCGGGCCGTGCTCCACGGGGCATGCCATCACAGCCAACCTCTTCGGAGAGGAATCCGACGCAGTGCTGGCCGCATTGGACGACCGGCGGGTGGCGTGCCTTCCCTTCAATGCGGAGCGACCCGTTTGGGAACATGCCGTCATCGGCGACATCACTGGGCTGTGTCACGTTTCGCTGACCGGGGATGATCCGGAGATTCCATTGGACTTCGCGTGGTCCGCGCTCCGAAGTTTTGCGTATGTCGCGACCACTGCCCCTGATCCGGCGGTAATCTGCCTGGACGCAACGGGCGCGGAACGATGGAAAACCTCATTCCAGCACCCGCCGACCGGTCTGCTGAGAATAGCGCGGCGCGGAGAGGGGCAGTGGTTGCTGCTCGTTCCCGCATCGGAAGGGCATCTGTATTGCCTGGAACCCCTGAGCGGCGCGCTGCGCAAGACGGTACGCAGCGGCCGAACTGCGGCGTTGCGGGATGCAATTGTCGTGCTGGACTCCGCCGACGACGCGCCGGATTTCATTCTCGCCGACGCGACGGGCCTGTACCGCTATTCCGACGAAGGGGAAATGCGGTGGTGCATACCATTTCCAGGAGCGCAGCGTTTGACCGCCGTTACTTCGTCCGAAGAACCGGCGGTGATTGCGACGTCGGAGGAGGGCGCCCTGTGGGCCGTCTCATTGGCGGGCGGTATGCTGTGGCGCGATGAACGCGCCGCCGGGCCGGCGCTTGGACCCCCGCTGCCGGCGGATATTGACGGCGATCGCCGAATAGAATACCTGTATCTGTCCGCAGACCGACGACTGCGTGCCGCCGACATGGGTCTTGCGGCAACAAAATGAAAAAATCCTCAAAGCCGGCGGCATCAGACGCGGCCGCCCAACGCCAGTGGCTGTCGGCCGGCCTCCAGGACAAACAAATGCTATAGTAAATGACCCGATTTCGGGAATATGACGATAAAGGGCGAGTCAATGACCGAATCAAAAAAACACCGTTTCCGGAGTACCTGTTTTTTCCCCGTGATTGCCCTGCGTTTCATGCTGACGCGGCCCATCCTGTCTTCCCAAGGTGCATAACCCCATGCCCCCCTCTTTCCATCTGTCGGTAAAGGCCGTTCTGCGGGACGCCGAGGGCGGCGTGTTGCTGCTGCGGCGCGGGGCGCAGTCAAAAGCCAATGCGGGCAAGTGGGATTTTCCGGGCGGCAAGGTGAACGCGGGAGAGGCGTTCGATGTTGCGCTGCGGCGCGAGGTGTTGGAGGAGACCGGACTGGAAATCACGTTGTTGGGCGTGGCGGGCGTGGCCGAGGCGCGCATCGGGTCGGCACATCGAATCTTTTTGCTCCTGGAAGCGAAGCCGGTGGACGGCGAACTGCGATTGAGCGGCGAGCATGACGCCTGCGCGTGGGTGCCCCGCGCGGATTTACCGAAACAGGACCTGGTGCGGCACTTCCGAGGATTTGCCCGGAAATATGCCGCATCGGAAACTCCCGCATGGGAATGAATATGAAGGCAGTGCTTGTTGCTTCCGACGCTTGCTGATATAGTGGTGCGATGCTGGAAAATGTAAGCGCAGAGAGAGGACAACGCCGGGGAGGATGTTGCAAATGAACGAAGAGATGGATCGGCAATCCGTGGATGCGCCGTCAATCACCGTGAAGAACCCGCGAACAGGCGAAACGCTGTACACGATTCCCGAGCCTGCCGCCGCGGAAGTGGACGCCATGTTCGAGACGGCGCGCAGCGCCTTCGAGATTCTGCGCCGCATGACCGTGCGCCAGCGCCTGGATGAACTGGACAAGTTGAAGCGCTATCTCATCAGGAACCGCGAGAAGGTGGCCGCGCGCATCATGGAGGAAACCGGCAAGTGCCGCACCGACGCGATGGTGATGGACATTTTCCCGTCCATTGACATTGTGGATTTCTACCAGAAAAACGCGGAGAAGATGCTGGCCGATCAGAAGGTGAAGACGCCCATCATGTTGATCGGCAAGAAATCCAAAGTCGTGTACGAACCGATGGGCGTGGTGCTCGTCATTTCCCCGTGGAACTACCCCTTCAACCTGGCGTTCCTCCCCGCCGTGTGCGCCTTGACCGCCGGGAATCCGGTCATCCTGAAACCGTCGAAATATACGCCGCTGCGCGGCGTCATCGAAGAAATGGTCGAGGAAAGCGGATTCATGAAGGGCGCGTTCCAGGTGGCCTATGCCAGCCGCCGCACCGCGCACCGGCTCATCGAATCGCGCCCCGCAAAGATTCATTTCACCGGCAGCGTGGATGTCGGCCGGACCATCATGGAACAGGCGGCGAAGTATCTCATCCCCGTCGAACTGGAACTGGGCGGCAAGGACCCCTTCATCGTATTCGACGATGTGAACATCGAGCGCACGGTGAACGGCGCATTGTGGGGCGGCTTCGCCAACTGCGGGCAGACCTGCACCTCCGTGGAACGCATCTACGTCCAGGAAAGCGTTTACGATGAGTTTGTCCGGCTCCTGAAGGAAAAGGCCGAAAAGATTAAAACCTTGGAATCACCCGGCGCCCCCTTCGATGATCGTGACCTGGGCGTGGGCTGTATGACCACCGATTTTCAAATCCAGGAAGTGGAACAGCAACTCGCCGAGGCCCGGGAAAAAGGCGCGAAGATTCTCTGCGGCGGACGCCGCAACGGCCGGTCGCATGTGTTTCCGCCGACGATTGTCACCGACGTGGACCATTCCATGCGCCTGCAATACTATGAGACCTTCGGGCCGGTGGTTACCGTGACGCCATTCAAGACCGAGGAAGAGGCGGTCAAACTGGCCAACGACTCCCCCTACGGCCTCTCCGCCAGCGTATGGTCTGCGGACCTCGAACGCGCGGAGCGTGTCGCGCGGCGCATCGAGACCGGCAATGTTTCCATCAACAATGTCATGGCCACGCAGGGCAATTCTGCGCTGCCCTTCGGCGGTCTGCGCGAGAGCGGCTTCGGGCGCTACAAGGGCGCATGGGGACTGCATGCATTTTCAAACATCAAATCCATTCTCGTTGACAAGCAAAGCAACCGGCTGGAGTCCTATTGGTATCCGTACTCAAAGCAGAAGTATGAATTGCTCGCCAGGGTGATTGATTCGGTATTCAGCGGCGGCCCGTTGGGACTGATTAAAACCGTCTGGCTGGCGCTGAAACTTGAAGCCCTCACCAAAAAGGACAGGTTGTAAGTTTTTCCGGACAAACATTGACTCAGGAGCAGCGCCATGGCACAGGAAATGAACCGTCGGACTTTTCTGGGGCGTTCCGCCCAGGCAGCGGCAGGGGCGACCCTGCTGGCCGGCGTGCGCCGCGCGCGCGCGGACCAGGCAAACGACAAGATTGTCATGGGCGTGATCGGACTGGGCGGGCGCGGGCGCGATCTGTGCCGCAACTTCGCGCGCATTCCCGGCGTGGAGGTCGCCTATGTCTGCGATGTGGACGAACAGGGCCGCATCGGGACCTTTCCCGACCAGATGGCGCGCCAGCAGAACCGCCCGGTCAAAGCCGTGACGGACATGCGCCGCATCTTCGATGACAAGGACGTGGACGCCGTCACAATCGCCACCTGCGACCACTGGCATGCGCTGGCGACCATCTGGGCATGCCAGGCGGGCAAAGACGTGTATGTGGAGAAGACGCCCGCCATCAACGTCTTCGAGGGCCGTAAGATGGTGGAGGCGGCGCGCAAATATCAGCGCATCGTACAGGTCGGCCTGCAGAACCGCAGCGCGGAATATGTCTGGAAGGCGCGCGACTATATCCAAAGCGGTCATCTGGGCGACGTGCATCTTGTCAAAATCTGCAACCTGAAAAGCGGGGCGCCGTTCACGTGCCCCCCGGACAGCGAGACGCCCCCGGGCGTTGATTACGACATGTATCTCGGCCCCGCCCCCAGCCGTCCCTTTAATCGCGGCCATTTCCACGACGGCTGGCTGTGTTTCTGGGCCTATTCCGGCGGCGACATGGGCGGCGACGGCATTCACCAGATTGACATCGCACGCATGATCCTCGGCGACCCGCCGCACCCCAAAGCGGTGCACGGCTGCGGCGGCAACCTTGCCTTTCAGGATGACCGCGAAGTGCCGGACACCCAGGTGGTCACGATCGAATACGACCGTTACGTCATGACCTTTGAGTTGACCCAATGGGCGCCGTACATGATCAAAGTTCCCCCGGAAGTCCGCGACAATGATTTGTTCCCCGTCTGGGCGACATGTTCCACGCGCATCGAAGTGTACGGTACAAAGGGGCTTATGCTGCTCGCCCGCCACGGCGGCGGCTGGCAGGTCATCACCAGGGGCGACGGGACCATCGGCGCGCAGGAATTCGGCCGTCAGACGACCCTGGAGCATCAGGCGAACTTCATTGACTGCGTGCGCAGTCGCAGTCTGCCCCATGCCGATATCGAGACGGGGCATCACAGCGCCTCGCTCATGTGCCTGGGCAACCTCGCCGTACGCCTCGGCGGACGCCGGGTGCCTTTTGATGGCGTCGCCGAACGCATTCCCGGCGATCCCGAGGCCGATGCGCTCCTGACGCGCCCCTACCGCGAGCCGTATGTGGTCCGAGAGCAGGTCTAGCGGCGCGGCGGGCGCGACAGCCAACGCACCCGGGGCTGTGTCGCCGTCTTCGGAAGCAGCCCCGTTGTTGCGGGTGCATCGGTTGCAGACGCGCTTCTACACGCGGGGCGGCGTGGTGCGGGCGGTGGAGGATTTGTCTTTCACGGTGGATGCGGGGGAAACGCTGGGGATCGTCGGCGAGTCGGGTTCCGGAAAGTCTGTGGCGATGTATTCGCTGCTGGGCTTGATTCCGTCGCCGCCGGGCCGGGTGGACCGCGGCGAAGCGCTGTTTGCCGGCCGCGATCTGCTCCGGCAACCGGAGCGCGCGCTGCGCGCGATTCGCGGCAGGGAAATCTCCATGATCTTCCAGGACCCCATGACCGCGCTGAACCCCTACCTGCGCGTCGGCACGCAGGTGATGGAGCCGGTGCGCATTCACGACGGGATGCGGCCGCGCGAAGCGCGGGAACGCGCCGCGGACGCGCTGGCCTCAGTGGGCATCCAGGATGCGCGGCGGCGCATGGCGATGTATCCGCATGAATTTTCCGGCGGCATGCGGCAGCGCGTGATGATCGCCATGGCGCTGATCACGCGGCCGCGCCTGTTGATTGCGGATGAACCGACGACGGCGCTGGATGTGACGGTGCAGGCCCAGATTCTCGCACTGATTAAAAAACAACAGGCGGACCTGGGCATGGCGATGGTGCTGATCACGCACGATATGGGTGTCATTGCCGAGGCGTGCGACCGGGTATTGGTCATGTACGCCGGAATGGTGATGGAATCCGGGCCGGCGCGGGACATTTTCCGAAAACCGCTCCATCCCTACACACGCGCACTGATGCGGTCGCGGCCCGCGCTGCGCGGGTCCGGCGGGGAACTCTACGCCATCCCGGGCCTGCCCCCCGACCTGATCACGCCGATAACGGGCTGTCCCTTCGCCCCGCGCTGCGATCACGCCCGCGACGTCTGCCGCGAAGCGGCGTGTGCATTGCGGGCGTTGGAGGCGGAACATCACACGGCATGCGTTCGTGTGATTGCGGGGAAACTATGAGCAACGCCCTATTGCGCATGGACGCGCTGAAAACCCATTTTCCCGTGCGTCATGGCGTGGTCAAGGCGGTGGACGGCGTCACGCTGCGACTGGAGGCCGGGGAAACACTGGGGCTGGTGGGGGAATCCGGGTGCGGCAAGTCCACGCTGGCGCGGACGGTCGTGCGCCTGGAGCGGCCCACCGCCGGAAGCATTGTTTTTGAGGGGGCGCGGCTGGACCAACTGGAGGGCGAGGCCTTGCGGCGCGTGCGCCCCCGTTTGCAGATGATCTTTCAGGATCCCTATGCGTCGCTGAACCCACGGCGCACGGTCTTCGATGCCATCGCCGAGCCGATGGTCGCGCACCGGATTACGCCGCGTCGGGAGGCAGCGGCGGCCGTCTTTGCGTTGATGGAGCAGGTGGGGCTTGCGCGACGCTACGCCCGGAAATATCCGCATGAATTCTCCGGCGGTCAACGGCAACGCATCGCCATTGCGCGGGCGTTGTCATTGCGGCCGCGCCTGCTGCTGGCGGATGAGCCGGTCTCCGCGCTCGACGTATCGGTGCAGGCGCAGATACTGAACCTGCTGATGCGCCTGCGCGCGGAATACAACCTCAGCATGGTGCTCATTTCCCACGACCTGGCCGTCGTCCGGCACATGGCGCGCCGCATCGCCGTGATGTATCTGGGGAAGATCGTGGAAATTGGACCGGCGGATGAGGTGTTCCATCGTCCCCGGCATCCCTATTCCCGCGCCCTCGTCAGCGCCATTCCCCTCGTAGATGCCGACACGGAACAGCGCCGCACCAGGATTATGCTCGCGGGTGACCCGCCTTCCCCACTGAATCCACCGCAGGGCTGCGCGTTTCACCCCCGCTGTCCCTATGCCACCGCCGAATGCGCGCAGACATTGCCGGCCTTGCAGGCGTGCGGCGCGGAACACAAGGCGGCCTGCATCCGCCTGGATGCCATCGGCAATGGTTCATGACATCCGGCGCAGGCGCTATTTCATCGGCACGTAGTTTTGTCGGACCGCTGCATGCAGGCGTTCCGCCAGTTCCTTCCGGTCATCGCCGAACAACGGTTCTTCGCCGAAATACACGGTCGCGGTGCAGCCGTGATAACTGAGAAACCGGAACAAGTGCGTGAAGAACGGCTCCGGACGCCACCAGGCGACAATGCGGCTCGCCGGTGGCGAACCCTCCGGTGTTTCATAGCAAATCGTGGCGTAATGCACCGGCATTTTGTTCGCCACCGCCGGCTCAATCAGTGACGATTTGAAAGGTTCCACATCCTGCCCGCAGAAAATCCGGCTCTCGGGAAATATCGCCACGCCGTCGCCCATTTTCAGCGTGTGCGCGATGAGTTTGTTCACGCGCACGGTGTCGCGTTTGTCCTTGCGATCAATGAAGATGATATAGATGGACCTGGCCATGAATCCCAGGATCGGCCAGTACTGCACATCCTCCCGGGACACGAAGATGCACCCGGTCTGATGCCCGATCACCAGCATGTCCAGATAACTGAGATGATTCGCCACGAGAAACATCGGCGGTTTCGGCGGCGTGCCGTGTGCAACGATGCGCACGCCCGCAATCAGCGCAAAGCCGCGCGCCCACAGGCGAAGCAGGCTGCGCCGCAGGCGCCGGTCCAGCGCCTCACTGTAGAGCGCCGTCGGCCAGATCAACAGCCGCAACAGATACAGCACGGGCGTCATGACGCCGAAGATAAGCAGGAATCGTGTCCATCGCTTGATAAACTGCATAAGTTCGCCTGTCAAAGAATAGATGCGTCCGTTGTGGCCTCTGTTGTGGCCGGTCTCCTTGTTCCCTGTTGTGGCCGGTCTCCTGACCGCGCCACAAGACCGACCGAAGGTCTTCCCTGTTGTGGCCGGTCTCCTGACCGCGCCACAAGACCGACCGAAGGTCTCCCAAACGCTTTCCCTGTTGTGGCCGGTCTCCTGACCGCGCCACAAGACCGACCGAAGGTCTCCCAAACGCTATCATCACATATTTGGAGACCTTCGGTCTATTGTGTGGCGCGGGCGGCAGACCTGCCGCAACAGCATGTATTGGAAGTGCCTGATGGGGAATCGCTAGTATAATGCGCAAGGAAGGACGGCGCGACCAACGGTGTGAACGGCGCGGGCGCGCGGAGAAAGATCGCATGAAAAAACTTTGGGGCGGAAGGTTCGACGACAATACCGACGCGCTGATGGAACAACTGGGCGAATCGGTGTCATTTGACGCGCGGCTCGCCCCGTGGGACATCCGCGCGAGCATCGCCCACGCGCACATGTTGGGCGCACGGGGCATTATCACGAAATCGGACGCCCGTAAGATCATCATGGGACTGGAAGCCATCGGGCGCGACAGCGCCGCCGGGCGCATCGCGTGGGACGCGGCGCTGGAGGACATACACACCAACATCGAGGCGGAACTGGTGCGCCGCGTCGGCGATGCGGGCAAGCGCCTGCACACCGCGCGCAGCCGCAATGACCAGATCGCGACGGATGTCCGGCTCTGGATGCGCGACCAGATTGACGCCATCGTGGCGCGCCTGCGCGCCGTACAAACGGCGCTGCTGGACTGCGCGGAAGCGCACCAGGACATCATCCTGCCCGGTTATACCCACTTGCAGCCGGCGCAGCCGGTGCTGCTGGCGCATCACCTGCTCGCCTACTTCGAAATGCTGCAACGCGATGCGGAGCGTTTTTCCCAGGCGCGGCGTCGCGTGAACGTCATGCCGCTGGGCGCCGCCGCGCTGGCGGGTTCGCCGCACCCGATTGACCGCGCGATGGTTGCGAAGGAACTGGGCTTCGAGGGCATATCGGCGAACAGCATGGACGCCGTTTCCGACCGCGATCATTTAATCGAATTCTGCGCCAATGCCGCCATTGCCATGATGCATCTCTCCCGTTTCTGCGAGGAACTGGTGCTCTGGTCCAGCCCCGCCTTCGGTTTCATCGAGATCAGCGACGCCTTCGCCACCGGTTCCAGCATCATGCCGCAGAAGAAAAACCCGGACGCCGCAGAACTGATTCGCGGCAAAACGGCGCGGGTGTACGGCGATCTTGTTGCGCTGTGCGCGCTCATGAAGGCGCTCCCGCTCACCTACAACCGCGACTTGCAGGAAGATAAGGAGCAGGTCTTTGATGCGTCCGACACGCTGCAACTGTGCCTGGATGTAATGGCGCACATGATCCCCGTCATTCGTTTTGACGGTAAAGCCATGACGCGCGCCCTGCGCGAGGGTTTCATGGAAGCCACGGACCTGGCCGACTATCTTGCGGCCAGGGGCGTGCCTTTCCGGGAGGCGCATGAGACCGTTGGACAACTCGTCAGGCACTGCATTGCATCGAACAAGCGCCTCCCCGATTGCACGCTCGAAGAACTTCGCGGGTTTTCACCGGCGTTTGACCGCGATGCGCTCGCTGTGATGACCCCGGAAGCCATTGTGCGCCGCCGCGACATTCCCGGCGGGACCGCCCCGCGGCGCGTCCGGGCGGCGCTTCGCCGCGCCCGTGCGACCCTGCACGCCGCACGCAGAAAAAAGGCATGAACCGCGAAAAATAACCGCGACCTCTTCCCCAAAACCCCATCCAATCCGGATTTTGTGATATGATTACTTTTGACAACGGCTGAGGGTGCTTTCACTATGCCCAAAGAAGACAGAATTCTGGTGGTGGACGACGAGATAGTCATCCGGGAACTCATGTATGACATTCTGTCGGATGAGGGTTTTTCGGTGGCCATCTCCCCCAATGGCAAGGCGGCGCTGGACCTGCTGCGGGAAGGGGAGAGTTTCGTAGTGCTTTTCACGGACATCATGATGCCGGAAATGGACGGCATCGCGCTGATCCGAGAGGCGCGGAAGATTGACCCGAACCTGGTGCCTATCGTCATGACCGGCTACGCCACGCTTGAGACGGCCCGCGCCGCTGTGAAGGAAGGCGCTTATGATTACGTGCTTAAGCCGTTCAACCTCAGTGAGGTGAAACTTGCCGTCAGCAATGCTTTGGAGCGTCGCCGCCTGATCACGGAAAACACACGCCTGCTGGAAATCACCGAACTGTTCAAAATCAGTGAGAGCATCGCCTCCATCCGCAATGAGAAAACGCTTCTGGACTTCATTCTGCGCGCTTCTCTGGAACGGGTGGATGCCCGGCGGGGGTCAATCATGCTGGTATCCGAGGATGGGCGGCGCCTCGAGGTCGCGTCTTCCATCGGCCTCCCCCATGTCCATCTCGGTGCGGTGGCGGAATTGGACAACAGCATTTCCGGATGGGTTGCCAAAAATGTTCAGCCGCTGCTTGTGCAGGACATCAAGAGTGCGCCGGAGTTCCTGCCGAAAAGCCGGCAACTGAGGGACGACTCTTTTGTCTCCGTGCCCTTGGAGCGCAAGAGTTCGCCGAGCGATGAAGCGGCCATTGCCAGCATTGGGCGTCCGCGCGTCATGGCCGTGCTGAATGTTACGGAGAAACGGGGAGGGCAGCGTTTCACCGAAAGCGATCTGAAGACCCTGAGTATTATCGCCAATCATGGTGCGGCAGCGTTGGAAAATGTGCGTCTTTTCAAAGATATCGAAGAAGCGCAGCGCGAAATCGTGTTTACGTTGGGTGAAATCGTAGAGACCCGTTCGCGCGAGACCGGCAACCACGTGAAACGCGTGGCGGAATACTCCAAACTGCTGGCGGTAAAGTGCGGCTTGCACCCCTCCGAAGCGGAAATCGTCCGGCTTGCCACTCCGCTCCACGATATCGGCAAGGTCGGCGTGCCGGATGCCGTGCTTAACAAACCCGCCCGACTGAGTCGCGAAGAATACGAAATTATAAAAACTCACACCCAGATCGGTTATGACATGCTCAAGGTCAGCAAGGGGCGGGTGCTTCAGGCAGCGGCCATCATCGCCCTGCAGCATCATGAACATTACGATGGCAATGGCTATCCATTGGGATTGTCCGGCAGGAACATTCATATTTATGGGCGCATCACCTGTATTGCCGATGTCTTTGATGCCCTGGGCGCGGACCGCGTCTACAAGCAAGCATGGACTTTTCAGCAGATCATGGATTATTTCTGCGAACAACGGGGGCGGCAATTCGACCCCGAACTGGTGGATGTCTTTTTCGACAATATCGAAGAAGTGGTCGCCATTCGGGGCGCCTTTCCGGAACAGGACATCCATGCCGTCAGCGCATGAAGTCCCGAGGCCGGAGTCGAAGCGGTGTCGCACGAGGCGAGCCGCGCAGGAGAAAACCCATTCATGACGAAACCGCTGGAGAAGAACCCGTTCCTTTTCTGGTTGGTTCCATTCGCATGGCTATGTTTCGCCGGGCTTGCGGAGGCCGGGGAAGCGCCAATGCTGTGGAACATTGGCCGGACCGATGGCAGCGCCGCTGAATTCGCGCTGGCGCCGGGCGGCTTCCGAGACTTCATAAATGACCCCTGTTTCATGGTGGGCTGGTCCGACCCCGCGCACGATTGGCCGTATGCACATCCAGGTCCTTCTGACGGCTGGGCAGGCCATCGCTCGCACACCTTCACCATATCGTTTTCCCTCAAGCGCCTGCCGAAAGCGGGCGAATGCGCCTTGCACCTGCACTTTGTTGACACCCATAGCCTGCATCCGCCGCTCATGCGCATCGTGGTGAACGGCCGCGGTTTCACACGGCGCCTGCCCGCAGGCGCCGGCGACGCCTCCATTCACGGTGACTACGCCGGGAGTGCGCCTTGCCACACGCAGGTCACTTTTCCCACAAACCTGCTTCGAAAGGGCGAAAATGAAATCGCCATCATTACGGACAGCGGCAGTTGGGCGATCTATGATGCCCTCGCGCTTCAAACACCCCCGGGCGCGGCACTGGCGCCGCCCGCGGCCACAAAGACCATGCTCGCCGCCGTGGATGCCCCGCGTGTGTTGATCGCCGCAGACAACGCACTGATGCAGCCGGTGCGCGCAACGGTGCGACACCATGGGGAACCCGTAACCGCCGTGCTGCGCGTGAGCGGAGCCGAACCGCAATCCCTGACATTGACCAACGGTTCCCACATCATTGAAACGCTGCTCCCCGCGACAGACGCCGACAGGGTGGTCACAGCGTCGCTGGAAATCGCCGGGGAAATCGCAGCCGCTCAGGAGACGATGCTCCGGCCCGTACGGCATTGGACGGTGTATCTGATGCACCATACCCATCTCGATATCGGCTATACGCATCTTCAGACGGAGGTGGAAGAGAGGCAGTGGGCGCATATCGAGAAGGCGCTGGAAATCGCCGAAACCACCAGAGATTTCCCTCCGGAAGCGCGCTTCAAATGGCTGCCGGAGGGACTGTGGGCCGTGGACAGTTACCTGCGCCGCGCGGACGCCGCGAAAAAGCAGCGGTTTCTGGACGCGGTCCTGGATGGGACCATCGGCCTGGACGCCCTCTACGGGAACCAGTTGAGCGCGTTGTGCCGTCCGGAGGAATTGATCGAACTGACCGGCTATGCCCGCCGCTTCGCACGGGAATATGGCATTCCGATAGACACGGCCATGATCTCCGACGTGCCCGGTTACACGTGGGGCATCATTCCCGTACTCGCCCAGAGCGGCGTACGCTATTTCTCCATCGGCCCCAACGCCGGACACCGTATCGGTCACACCCTCTCGACGTGGGGCGACAGGCCCTTCTATTGGGTCTCGCCCTCCGGCGGGGAAGAGGTGCTGTGCTGGGTGGCGGGCAAGGCGTATTCGTGGTTCCACAGCCGCCGGCTGGATGATGAGAATCGCCTGCTGGATTACCTCGATGACCTCGAAAACCGCGGATTCCCGTATGAGATCGTCCAGGTGCGCTACAACATCGGCGGCGACAACGGACCGCCCGACCCGATGCTGCCGGATTTCGTGCGCCGCTGGAACGAAAAATACGCCTTCCCGAAACTGGTCATCGCCACCACGAAGGAAGCGTTCGCTTCCTTTGAAGAACGATATGGCGCCACCATCCCGCGCATCGCGGGCGATTTCACCCCTTATTGGGAAGACGGGGCGGCGTCCTCCGCCTTGGAGACAGGCATCAACCGCGCCGCGGCGGAACGCCTGGTGCAGGCCAATGCGGTCTGGGCGCTGACCCGCCCCAAAGAATATCCCGCCCCCGCATTCCATGAGGCATGGCGCAATGTGCTGCTGTACGACGAGCACACCTGGGGCGCGCACAACAGCATTTCCGAGCCGGAGAGCGATTTTGCCCTGGGCCAATGGCGCATCAAGCAGTCATTTGCGCTGGAAGCCGACCGGCAGTCGCGCGCGTTGCTGAACGACGCCCTGGGCGCGGCTGCGCCGGGAGAAACACCCGTCACCGTTGTGCTCGTATTCAATACCCAGGGATGGACACGGGATGGCCTGGTCACCCTCCCCGCCGATTGGCGGCTCGCCGGAGAACTGGTGAAAGACGAAGCAGGGCGGGCAGTCGCTTCCCAGCGGCTTTCCACCGGCGAACTGGTCTTCAAGGCGGGGGGGCTGCCGCCGTTCAGCGCGCGGCGATTCACCCTGCACGCGGCTGCGCCGCATGTCAATGGGACCGCCACGGCGCACGGCAACACGCTGCGCAATGGACTGATCACCGTGCGCGTGGATGCGGATACCGGCGCCGTCGCTTCGCTCACACGGGAAGGCATTGCGGAGGACCTTGTCTGCCGCGAGGACGGTCCAGGCCTGAATGATTTCCTCTATGTCGCGGGCCGCGATCCAAAAGACCCCAAGCGCAATGCCCCGCCCCGGATCACCATCAAGGAATCCGGTCCGCTCGTGGCTTCGCTTCAGATATTGTCTGAAGCGCCCGGATGTCGTTCCCTCATGCGTGAAATGCGGTTGATAGACGGCATGGACCACTTGGAAATCGTCAATATCGTTGACAAGGAACTGATTTACACCCAGGAAGCCGTGCATCTGGCGTTTCCGTTCCATGTGCCCGGCGGCATGGCCCGCATGGACATCCCCTGGGCGGTGGCGCGCATCGAAGAGGACCTGCTGGAAGGGGCTTGCAAGAACTATTTCACCGTACAGCGTTGGGTGGACGTTTCCAACGCGGCATACGGGGCGACCCTGGCCACAGTGGAAGCGCCGCTGTTTCAGGTCGGCGGCATCACGAACGACCCGGTGGTTGTCGGGTGGCTGCGCGAAGTGCGTCAACCCGCCACAACCCTTTATGCCTATCTCATGAACAACTACTGGGAGACCAACTACAAGGCGGCGCAGGAAGGTCCAACGCCGTTCCGCTTCGCCATCCGCCCGCACGGCGGCTTCGACGCCGCGCGCGCGCAACGTTTCGGCATGGAAATATCCCAACCGCTTATCGCTGTTCCCGCCGCGCCCGACGCAGCACCACACGACCTGCCGCTCCGCGTCACGCCCGATGAGGTCATCGTCACGATGCTGAAACCGGCGGACGACGGGTCAGCGATCATCCTGCGCCTGTTCAACGCATGCGGTCAGCCGCGCGACATTGCCCTGGATTGGGGACCGAACAAACCGGAGCGCATCGAGCACAGCAACCTGTTCGAAGAAACCGGTGAAGCAATCCAGGGAACCATCCGCCTCGCCCCGTGGGCATTTGCGACCCTTCGGATTGTGCCGCCCCGGAGGTAGTCGGGCTTTTTGCCGCGACCACTGAACGGAATCCCGTATGGGCAACACTTTAGTGGAATGGCATAGATTGTCGGGGCGCACTATATACCTTTTACATCCCCCGGCGCTTCGCTGAAATGTAACCCGTATTGCATTTTCCCGACATGGTTTTGTAGAGTGCAGGCATCACATTTTCCCGAACGGGTATTTTCACCATATCCTGAAATTCCGGGTGGGGATGGATGAAAACGTCGGAAAGGTTTACAACTTCGCCTGAAGGCATGACAAAGGAACGGAGCATCATGATACGGAGAACACGATATACAGTGGCGGCCGCAATGATCGCACTGGCGGCGATGGCTGCGCCGCTTTCGGCACAGGATGTCGCGGAGGGCCAATGGATAAACCTGTTTGACGGCGAATCGCTGTTCGGCTGGACCCAGTTCGGCGATGCGGCGTGGGAAGTGGCGGACGGCGTATTGTCGGCCAAGCGCGGCACGAACGGCTGGCTGGCGAGCACGTGTCAGTTTGCGGATTTTGATTTGACGGTCAAAATCCGGGTCACAGGCAAGGGGTCGGCGGGGATTGTCTTCCGCACAGGACTGGAAGGACACCATTCCGAGACGGGCGGCGCGGCGATCACGCTGCCCGCGCAGGATGACGACACATGGCGATTGGTGCAGGTGCGCGCCGTGGGGCCGTCGGTTTCCGCCACGGTGGATGGCAAGACCGTGGAAGGGCTTGCGGTTTCGCGTGCGCGGGGCTATGTGGGCGTCCAGTACCACCGCTATCACCGCGACGGACGGGCCGCCCCCATTGTCGAAGTATCCGAAGTGCGGCTGCGTCCGCTGCAACTGACGACCATCTTCAACGGCAAGAACCTGGACGGCTGGAACATCATTCCAGACCGGGCCTCGGTGTTTTCCGTCGTGGACGGCGCGCTCAACATCAAGGATGGCAACGGCCAGATCGAGACGGCGGACGTTTACCGGGACTTCGTGCTGCAACTGGATATCATCGCCTACGGCGATCCCAGGAAACCGCTGAACAGCGGCGTGTTTTTCCGGGGTCCGGTCGGCGTTTTCTGGAAGGGTTACGAATCGCAGGTGCGCAATGAATTCATCCGCGACGACCGCACGCGGCCGGTGGACTTCGGCACGGGCGGCCTTTACGGCATTCAGGAAGCGCGCAAGGTGATTGCGTCCGAAGGCGAATGGTTCCAGAAGACCATCGTATGTGAGGGCAACCATTTCGCCGTGTGGATCAACGGCCAACTTGTCAGCGATTACTATGATACGCGCCCGGTTTCCCCGGAAGGGGACGGCAAGAACGGTTTTGTATCGGCGCCCGGCACCATTCATTTGCAGGGGCATGATCCCACCACCAACCTCTCGTTCAAGAACATCCATATCCAGGAGTATCCCGCCCGCTGACCGCACCGCTTCGCGGGCGGCCGCGGAAAAGCATAGGACGGCGCTGGGAGGCGCCTGCGCCGAGCACCGGCCGGGCATATCCGCGCCGTCATGAATGCGGCAAGGAGTTCGTCATGCACTATCGTCCTCTTGGCGCCAGCGGCATCCGGGTTTCCGTGCTGGGTTTCGGCGCGTGGCAGATCGGTGATCCCCGGTATTGGGGCGACGACGCCGAGAGTGATGCGCAAGCCGCCGTGGATACCGCGTTGGACGCCGGCATCAACTTTTTCGATACGGCGGAGGTCTATGGCGACGGCGCATCCGAAGAGGCGCTCGGCAAAGCGTTGGGCGCGCGCCGCGAGGAGGTGGTCATCGCTTCCAAGGTGGCCCCGGAGCACTGTGCGCCTGATAAGTTGTTCGCTGCATGTGAAGAAAGTCTTCGAAGACTTGGGACAGATTACATTGACTTGTACCAGGTGCACTGGCCCTTTCGCGACCCTTCTTTTGAGGAGGCGTATGCCGCCCTGGACCGGCTTCGTCACGAAGGCAAAATCCGTGCGATCGGCGTATCCAATTTCGGCAGGCAGGATTTGACGGATTGGCTCGCCGTCGGCGATGCCGTGTCGAATCAACTGGGTTACAACCTCGTGTTCCGCGCAGTGGAATACGATATCGTGCCGTTATGCCGCCGCAATGACGTGGCGGTCATCGCCTACATGCCGCTGATGCAGGGGTTGCTGAGCGGCCGCTGGGAAAAGGTGGACGACATTCCGCCTGCCCGGCGCCGGACCCGCCATTTTTCGTCCAGGCGCGAAGGGGTCCGCCATGGCGAGCGCGGGTGCGAGCGTCTGCTGATGGAAACGCTGGGCGAACTGCGCCGTTTCGCCGACGCCATCGGCCTGCCCCTCGCGACGGTGGCCTTGTGCTGGCTGCTGGCGCAGCCGGGGGTGTCTTCCGCCATCATCGGCGCACGCAAGCCCCGGCAGATTCTGCGCAATGTGCGGGCGGCGGAACTGGACATCGGTCCCGCTGCGATTGCACAGATCAACGAGATCACCGCGCCGCTCAAGCGGGCGCTCGGCCCGAATGCCGACATGTGGGAGGGCGAGGACGACGCACGCATCCGATAGGCGCGCCGAATCAGGGCGCGCTCGCCCGCTCCTCGCGCATGCGTTCGTGAAGAAATTTGTGGATCGCAGGCAGGTGGTCCGCGTTGAGCAGGTCCACGCCCGCCTCATAAAGCACCTGCCACACCTGCCGGCCAAAAGGCAATCCCCAGAACCGGATGCGCTGACCATTGGCGTGGGCCTTCGCCACCAGTTCCTTCAGGCGCGCCTGCTCCGCTTCGGGCATCGGGCCGTCGCCGCGCCACTGAAACACGCTGCTCCACGACGCGCTCACCAGCGGCGTCAGGTGCGGCGATGTGCCCTGTTCAATATCGGGCGGCCGGCCGTCTATCGCCGCCAGTCGGGGCGATTCCGCCGCGATGGTCGCGCGCGGCGTGCTCCCCGAAATCAATACCGTCACCGCGCGCGGTTCCGTGCTGTCGTGGGTGAAAACGGTCAGCATTTCCTCGTAGTCTTTGAGCACCTCCCGCAACTTCGCGTAGGTTTTCTCCCCGTCGTCCTTGATGTCAATCAAGAGGATGACCGGCGGCCCGCCCGGGTAGATACGGCCATTGTTCTTGCGCGCGCGTTCCAGCAGCGGATCGAGATACATCCCGCGCAGCGTCTTTGCCGGGGTTGTACGGTGCAGATCATGCGCCACCAGCAACTCGCCGTCCACAAGGAATATGTCCGCCTCGACGCTGCATATGCCGAGTTCCAGCGCATCCAGCAGCGGCCGCTGCCGATAGTAATCGTTGTGCGAATGGGCGCGTTCCAGAGGAACAAGCGACTCCGCGCCCGGCCCGCCTGCCATCAGGATCAGCGTGAGGGCTGCGACCATGCCGCATATGCGCCGCATCCGGAAAGGCTTCGGTTTCCATCTCATAAGGCAACTCCTTTTCCTCTGTTACGCAACATCGCCTTCGTTCCTACCATAAACGTCGAACAGACATGTTCGCAAGGTTGTTTCCGAGACTGGATTCCGGAATTGGTGCTGGATTGTGGCATGATGCCGATGAAACGGACGCCAACAGGTGCCGGTCAAAACCATGCTTTGCTTGAATCTCAGGAAAGGAAATGTCCGGTGCGCAGATGGGCCTTTGGTCTTGGTTTCTTAATGATTTCGTTCTCGGCAGCCGGGATTGGGGTGCGAACGCATGCCCAAATCGGACAGATGGCCATGGATGCGTTCCATGCGGGGGCGGACGAGATGCTCCCGGGATTCGAGGATTTTTTCAAGCACGACGACAATCGCAGAGCGTTCTTTTCCGGTTGCGCCTTTCCCGACTGGGGCTACGCCGGCATTGATCAGGATGCGGCGGAAGACGCGCACTGGCGCCCTTTTCACCTTGCGTACCTGGAGGTCTTGCGGCGCCGCTTCCCGCCGCCCTGGGATGCGGAAGCGCAGCGTCAAGTGGCATTCTTTCTGGGGGTGATCAGCCACAGCCTTACGGATATTCCGTGGCATTTCAGCAGCAGCACGGACAAGTCGTTCCTGGAGATGGGCCGCATCCACGACAACGCAAGCCATGGGGATGTTGAAAAGGGTTGCGACATCATTCTATACGCTGAACAGTCTCTCTCGCCATCAATGCATATGGATACCTGGTGGCCGCTGGAGGTGCTAATCGAGGTGTACGAGCGCCACGGGCGTCCGGTAACACGCGAACAACTGGCCGCGGGCACGGCCCGGGCGCAGAGCATGTTTCTCGGCGGATGGGTCGTGGGTGCGTTGCAGGCACGGCGCTGGAAGGAAAGAATGCCCTGGGTCTATGCCCATCTCAATGACTACTACTACGGCGGCATGGAACATGGCGCAGCCATCACCACAATGGCGAACAGGCACTACTACGCCCGGTTGCAGGGTTGGCATTACTATCAGAACACCCCCGCCTACGCGGAATATGTGCGCCGAAATGACGATTATGTGCCGCATACGGCTGTCGCTGAAACGCATCTCATGGCCGCGCGCCCCGGCCACAACGCCGGCGGCGAGCCTTTTCTCGAAATCGGCAATAATGGGGCAGGCGACTTGCGGCGCGGGTTGATTCGCTTCGATCTTTCCGACATCGCGCCAGGGACCGATGTGGAACGCGCGGTGCTCTGGCTCTACTTTTCGGGACGCCGCGGCAGCGCACAGGAACAGGACAAAACCCTGGAGGCATTTGTCGTGAAGCGGCCTTGGCACGCTGGCACGCAACTGAGTGACGCCATTCATGGCGTGGACGGCGCGCCGGCGGACGAAGCGGAAGCGACATGGAACAGCGCCGGCGGTGCGCCATGGGGTCGGGAAGGATGCGATGATCCGGAAAAAGACCGCGAGAATATTCCGTTGGCGTCGCTGACGATTATGGCAAACGACAATCATGACCAGTGGAAATTCTGGGATGTCACCGCGGCGGCGCGGGAATGGGTCGCCGCGCCACACCAAAACTTCGGTCTCCTTCTGCGCGAACGTGATGAAGATAAGGGCGAACCCGGCATTTTCCAGTTCTATTCGTCAGAGGCATTCAAGGCCGGGGAGGACGGTGATTGCGGCGGCACGCGCATCATGTACCGGCCCACGCTGATCATCTTTCCCAAAGCATCGAACGGCATGCCTTGATTTCGGGAACCTCCCAAAGCAGGGGCACACAAAGCGGGATCGAGCGGCAGCGTGGCTGTGAAACAGCGCAGGCGCACCGGCATTTTTGCAGGCTGACGCCTGTACTCCAGAACTATCCGTTGTGGCCGGCCTCCCGACCGAGCCACAGCAACGACCGAAGGTCTCCAACAATCTTGACAGGCTGAAGCCTGATCTCCGGAACCGTCTCGCTGAAAAATGAAATCGGCCCCCGGAGACAGGGGCCAATCACCACGTGGGTTCACGACGCTACGGGAACTTCGGCTTCCGTCGCGGAAGACCGCATCAACACATTTTCATACCCTGGTCTTGCTGCATTCCGACTTTTCCGTCGCACAGCAGGATTTGCCTTCTTTGGCCTCCTTCTCGCCCGCAGCGCCCTGGGCCGACGCTTTGGATCCAGCACCACAGCATTTGTCCCCGGATTTCCCGGTGACGGGGCAGGAGTTTTCCCCTGCGGATTCTTTCTCACCGGAGACGCCTTGCGCTTTGGCTTCGCTGCATGCGGCCTTTTCCCCTGCATTGCATGACTTGGCGGCGTACTCGGCCTCGCCTGAGGCCCCCTGCGCCTTGTCGCCACACGAACTCATTTTGGACCATACGCAGGCTTTGCCGGATTGCGGTTGGTCGGATTTGTCGCCCGCCAGAACCGTTGCGGTCGTAACGCCGGCGATAATCAGCGCGGCAAGGGTAAAGAGCGACCATTTCCAGCCGGCACTGCCAAGACACGAACTGCACCCTCCGGAAATGTTGCAACAACTGTTCTTCTGCGCATCCGCGCCGTTTTCATGCTCGTTCATCGTGATTTCCTTTCCTCTCGTCCCGGGATGACATGCATCCGGGCCATTGTTTTGCGTTCCAGACAGCGCCCTGTTTACCGGCGCATGAAACGAAACGCAGCGGCGCGGGCGGATATTCCCGGTGCCCCCGGAAAAAAGGGTGGGGGTGTAAAGGCAATCGCCCCCGCTTTCATGTGAAGCCGGGGGCGACGGACAAAGTTTGGAACCTGTTTACTTCTTCTTGCCTTTGCCCTTGCGCTCCTTGCGCGGGGTTTCGATGGCTGCCTGGGCGGCCGCGAAACGCGCTATGGGCACGCGGAAGGGGCTGCACGACACGTAGTTAAGGCCGACGCGGTGGCAGAACTTGACCGACTCCGGGTCGCCGCCATGCTCGCCGCAGATGCCGCATTTGAGGTCGCGGCGTGTCGTACGGCCCTTGGTGACGGCCATTTCGATCAATTGGCCGATGCCTTCCTGATCGAGGGTCTGGAACGGGTCGGCGGGCAGGATGCTCTTGTCCAGGTAGATGGGCAGGAAGCCGCCGATATCGTCGCGGGAATACCCGAAGCCCATCTGGGTGAGGTCGTTGGTGCCGAAACTGAAGAATTCCGCCGTTTCCGCAATCTGGTCGGCGGTCAGCGCGGCGCGCGGAATCTCGATCATGGTGCCCACGAGGTATTTCACCTTCACCCCGGTTTCCTTCTGCACCTGGGCGGCGACACTGTGGATGATTGCGACCTGGTGATCAAGTTCCTTCTTTGTGCCGACGAGCGGAACCATGATTTCGGGCAGCACCTTCACCTTCTTCCTGGCAAGCGCGGCGGCCGCTTCGAGGATGGCGCGCGCCTGCATTTCGGTGATTTCGGGATAGGCGATGCCGAGACGGCAGCCGCGATGGCCGAGCATCGGGTTCAACTCGTGCAGCGAGTGGATGCGCGCGCGGATTTCGTCCACGGTCGTCTTGCATAGCGTGGCCAGGTTCTGCAGTTCCTCCTGGTCGTCCAGCAGGCTGCCTACGAATTCATGGAGCGGCGGATCGAGCAGGCGCACCGTGACCGGCTTGCCCTCCATCGCCTTGAAGATGCCCATGAAGTCCTCGCGCTGGAAGGGCAGAAGTTTCATGACCGCGTCGCGACGCTCGGATTCCGTACGCGCGAGGATCATCTCGCGCATGTGAATGATGCGCGCCGGCTCGAAAAACATGTGTTCTGTGCGGGCAAGGCCGATACCCTCCGCGCCGAAGGCCACCGCCTGCGCGGCGTCTTCGGGGCGCTCGGCGTTGGTGCGCACGTTGATCTGGCGCGTATCGTCCGCCCATTGCATGATCTTCTTGTACCACTTGTTGGCTTCGGGCTGGGCGGGCAACACGGGCACTGAGCCCGCATACACGATGCCTGAAGACCCGTTCATGCTGATCCATTCGCCTTCTTTGACGACAGCATCGCCGACGGTGAAGCGCTTCTCGGCGACGCTGATGCTGAGCGCGCCGCAGCCGACGATGCAGCACTTGCCCCAGCCGCGCGCAACCAGCGCCGCGTGGGATGTCATGCCGCCCTTTGCAGTAAGGATCGCTTCAGCGGCGTGCATGCCATGCACATCTTCCGGCGAGGTCTCATTACGGACCAGGATCACCTTCTTGCCCTGCTTCTTCCATTCGGCCGCGTCGTCCGCCGTGAAAACCACCTGGCCCACACCGCCGCCGGGACCCGCCGGAAGCCCCTTCGCCAGCACCTGTGCCTTCTTCTCCGCCGCCGGGTCGAGCATCGGGTGCAGGAATTCGTCCAACTGCTCCGGTTTGACGCGCATGATCGCCGTTTTCTTGTCAATCAGTTTTGATTCGGCCATTTCCACCGCCATGCGGACCGCCGCGATGCCCGTGCGCTTGCCGGTGCGCGTCTGGAGCATATAGAGCGTGCCGTCTTCGATGGTGAACTCGATGTCCTGCATGTCGCGGTAGTGCTTTTCGAGTCTGTTGCGAATGCCGTGCAGTTGCTTGTAAATCTTCGGCCACGTTTCTTCCAGCGAAGCGAGGTGTTTGTTTTCGCCCGATTTCGTGGCCTTGTTCAGCGGCGACGGCGTCCGTATGCCGGCGACCACGTCTTCGCCCTGCGCGTTCACCAGCCATTCGCCGTAGAAGGCGTCTTCGCCGGTGGCCGGGTTGCGCGTGAAGGCCACGCCGGTGGCGCTGGTGTCGCCCAGATTGCCGAAAACCATCGCCTGCACGTTGACCGCCGTGCCCCATTCATCGGGAATGCCTTCAATGCGGCGGTACGAAATGGCGCGTTTGCCGTTCCAGGATTGGAATACGGCCCTGATGCCGCCCCACAACTGCTCCATCGGATCGTCCGGAAATTCCTTGCCCAGCGTGTGGCGCACAATCTGCTTGAAATCGTCGCAGAGTTTCTTGAGATCCTCCGCATCCAGTTCCGTATCCAGTTTCACGCCCTTGGCTTCCTTCATGGCCTCCATGGCGTGTTCCATCTTCACCCGGACCCCTTTGCCCTCCTCCGGCTCGATGCCCGCCGCCTTCTCCATCACCACATCCGCATACATCATGATCAGCCGCCGATAGGAGTCATAGACGAAGCGTTCGTTCTTCGTTTTGGCAACCAGTCCCGGAATGGTCCTGGAGCACAGGCCCACATTGAGCACCGTCTCCATCATGCCCGGCATGGAACTGCGCGCCCCGGACCGCACCGACACCAGCAGCGGGTTTTTCGGATCGCCGAATTTCTTGCCCATGACCTTCTCCATCCGGGTCATGGCCTTCTTCACTTCCTCCTCCACCGATTTCGGCAACTTGCCCTTGTTCCGATAGTACTCCGTGCATACTTCAGTCGTAATGGTGAATCCCGCCGGCACAGGAATCCCCAAACTGGCCATTTCCGCCAGGTTGGCGCCCTTGCCGCCCAGCAGGTTCTTCATGGTCGCCTTGCCTTCCGCCTTGCCGCCCCCGAAAAAATACACGCTCTTCCTGGCCATTATGCTACGCTCCTTACCTGTTGCTGAGAAATCCCCACGCCGGCGTCACAGTCCCCAAAAAACACAGGGCGCCCTGAAAACACAAGTCCGGCGGAGAAATAATGACTGGGTTTCGTTTTGCCGTTTCGGAAAACGAAGCCAAGTATAGCGAACACTGGAATTCCCGATCAAATGGGAGATACGCTTCATGCAGCGATTCGAGGCCAAAGCCAATTGATCTTTGCGAGGGGCTTTGCTACTATTTCCTTTCCTGATGAATACCCTTTCTTGCGTGTGTCGGGAAGTGCATTGCAGGTGATTCATATCGTCGTCAAGGCCGTTATCGAGGTGCGGCGACGCGCACCCGGAACGCTGACAGCGGCGAAAGGGAAGGTGAATCCCTTCGGGCGTTGTCCGATGGGACGGCGGGGGCGGTAGTGTTCAGGACTGACAAGCAGTAACAGGAATCATGGACGGTGGCGGACCGGGGTCCGAAAAAGTTGGTGAAAGGCAATGTGGCGCTGGCCGAGGGGGCGGTGCAGGCGGGGCTGCGTTGCTATTTCGGCTATCCCATCACCCCGCAGAATGAGATTCCGGAATACCTGTCGGCACGGCTGCCGGAAGTGGGCGGCGTGTTTCTGCAGGCGGAAAGCGAACTGGCGAGCATCAACATGGTGCTCGGCGCGGCGGGCGCGGGTGTGCGCGCCATGACCAGTTCCTCCAGCCCCGGCATCTCCCTGATGCAGGAGGGGCTTTCCTTTCTTGCGGGCAGCCAGTTGCCCTGCCTGGTCGTGAATGTGACCCGATGCGGTCCGGGCCTTGGCGGCATCAAGCCCTCCCAGGGCGACTACTACCAGGCCACGCGCGGCGGCGGCCACGGCGACTATCGCACGATTGTCCTCGCCCCGGCCTCCGTGCAGGAAATGTTTGACTGCGCCGCGCTGGGATTCGAACTGGCGGAGAAATACCGGAATCCGACCTTGATCCTGGCGGACGCCGTCATCGGGCAGATGGCCGAAGGCGCCTGTCTGAGACACGAAAGACCGATTGTCACCGTTGACAAGCCGTGGGCGGTGACCGGCGCAAAGGGCCGCCCGCCGCAGAATATCCGCAGCATGTATCTGGAAGGCGATATCCAGGAGGAACTCAACATGACGCTGCGCGACAAATACGCGCAGATTGAACGCGACGAGGTCCGGTTCAAGGAATTCGCGCTTGATGACGCCGAAATCGTCGTGGTGGCTTTCGGCACCGCAGCGCGCATCGCGTTGTCGGCGGTGCAGGAAGCCCGCGACCAGGGCATGAAGGTCGGCCTGTTCCGGCCCTTTACCCTCTATCCGTTCCCGTTCAAGGAATTGCGTGCCCTCTCCGGGCGCGTGCGCGCCTTTCTGGATGTCGAACTCAATCTGGGTCAGATGGTGGACGACGTACGCATGGCAGTCCATCCGGGAACGCCCGTACATTTCCTGGGGCGGCCTGGCGGCGGCCTGCCCACCCCGGACGACATTCTGGACAAACTCAAGGAATTGTGAACGGTGGCAAAGCAGGTTTTCAGCAAACCCGATGCGCTGTGCGACGCGGTGACCCATTATTGCGCGGGCTGCACGCACGGCACCGCCCACCGGCTGGTGGCGGAAGCCATAGACCACTTCGGCGTCGCGGACCGCGCCGTGGGCGTCGCCCCCGCCGGATGCAGCGTCATGCTATACAAATATTTCAATGTGGATACGATTGAAGCCGCGCATGGGCGGGCGCTGGCCACGGCCACCGGTATCAAGCGGGCGCGGCCCGACCTTTTTGTGTTCACCTACCAGGGGGACGGCGACCTCGCCAGCATCGGCCTGTGTGAAACCATGCACGCCGCGAACCGCGGTGAAGGCATCACGGTGATTTACGTCAACAACGCCGTGTATGGGATGACCGGCGGGCAGATGGCCCCCACCACCCTGCCCGGTCAGCGCACCACCACCACGCCCGCCGGGCGCAACGTCGGGAACGAAGGCTATCCGCTGAGGATGGCGGAGTTGCTGGCAACGCTCGACGGCGTGCGCTACTCCGAACGGGTGGCGCTGTTTGACGCGAAGCAGATTCGCCGCGCACGCAAGGCCATCTTTCATGCCTTTGAAGCGCAACTGGAACACAATGGTTTCGGTTTTGTGGAAGTGCTCTCGGCATGCCCGACAAACCTGAAGATGTCGCCCGTGAAGGCGCAGCGCTGGGTTGAAGAGGTGATGTGCGCGACATACCCGCTGGGCGTGCTCAAGGATTTGGAGACTGTCCCCGCGCCCCTGCCGGAACCCGAGGAATCCCTCCATGCACTTTGAAATCGTCATGTCGGGTTTCGGCGGCCAGGGCATCATGTACATGGGCGACCTGCTCGCCCAGGCCGCCGTTGAAGAGGGCCGCAACGCCACCTTTTTTCCCACCTATGGCGCCGCCATGCGCGGCGGCACCGCCAACTGCATCGTCATCGTTTCCGACTACGAAATCGGGTCCCCCCTGCACCGTCGGCCCGATGCCGCCATCCTGATGAACCAACCTTCCCTGGAACGTTTCGAGCCGATGATCAAGCAGGGCGGCCTTATGGTCTGCAATGCATCCATGATTGACCGTGCGGCCAGCAAGCGCAACGGCGAACTGCGCACCGTGTGGATTCCCGTAACGGAAATCTCGCGCACTGTCGCCGGCAACGAGCGATCCGCCAACATCGTCGCGTTCGGCGCATTCCTCAAAGCCGAACCCATCGTCCGGATCGAAACCATCGAGACCATCTTTCGCCAACTCCCCGCCCAGAAAAAGGCCATGATCGAGAAAAATCTCGCCGCGCTCCGCGCCGGCATGGATTTCGCCGCTTAGCCTGTCATAAATTCCGGAATACACGCTTCAGCCTGTCATAAGTTCCGGAGTACACGCTTCAGCCTGTCACAGTTGCACCACGCCCCCACGCCAACGCGTGCACTCCAAACAAAAACGCTGTACCTGGCCCGCCTGCGCCGTGTTGCCCTTCCCCTGTCCGGCGCGATAGGATGAAAGCACACCACAACAACAACGACAGGACCGCGCCATAAAACGCCCTCTCCCGCCGGGAGAGGGATGGGGTGAGGGAACATTACAAAAACAGGACCGCACCATGAAACGACCAGATAAAGAAACCCTGTTCGCCTGCGGACCGCAGCAGGTCTATTCAGGGCGGCAACTGGAGCAAATCTCTTTTCCGCTGGGCGGCATCGGCACAGGCTGTGTCGGCCTTTCGGGTTACGGCGGCCTGCGCGACTGGCAGATTTTCAACCGTCCGAACGTGGGCGGCAATCTGCCCTTCACATTCCCGGTGATTTGGGCGCGGGAGCAGGGGCAAGACCCGGTGTGCCGGGTGGCGCAAGGCCCTCCGCCGCCGCCTTACATCGGCGGGGGCGGCGGCGATCCCTGCGTGAACGGCGAGGGATTTCCCCATATGGACGCCTGCACTTTTCGTGGGGAATACCCCTTTGCATGGATTGATTTCACGAGCCTGAAACTGCCCCTAAGCGTGCGCCTGGAAGCCTACAACCCATTCATTCCCGGCGACGCCGACGCTTCGGGCTACCCCGTCGCCGTGCTGAAATACACAATCACCAATCCGCGCAAGCGCCCCGTGGACGCCACAATCGCCTGGAGTCTATTCAATCCCGTCGGCACGGTGGGCATCGCCGACAACGACCGCGTGCTCGGCCCCGCCGAATACGGCTTCGGGCAAAACGTCAATACCCCCGTGCTCGAAGGCCCGCTGCGCGGGCTGCTCTTCGCATCGCACAAATGGCCGCCGGAGCATCCCCGGTTCGGCAACCTGGCGCTGCTTACCCCGGAAAAGCGCGTCACCATCATGAAGTACTGGTCGCGTGAACCGTGGTTTACGCCCAAGCATGAATTCTGGGACACCTTCTCCGCCACCGGCCTGTTGCCCGACCATGACTATGCCCCGACCCCGGAAGGCCAGAGCGACGCCGGCGCGGTCGGCGCATGTCTGCGTCTCCAGCCCGGCGCGTCCGGAACAGTCGTGTTCTATATCGCCTGGTATTTCCCCAATTTTGAAAAGTACTGGCACGCATCCGGCCAGAATTGCTGCGGAACCTCCGGCGCGGCGAGACCAGTCTGGAAAAATTACTACGCCGGGCGGTTCAACGACGCCGTGGACGCGGCGCGGCAATTGCACGCGCGCGAGGCGGAACTCTACGCCGTAACGCGGCAGTTCCACGACGCGCTGTTTTCCAGCACATTACCCGCGCCCGTTCTGGACGCCGTGTCGAGCCAGACGGCCATTCTGAAGACGCCGACCTGCCTGCGCCTGAGCGACGGCGCCTTCTACGGCTTCGAGGGCTGCGCCCCGGGCGCGGGCTGCTGCGAGGGGTCGTGCACGCATGTCTGGAATTACCAGCAGACCCTGCCGTTCCTATTTCCCGCGCTGGAGCGGTCCATGCGCGAGGCGGACTACGCATATAACCTGCGACCGGACGGCAGCATGGGCTTTCGCCTGCAACTGCCGCTGGGGTCGCCGCCGGACAATTTCCTGCCGTGCGCCGACGGGCAGATGGGCGGCATTATCAAAGCCTATCGCGACTGGAAAATCAGCGGCGACGATGCGTGGATTCGCCACTTATGGCCGCGCATCAAACAGGCGCTGGAATATGCATGGGCGCAGTGGGACCCGGACAAGTCGGGCGTGATGACCGGCATCCAGCACAACACCTACGACATCGAGTTTCATGGACCGAACCCGCTCATGGCGGGATGCTATCTCGGCGCGCTCGCCGCCGGCGCGGAAATCGCCGCGCACCTCGGCGAATCAGACAGGGCGGAGGAATATCGCGCCGTGTCGGCGAACGGCCGCGCATGGGTCGAGGAGCACCTGTTCAACGGCGAGTATTATGTGCAGCGTCATGACCCTGAAAAGACGCCCCGATACCAGTTCGGCGATGGATGCCTGGCCGACCAGTTGCTCGGACAATGGATCGCGCGCGTGGCCGGGCTGGGCGATGTGCTTGACCCGGCGCAGGTCCGCCGCGCGCTCAAGTCCATCGTCAAATACAACTGGCGCGCCCACCTGCGCGAGCACGCCAACGCGCAGCGGGTTTATGCCATCCACGACGAGGCCGGGCTGATCCTCTGCACATGGCCGCGCGGCGGACGCCCTGCCGTGCCCTTCCCCTATTCCGATGAAGTGTGGACGGGTATCGAATACCACGTCGCCAGCCACTGCATTCTTGAGGGCATGGTCGCCGAGGGGCTGCGCATCGTGCAGGCCGCGCGCGCGCGGCACGACGGCATCCGCCGCAACCCCTGGGATGAGTTCGAATGCGGGCATCACTACGCGCGCGCCATGTCGGCCTACGGGCTGCTGCTCGCCCTTTCCGGATTCTCGTATGACAAGGGCGCGGGCATTCTCGGCTTCGCGCCCCGCATCCGTCCGGAAAATTTCCGCTGCTTCTGGGCGATCGACGGCGCGTGGGGCGTTTTCAGGCAAACACCCAAGCGGGCCGTCATCGAAGTCCTTCGCGGCGACATCCTCCTCAGCCGGATAGACCTGGCGTGTTTTGCCGGCGCAACACGCGCTGCCGTGCGCTGCGGCAAAAAGACCATCCCCGCGACCCTCGACGACTTCGGCTCCCTCACCCTCGCCCGCGCCGTGCGCCTGAAGACCAGCGCAGCGCTGGAGATTTCCATCGCATAAGGCAAAAGGACACGAAGGACCACAAGGACACAAAGTACACCCCTCGTTGTGGCCGGTCTTCTGCGTATCCGCCCGGGCGTCTTGTGGGGCCGCGCTGCCACAAGGGGGTATTGTCAAAATCAATCACCGCATGGCGTCATTTTGACATCGTGCCATGATGGTTTCTGACAGGGAAGAAGCATGACGTTGCACAGGGTTCAGGCGGAAAGGATTTTTTCCTTCGTTACACCGCTCCCGCGGCAACTCTTCTCTTACGGATCGTTTCGATCGTCGGCGCACTGTTTACGGCGGCGTTCGCGGAGAAAGTGGCGCATTTCGAGGCCGATGAGCGCGGCGGGGATGCCATAGAGCAGGGCCATGCCCCACCAGGTGCGGGAGAATCCGGTGAAATCGCGCCGACGATGCCACGGCCACCACACGGCGAAGGTGCGCCCCAGGATATGGTTCCTGTCCACCCAGCCATAGACGCGGCTGTCCACACTCTGCGCGCTGTTGTCCCCGAGCAGGAAATAGCAGTCCTCCGGCACGATGCTGTATTCGGGGGCTTCCAGCACGCCGTAGCGCAGCGGCGGCTGATCGAACATGATCAATTCGGTCACGACGCTGAGGCTGGTGGGCGACACATCGGCGCAGAGTTCACGAAGCGTCTCGACAGGCAACGCGGTCAGATCGAGAGGCTTCACCAGGGGATGCAGGCGCGTCATATCCGCGTACAACTGCTGCACGGTCTCGTTCGCCGGGTTGAGCACCATGAGCGGATGATTTTCCTGGGCCAATTTCAGGAATACGCGGCGCACATCGTCTTCCTCGGGCCGCAATCTGGTGGTGTAGTGAAGCGTGTCGCGCAATCCTTCCGGCGGCTCGACAACCCCGCCGTTGATGCAGATACGCCCGTCACGAATGAGCACATGCTCGCCCGGCAGGCCGACAACACGCTTGATCAGCGTGCGGTGCGGACTGGTCCCCGGCATGGGCCGGAACACGACGATCTCCCACCGTTTCGGCTCCGCCCAGTTCCAGAGGCGGATGGTGGTGAAGGGGATGCGCGGCCCGTAAATCCATTTGTTCACAAGAACGCGGTCGCCGCGAAAGAAGCGCGGGTCGCCGTGGAGCGTTTCCTCCATGGACCCGGAGGGGATGGTGTACTGGTCAACAAGGCAGCCCTTGATGAACAGGATCAGCCCGATGAGGGCGATCCAACTGAGAAGATTCTTTCGGGTCCAGGGACCGGTGATGGCAATCACCCCGCGCATCCACAGCGGCGCGGCGCGGGATGCGGTCTGTTCCTCGTAATCGTTCACCTCAGCGGTCCGATTCTTCGTTGACTTTGAGCAAGGCCATGAACGCCTCCTGCGGCACTTCGACCAGTCCGACCTGCTTCATGCGTTTCTTGCCCGCCTTCTGTTTTTCCAGCAGTTTCCGCTTGCGGGTGATGTCGCCGCCGTAGCATTTCGCCGTAACGTGCTTGCGCAGCGGCTTGACGGTTTCACGCACGATGACGCGCCGCGCGATGGCCGCCTGGATCGCCACCTCGAACTGCTGGCGCGGAATGAGTTTCCGAAGTTTGGAGGCGAGCGCGCGGCCCACATAGGCCGCGTGATCGCGGTGCACAATGGTGGACAAAGCGTCCACCGGCTCGTCATTCAGCAGGATGTCGAGTTTCACCAGGTCGCCGGGCCGGTAGCCGATGATCGTGTAGTCGAGCGATCCGTAGCCCCGCGTGCAGGTCTTCAGTTTGTCGTAGAAGTCAATCACGATTTCGGCGAGCGGCAGATGATAGACGATCATGCAGCGGCGCGCGTCAATATAGTCAACCCGCACATGAATGCCGCGCTTCTTCTTGCACAATTCAATGACGGCGCTCACATACTCCGTCGGGCAGAGGATGTCCGCTTCGATGTACGGTTCTTCGCACACCTGAATCTCATTCGAAGGCGGCATTTGTGACGCCTTTTCGATGATCATCGTCTCGCCGTTGGTTTTCACCACGCGGTAGGCCACGTTGGGCATCGTGATGACCAGCGTGAGATCAAATTCGCGCTCCAGCCGCTCCTGAATGATTTCCATGTGCAGCAGGCCGAGGAATCCGAGCCGGAACCCCAGTCCCAGCGCGTCGGAACTGTCCGGCTTGAAGTCGAACGAGGAATCGTTCAGTTGCAGTTTTTCCAGCGCCTCGCGCAACTCGTTGTAATCATTGGCGGCGGCGGGATACATCCCGCAGAAGACCACCGGCTTGACTTCCTCGAATCCCGGCAGCGGTTCTTCGGCGGGATGAACCGCGTCGGTGACGGTATCGCCTATCCTGGTGTCGGCAAGGTTCTTGATGTTGCAGATGAGGTAGCCCACCTCGCCCGTAACGAGTTCGTTCCTGGGCCGCATGTCGGGCGTGAAAATGCCGACCTCCGCCACTTCATACTTGCCCTGGGTGAACATGAGCAGTACGCGCTGCCCCACCCGGATGCGGCCGTCCACCACCCGCAGATACACGATCACCCCGCGATAAGTGTTGTACTTGGCGTCGAAGATGAGCGCGCGCAGCGGCGCATCGGCCCGACCGCGCGGCGGCGGCACGCGCCTGACCACCGCCTCCAACACCTCCTGCGTGCCGATGCCCGACTTCGCACTGGCGAGCACCGCCTCGCTTGCGTCGAGGCCGATCACGTCTTCAATCTGCCGGCGCGTTCCTTCGATATCCGCGCTGGCCAGGTCAATCTTATTGATAACGGGGATGATCTCCAGGTTCTGATTGATGGCCTTGTAGGCGTTGGCGAGGGTTTGCGCCTGCACGCCCTGCGCGGCGTCCACCAGCAGCAGCGCGCCCTCGCACGCCGCGAGACTGCGCGACACCTCGTAGGAAAAATCCACGTGGCCCGGCGTGTCAATCAGGTGCAGCAGGTATTCCTGACCGTCCAGGGCGCGGTACTGCATCTGCACCGCCACCGACTTGATGGTGATGCCGCGTTCCCGCTCGATGTCCATCGTATCGAGCGTCTGCTCCTTCAGATTGCGCTTGTCCACGGTGCCGGTATATTCCAGCAGCCTGTCGGCCAGCGTGGACTTGCCGTGGTCAATATGCGCAATGATGCAGAAGTTTCGTATCCGCTGCTGCTCGATGATCATGCCTCTTTCGTCATATCCCGTCGCCGTTGCCTCATGCTCCCGACATTATCCGAACATTTCCTCCGCCACGCGAACGCTGCGGAAATCCGTCTCCAAATGCCGCGCGGCATAGTCGCGCAACAGCAGGAACAACTCCTTCGGCGCGTCCTGCACCGGGCAGACCACCGTGGCCGCGTTCATCGCGCGCAGCGCCGCCTGCGTCGCCGGCGCAATCCGCCGGTCCGGGCGGCATCCCGGACAACACAGGCCGCCGTCCAGCGCGAAGCCCGCCGCATCGCTCAGCGTCGCGCCGCAACGCACGCAGACCTCGGTCTCCGGCGCAAAACCCGCCGCGCCAATCAGGCGCAGCGCCTGCCAGCAGGCATGGGTCCGCGCATCGTGCGGCCAGGCGCACAACGCCGCCAGGCCAGAGACCAACGCTTCATAGGGCGCACGCGACGGCTCATTCTCGTGCGCCGTGCGGCAGGCCAGTTCCAGCGGAAATCCCGCATAGACCCCGCGCGCCGGGTCCCGCTTGATCGCGGGAAACCCGTCCAGCAGCGTCGCCTCCGCCAGCACCTGCACCTGCCGGCCGTCTTTCCAATAATACACCAGTTCCACCCGGTTGAAGGTGTCGAGCGCCCCTGCGAACGCGCTGTGACGCCGCCGGACCCCCTTGGCCATGCACGCCATCCGACCCCGATCAGGCGTCAGAAACGTGACAATCCGGCTTGTTTCGCTGAAATCCACCCCCCGCAGCACCACCGCCTCTGTCTTTTCCTGCGACACAACGCCCTCCGACACAAAAACGGGGGATGCTCGACGCTTCTCCGGGCAGGACAACATCCGAGAGCATACCATCCGCCGCGCCATCCGCGCAAACACCGCGGGAGAAAACACGCATAGGTTCCCATATGTCTGAATCCTGACGTTCGGCCTTGCCTGCGGAGACGTATTTCGGTACAGTGATCCCTTAATGGCAATTGATGCCGAATATGGGAGGGACTTCACATGTGCGGGACGACAACCCGACGGGATTTTCTGCGGCGGACGGCGGCCCTGTCCGCCGGTGGTGCGGCAGCCGCTGCGATGCGCGGCGCGCAGGGCGCGCAGGCGGCGTCGCGCGCGCAGACGCGCCCGAACATCGTCTTTATTCTTATAGACGATATGCGGTTCGACGCGATGGGCCTGCTGGGGCATCCCTTTCTGGAGACACCGCATCTGGACGCGCTGGCGCGCAACGGCGTGCTGCTGGAAAACGCCTTCGTCACCACGTCGTTGTGTTCGCCGAGCCGGGCCTCGATTCTCACCGGCATGTACGCGCACACCCACGGCGTGCTGGACAATGCCACGGCGCTCCCGGACGACGCGCCGCTGTTTCCGGTCGCGCTGCAACAAGCGGGTTATGACACGGCCTTCATCGGCAAGTGGCACATGGGCGGCGGCAGCGATGCGCCGCAACCGGGCTTCAACCGGTGGGTCTCGTTCCGGGGACAGGGCGTCTATCTCAACCCGACATTCAACGTGGACGGCGTACAGACAAAGCATGAGGGACACAATGCGGACCTGCTGACCGACTACGCCGAGGAATTCCTGAAAAGGCCCCGAGAGAAACCGTTCTTCCTGTATCTGTCGCACAAGGCGGTGCATGCGGAGTTTCGACCCGCAGACCGCCATAAGGGGTGTTACGCGGACAAGAAGTATCTTTATCCCGATTCGATGGCGGATACGGAAGAAAACTATCGCGGCAAGCCGGAATGGGTGCGGCGGCAGCGCCACAGTTGGCACGGCGTGGACGGCATGTATAACAACAGCACCGATTTCGACACGTTCGCCCGGGATTACGCCGAAACGATGCGATCGGTGGACGACAGCGTCGGGCGCGTGGTGGAAACGCTACGGGCGTTGGGACAACTCGAGAACACCTTCATCCTCTTCACCTCGGACAACGGCTTTCTCTTCGGCGAACACGGACTGATTGACAAGCGCACCATGTACGAGGCGTCCATCCGGGTGCCGATGATCGCGCACGGGCCGGGCCTCTTCACGGGCGGTCGCCGCCTGCCGCAACTGGCGTTGAACATTGACATCGCCCCGACCATCCTGGACGCCGCGGGCATTCCGATCCCGGCTTCGATGCAGGGGCGCTCGTTCCGGCCGCTGCTGCGCGGCGATACCATCGCGTGGCGCGAGGATTTCCTGTACGAGTACTTCTGGGAGCGGAGTTTCCCGCAGACGCCGACGGTGCTGGGCGTGCGCGGCGACCGCTACAAATTCATGGTCTATCACGGCATCTGGGACCGCTACGAACTCTATGACTTGCAGGAAGACCCCGGAGAAAGAAACAACCTGCTGGGGCCGTACCTGCAACGCCACGAAGGCGGTACGCTGGAGAGTCTCATCCGCAGCACCGCGCCGGAACCGATCAAAACCGTTTTCAACAATATGTACGCAAGGCTGCAACGTCTGCTCAAGGAAACCGGGACGGGTTTGGACCCTGTCTGGGCACGATAGCAACGCACGGATCAGCGCGGCGACGAACCGGCGAGATACTGCGGCGGATTGAGGGCGAACCCCGCCCGCGTCTCACGCGATGCGTCCGCTTTGCAGGGAATCGTCAGCGTGGTGCCGTCAATCAGCCGCGCCGGCAAAGCGATGCGTGTCAGGTCCGCGTCGGCCTTGGCGCCCCCCGCCGCCTCGACCAGATCGCCCACCCGCGCACCGGCATCCAGCCGGTAAAGTCCCGGTCGCCGCACCGCCCCCGTGACGGCCACCGCAACCCGTAGCGGCGGTGTTGTCGGGTCCGCCATGCGCTTCGGCGGAATCGGCGGGTTTGCAGTCGCTTCCAAGTTGTTTTCCGGAAGCCGGGTCACAGACATGACAACGGGCGCAGGCGTCGGCGTCGCTGTTGGAGGGTTCCCTGCGATGATCGTCTGCCCGGCGCGATCCTGTTCCCTGCGCGCGTGATAGGCCAACGTCGCTGATCCCGCCAGAATGGACACCGCAAGCAGAAACAACAACGCCTGCTCCCGGCGCGTCATCAGACGGCTCAGCATGAAATTTCATTTCCTGTGTTCGAAAAACGATGTCTGGAGCGATTCATTCAGCGCACCGTGTCGAATGCGCCGACCACCACGCCGATCAGGTTCGCCATGGCCTGGGTGAGCGGGCCGCGCCCGGGATAGCGGATGAATTCGACATGGCCATCGAAGAATAACGTGTTGCTGCCGCCGGGCACGTGGTTGAAGAGCGAGACGGCGATGCCGGAACCCATCAGATCGCACATGATGGGCAGATTGCTCTGGGCCACGGCGGAAGCCGCCGGGTTGTTGATGTCCGTGATGAGAAAGCGCTCGATGCCCTCGCGCAGCCGATAGACCGTGGTCCCGCCGCCGTTACCGTTGGGCGGGGCGACTGTGGCGTCGGCCTCCATCATGCCGCGCTGGTCGGTCAGGTATTTCGGCAACACCGCCTGCAGCAGTTGGGCCACCTGGATGGGCACCACCATGGTGTTCAATTGGGCGATAATGCCGGGGTCCATATCGGGAAACGCCCATTGGATCGCCGCCGCCAGCAACGGCGCACACGCGCCCATCGGCGCTTCATACGCCGGCCGGCTGTCCAGGCGGTCGAAGACCCAGCCGAAATAGCCATAACTCTCCTGCATCATGTGTCCTCGGGCGATAATCCAACATTCGCCCTTGTAATAGGTCCTGTCGAGGTAAATACTGTGCCAGGTGGGGTCGCCTGGCGCATCGCAGCAATAGAGTTGGTCCACCGTTCCGTTGGGGTCCGATGGGCAGATGATGATGGCGGGGTCCGTCAGATACTCCGGATATACCGCCTCCGGGCGCGGCGCCATGGCCAGATACGGCCAGGAAGCCAGCGGCGGGCAACGCCCGCCCGGCGCCTCGTTCGCGTACATCTTGTAGATCAGTCCCCATTGTTTCAGGTTGTTCTGGCAACTCGAACGCCGCGCCGCTTCGCGCGCCCGCGCCAGCGCCGGCAACAGTATTGCCGCGAGAATACCGATGATAGCAATGACCACCAGCAATTCGATCAACGTAAAACCCCTGTACCGCATGACTTCCCTCTCCCATCATTGCATCGGTTCGCCCGCATGATGACACCGTTCCCAGCGCCCAGAATAGCGTATTTCGCAATTTCCGTCAATAGGTCCTTTGGACGCGACATCCATGTGTTTCGCGCAGATTTTTGATAGAGGTTTCCCTCGTTGCACCGCCCCCCGCTGCAATGCGTATTTAAGGAAATCCAAGCCGAAAAACAAAGACGTTTCCTGTGGGTATGGGTCAAAAACGCGACGCGGGAACGTCGCGCTGGTGCGTGACAGCGCCGGGGCAGGTCCCCCTTGGAAGGGGGTGGCGCGGGGAGCGTCGCGGGAGCGTCGCGCTGGTGCGTGACAACGCCGGGGCAGGTCCCCCTTGGAAGGGGGTGGCGCGGGGAGCGTCGCGGGAGCGTCGTGCTGGTGCGGGACACCGCGGGAGCGGTGTCACGAGGGAAACGTGACTCGCGCATTGACAATGAATACAATGCTGTCTCCAGTTATGACTGCGCGGAATTGGGCGCGCAAGACGGGCCGCAGATTCAAGAAAATGACGCCAGCCTCTCATAACGACGATCATCCCGAACGCCATCCGGTGTGGTGGATGTTTGATCGCATTGCGCGGCGCTACGACCTGCTGAACCGGCTCCTGTCTTTCGGTCGGGACCAGGCGTGGCGGCGCGAGGTGGTGCGCGGCATTCCGCGCGGCGCGGACCTGTGCATCGTTGACTTGGCGACGGGCACGGCGGATGTGTTGCTGGCGGCGCGGGAGGCCGCGCTGCCGCTGCGACTGGGCGTGGGCGTGGACCCCTCGGAGGGGATGATCGCGCTGGGGCGCGAGAAGGTGCGGCGGCTGGCGGCATCACCCCCGCTGCACCTGGTGCGCGGCGACGCCTGTGCGCTGCCGCTGGGCGACGCCTGCGCGGACGCGATCACGATGGCCTTCGGCATCCGCAATGTGGCGGATGTGGATGCGGCGCTGCGCGAGATGCGGCGGATGCTGCGGCCGGGCGGACGCGCGCTGATCCTGGAGTTTTCATTGCCGGAGAACCGGCTGATTCGGTGGGCGTATCTCCTGTATTTCCGGCATGTGTTGCCGCGCATCGGCGGGCTGATTTCCGGCGATTTTGCCGCCTACCGCTATCTCAATCAGACCGTCGAGCAGTTCCCGTACGGCGCGGCGTTCTGCGCGAAGATGCGCGCGGCGGGTTTTGTCGCGGTGAGCGCGCGGTCCATGACCTTCGGCGTCGCCACGGTTTATGAGGGCGTATCGCCAGACCTCACAGAAACACGGCCCGCCGGCGGTCCATGAGGTCGAAGAGATTCACGCCGATTTGCCGGAGCAGTTTGTCGAGTTTGACGATGGGCAGACCGAGCACGTTCTGGTAGCAGCCGTCATAGCGGGCGACCAGCAGGCTGCCGGGGCCGTCCACGGTGTACGCGCCGGCGCGGTCCACCGGATTGACAATCTCCACGAATCTGGCGATTTCCGCGTCCGTCAGTTGGCGGAACGTGACATCGGTGCTTTCCACGCCTTCGACGCTGCGGCCCGTAGCGGTGTCCGTCACCGCGATGCCCGTAACGACCTGGTGCGTGGTGCCGGAGAGCCGGCGCAGCATGGCCCGCGCTTCAACGGCATCGGCGGGCTTCGAGAGCACATGATCGTCGAGAAAGACCAGTGTGTCCGCGCCGATCACCACGGCCGGCGCATCCAGCCGCCGCGCGACATCGTCGCGCTTTGCGCGTGCATTCGCCGCGACAATCACGGCGGGCGCCGTCCCGCTGTCACATTCCGGCGCGTCGCTGGGGATGACTTCTACGGGGATGCCCAGCGCCGCGAGCAGTGCGCGGCGGCGCGGCGAAGCGGATGCCAGTACGATGCGTTTCACGGCTGGGGCGCTTCCGTGGGACGCGGCGCATCGAGTTCGATCACCGTGACGCTCGGTCCCGGCACGGGCGTTGACGGCGCAGGGGTGGCGGCGTCCATCTGTTCCAAGGCCTCGGGGTAGCGTTCGCCGCCCGGCCCCACCGTCTTCAATACGCGGTCGTCCTTGATGACCTTCGTGCCTTCCGGCGCGAAGATTTGCATGCGCGCAGGATCCGGCGCAATGTTGATGCGGTAATCGCGCACATTGATGATGACTTCCGAGTCTTCGTCGTTCCGGATGTGGATGCGATGGGGCAGGAAATCCGCGTCGCGCAGATAGAGCCGCGCTTCAATGAAATCAAAGCCCTCCTCATCGGGGTCTTTCGGCCGGAGCAGGATGCCGCGCCTGCCTGCCGTCTCATCGGGCGTGGTGAAGAGATGCACGTCATAATCACGTTGGAGCGCCTCGGTGTCGTCGTCAAATCCCAGGAAGAAGACATCGGCGCGCGGGTTGTCGCCGAGATCATAAATGACCAGTTGTTTGATTGCCGGCTCGTATTCCAGGATCAGACGTCCGTCCACCATCGTGCTGCGGTCCGGGTCTTCGGTGCGCAGAAGGATGCGGCGCGGCCTGGCGTAGAAGATGGACCCATCGGTGTCCAGCGTTTCATCCGGCACAATGGTTTTCTGCGTGAATTTCGCCTCCAGCGATTCAATGCCGTCGCGCTTCGCCTTAAACTCGGCGAAGAATTGGTCGAAGGCGGCGTCGGGCGCCTCCGGCGCATCCGCCGCGCAGAGGACTGCAACGAGGATCAGCGCACCGATCATCTCATGACCTCCCCTTCCGTTGGGTCACCCTCTCCTTCGGGCTGGTCCAGCCACGGCGGCTCGCGTTCGATCTCAATCTTCCCGGCGGGCCGCGCCGGTTCCGGCACAAAATCGCCCGCGGCGGCGGGACGGGGCGCCGCCTTGTGTTCGGCGCGGGGGATTTTCGCCACCAGCGCGGCATGCGCCTTGAGCATCGCCGCAAGGTCATCGCGGAGCCGGTCGCGCGCGGCTTGCAGCGCCGCAATCTCCGCCTGCAGGGCTTTGGGCAGTTCGCTCGCGGCGTGTTCCGCGCGCGCGCGAGCCAGTCGCGCTTCCTCCAGGATGGCCGCTGCCTGGCGCTTGGCGGCGGCCAACGTTTCCTCGCTGAACTTCTGCGCCGTCACCAGCGCATCGCGCAGACTGCTTTCCATCTCGCGCAGGGCTTCGATTTCCTCTTTTTGCGACTCCGCCTGCGCCTTCAGGTCGCGCACCTGTCGAACGAGCGACTCCAAGACATCGCCCACGCGCTCCAGGAACGCGTCCACCTCCGCCTTGTCATAACCGCCGACGACCTGCGTGTGAAACTCGGTATTGTAGAGATCGCTCGGGGTGATGGCGGATTCTTCACCGAACACTTCCGACACGACCCGATCCTTTCGCATGTGTGCTTCTCCCAAACCAGACGCGCCGCAGGCGGCGCTATTCATCGCGTCATGCGCCGAGTTCACGCGACCGCGCCGCCGCCGCCTGCACCGCCTCGCGTACCAGATTCTCGAAGCCGCCCTCGTACAGCCGCCGCAACGCCGCTTCGGTGGTGCCGCCTTTGGAACTTACCCGCTCGCGCAAGGTCGCGGCGCTCTCACGGCTTTCGCGCAACAGCACGCCCGCGCCGTAAAGCGTCTGCGCCGCCAGGCGCGATGCGGCGTCTGGAGCCAGCCCTTCCGCGACGGCGGCGTTCACCAGGCATTCCACCAGATAGAAGAAATACGCCGGGCCGCTTCCGCTAAGCGCAGTCACGGCATCCAAATCGCATTCGTCCACCATCTCCGTGACGCCGACCGCATCGAAGATTTGCCGCGCCGTTTCCGCGTCGGCATCGGTGCAGCCGGGACCCGGCGCGATGCCCGCAGCGCCGGCCAAAACCAGCGCCGGGGTATTGGGCATGACCCGCACTATCCGCGCGCCGTTTCCCAGTCGGGTTTGAAGACGCGCAATGGAAATGCCCGCCATGATGGAGATCACCAACCCCGTCGGCTTGCGCACTTCCGCAAGGCCATGCAGCGCGGGGTCCATGATCTGCGGCTTCACCGCGAGAACCAGGGTGTCGGCGGCGGCCGCCAGCGCCCCGGCTGACGGCGCGATGCGCGCGCCGAGTTGCTCCGCCGCGCGCGCGCGGTCGGGGTCCGGGTCGTATGCCATCGCCTGGTCTGCGCGAATCACCCCCCTGCCGAGCAAACCCTCCAGAATGGCCGATCCCATATTGCCGTAGCCCAAAAATCCGATGCATCCCTGCAAACTCATCCGCCTGGTTCCTCTCTTTTCGCCGCGTCGGGCGGCGGCAGATCGCACACCATCGCTATTTCGTCACAGCCCGGAAAAAGACGACAACGGCTGCAATCTTTGAAGACCTTGTAGGGCAGTTCCGTCTTGTCCACCATGCGGAAACCGCTGCGCTCGAAGAAAACCGGCACCCGCGTCAACGCATAGACCCGCGCGATCTCCATGCGGCGCGCTTCTTCGATCACCTCCGCCACCAGCCGCTCGCCGATGCCCCGGCCGCGCAAATCCTCCCGCACCACCAGCGACCGCACCTCCGCCAGGTCTATCATGTCTATGTGAAGCGCCACGCAGCCGCCCAACCCCTGATCATCCACATAGACATAGAAATCCCGCACGTTCTCATAAAGTTCCGGCAAGGCCCGGGGCAACACCTGTCCCGCCGCCGCCGCCGCGTCCAGCATCGCCTTCAGCGCCACCACCTCTGTGAGCCGGGGTTTTCGAATCACGCCCGGAGCCGCGCCACCCGCCGTATTGGACGCTACGCCGCACGCCGCCCCCTGCGACAAATCCGCGGGGGATATCGTCATTGATTCGTCCATGTCACCCTATTCCCTGCACTGTCCGACATTGCGCGCAGAAGCAACCATACAACCCGAAAAAGCGTGCCACTCTACCATAAAAACGCCTTTTTTCGCGAATCGCGGCGCGATTTCACAGCACTTCGGTCAGCGTCGCAATCTCTTCGAAGCGCCCCGCGCAAAGATGTTCCGGGTAGGCATTGAAGGCGCCGGAAGCGATGTTCCGCCATGCGGTCCATATCGCCTGTCCAGGAGCGGCGAGATCGGTCTGGCGCCTGACCAGCGCCTCCTCGGCCAGCAGAAATCGCGCGCGGGTGCCGGCGTCCCACTCCGGCATGTCGCGCGCCAGGATCGCCAGCCGCCGGATGATCGCGTCACAAATGCGCTTGCCGTCCCCGGCGTTGGCGAAGCGCTTCGGGTCTCGGCCGCCCACGCCCTGGTGCGGCTCCTCGCCGAGGCGATCCAGGTCCACCTTGCCGGGAAACAGGTGCATCATAAGGGAGGTCTCAAAGAACGCGGCATGGTCGCCGTAATAATTTTCATCCAACGCGAGGAAGTATTCCGGCGTGCCGAGCACGGGGATTTCCAGCAGGCGGGTCATGCGCACCGCCGTGTCGCGCACGAGGATCTGCTGGGCCGCCCCGTAATGTCCTGTCAGCAGGATAATCGCCTTGAACCCGTTCCGCCGCGCCTCGCGGCACCATTGCTCCAGCCAGGGACGCAAATACCGCGATTCGCGCGCATTTTCAGGATCGAAAATGAAGGTGTGCGGTTCATCCAGGCCGCCCACCCCCCCGAAAATCGGCGGATGCACGACGCCGCGCCCCATTTCGGCGGCGCGCACGCACAGCGCATGCGCCTTCACGGCGTCCACGCCCGTCACATTGTGCAGCCCATGCCATTCGATCGTACCCATCGGCAGGAAAACCGTCGGACATGCCGCCAATGCGGCATCCAGTTCGCGCGGCATCAGGTATTCCATGCGGACTTCCATCGCAGTGCCCTCCCATGCGCAGTCGAAGTTGGCGTCACGGCGCGCTTGTGCGTATTATGACACGGTGCATGAATGCAAGAGTAGACGAGGCTTCCAGTCTCGTCGCACGCTTTGGCCGGCGCGGACTTGCTCACGCAGTCCAAAGGGAGCGCCGTGCAGATTTGACTGAAGGCTTTTGCTCGGCGCAAGGAGGGTGACGCAATGTCAGGAACGGTAGTGGTCATGATGTTGTTGACGGCGGCGGAACTTCCGGCGGGCAATGCGCCCGCGCCGGTGTCCTTCCCGCATTTTCCGGACCGGCTGCACGCCTTCGTGTGGCTGAACTGGGAACTGGTTCCGATGGAGCGCATGGCGGCGTGTGTCGGCGCGACGCCGGAACAGATTCACGCCATCGGGCGGCGCATGGGACTGGCCGATCCCCCTGCGGTGTCCGAGGAACAATGGCTGCGGTCCTACATCACCGTCATCCGGCGCAACTGGCACCTGCTTCCTTACGAGCAACTCCTTGCCCTGTTGGGCTGGAGCGCGGACGAACTCGCCTACACCCTCCGCGAAGATGATTTTCTGTTTATCAAACTCGGCAGCCACAAGCCCGCATGCGCCCCCCTCCGCTATGCGACTGAATCGGAGGAGACCCTGCGCCGCGCCGAAGCCGTCGGCGCGGCAATCCACGAAGCGTTCCCCGACGGCCTGGCGGCCGGACCGGATCCGCTCTTTGGGTTTGTGGCACGGCTGTCCGCGCCGCCGGAACATCCGCCGCGCACCTGGGAAAGCCGCTTTGCGCCGCGTTTCTGTCCGTCGTATTTCGCCATCTACGGCGACCCGTTTCTGCAGACGAAGGCGGAATCCTTCCCGGACGGCTACCTGGCGCGACTGGCGGACGCCGGGGTGGATGGCGTCTGGGTGCAGGCGGTGCTCTATACGCTGGTTGCGTTTCCCTGGGATGCGGCGCGCAGCGCGCGGCATGCGGAGCGCCTGGATGCCCTGGCGCGGCTGGCGGCGCGCATGCGCCGGCATGGTCTTGGCCTGTACCTTTACCTCAACGAGCCGCGCGCAATGCCGTTGTCGTTCTTCGAGGGGCGCGAGGAACTGCGCGGCGTGGTGGAAGGCGATCACGCGGCGATGTGCACGAGCAACCCCGCAGTGCGCGATTATCTGCGCGGGGCCGTGGCGGGCATCTGTCGGGCCGCGCCGGACCTCGCGGGCTTCTTCACCATCAGCGCCTCGGAAAACCTGACCAACTGCTGGTCGCATCACCGGGGCATGGAATGTCCCCGTTGCAAAGACCGTTCCCCCGAAGAGGTGATCGCCGAACTCCACGCCGTCCTCCGCGAAGGCATCGCCGAAGCGAATCACCCGGCCGGACTTATCGCGTGGGACTGGGGCTGGCGCGATGAATGGGTGGAGGGCATCATTGCGGGATTGCCGCAAGATGTCGCATTGCAGAGCGTCAGCGAATGGAGCCTGCCGGTCGAGCGTGGCGGCGTGCGTACGGAAGTCGGGGAATACTCGTTGTCGGCGGTCGGGCCCGGCCCGCGCGCCACGCGCCACTGGGCGCTGGCCCGCGCGCGCGGCCTGAAGACGATGGCCAAAGTGCAGACCAACAACACCTGGGAGTTGGCGGCGGTACCCTATATCCCTGTGGTCGCGCTCGCGGCCCGACACGCCGCCAACCTGCGCACCGCACATGTCGAGGGATTGATGCTGAGTTGGACGCTCGGCGGCTATCCATCGCCGAATCTGGAGGTTTTCGCGGAAATGGGGCGGCCCGAGGAACAGGAGGTGGACGTCGTATTGCGGCGCGTCGCCGCGCGGCGCTTCGGCGAGGCGCTGGCTCCGGCGGCGGTCGCGGCATGGCAGGCGTTCAGCGCCGCTTTCACGGAATATCCCTACCATATCGGCGTGGTGTACAGCGGGCCGCAGCACGTCGGCCCCGCCAACCCGCTCTGGGAACACCCCACGGGCTACGCGCCCACCATGGTCGGGTTCCCTTACGACGGCCTCGACGGCTGGCGTACCGTCTATCCGCCGGAGGTGTTTATCGCGCAGTTCGAGAAAATGGCCGACGGCTTCGATGCGGCCATCGTCGCATTGCAGCGCGCCGCTGAGGGTGCGGAAGCATCCGCTGAACAACGCATGGCGCTCGACAGCGAAATCACCATCGCCGAGGCGTGCGCCATCCACTTCCGCAGCGTCGCCAACCAATCGCGCTTCGTCCTTGCGCGCAACGCGCTGGCCGCGTGCGACGACGCCCCTCAGGCGGCGGAACACATCGCCGCACTGGAAACCGCGCTTCAGAGCGAACGCGAACTCGCCATCCGCCTCTACGCCCTCCAGCGGCGCGATTCGCGCATCGGCTTCGAAGCCTCGAACCATTATTTCTATGTGCCGCTCGACCTCGCGGCCAAAGTGATCAACTGCAATGATTTGCTGACCAGATGGCTGCCCGCCGAACGCGCCCGGTTCGGGGTATGAGAAGGACACGACCTTGACGGAAATGCTTCGCCTTGACCACGTCGCGCTGGAAGTCGCCGACCTGGACGCCGCCATCGCCTTCTACACACAAAAGATAGGCCTGCGCCTGCAATTCCGGCAGGTGGACGAATCGCACCACGAAGCCTTCGCTTTTCTCGAAATGGAGGGCGGCAACCTCGAACTGCTGCAAAGCCTTGACCCCGATAATCGGCCCAAGCCCTTCACCCCCCTCCCGCGCCGCGATTCCAACTGCCCGCATGTCGCCATCGGCGTCAAAGACCTCGACGCCCTGCTGCAACAACTCCGGCGCGACGGCATTCCGCTTGTCAAAGGCCCGCTCGAAATCCCCGGTCAGGTGCGCTGGTGCTACCTGGCGGACCCGGACGGCAATATCCTCGAATTCGTGCAGTGGGCGCAAACTCCTTGCCGGTATGCCGTTCCCCATATGCGCCGGATTCCCGCATCCGACCGGAACCTTGCTTCCTTGTCGAACAGACAGGGGCTGGAGTAGAATCCGCGGCATGATTACCGCTTACATCCTGCACGATGCCGGCAATTCGGAAATCCTCCGGGACGCCTCGGCGATCGCGGACGTATGGGCCGCCGGCGGGGTCTCGATGTGGGTGGATGTGGCGGGGGATGAGCGGGCCGCGTTGGAAACGCTGGGGGAACGCATGGGCATCGAGCGCCCGGCCATCGAGGACTGTTTCGAGGGACGACAGCGCCCCCGCATTGACGAATACGATGACCACATTTTTCTATTGATGTATGATCCTGCTGTTTCAGAGGGGACGACGGCATTTTCCCCGAACAAGGTGGGAGTGTTCTATAGTCCGAAGCGCATGGTGACGGTGCACCCGGAGCCGGTCCGCGCGCTGGACCCGGTTCACCGGCGCTGCGCCGCCAATCCTGGTGCGGCCTTCCAGCGCGGACTGGATTCCCTGCTCTATATGATTATTGACGGCATTGTGGACGACTGCGTGCTGACGGCGGAAAATTACGAAGACGCCATGGATGCCGTGGAGGAGCGATCGCTCGCCGGGGAAATTGACTCGAACATTCTGGGCGATCTCTCGCAACTGCGCCGCGATCTCATTGCGTTCCGCCGCTACCTCAGTTCACTGCGCGAGGCGTTGCGTCCCTTCGCGCAAGGGATGTACCGGCATCTTTCTATTGATCTGGAATTTCAATTCCGGCACGTGACGGACCATGTGTCGCTGGCGTTGGAGGTGATAGAAGGGCTGCGTGAAGCCACCCACGCCGTCCACGACAACTATTTCGCGCAACTGGCCGAACGCACCAATGCGCTCATGCGCACCCTGACCCTGTTTTCCACCTTCCTGCTCCCCCTCGCGCTGATCACGGGCTTCTACGGCATGAACATCATCCTGGTCCCGTCCATCGAAAGCCCGTGGACCACCGTGTTCGTCTGCGCGCTGATGGTGATTACCGGCGTCTGCATGTACACCTACTTCCGCCGCCGAAAGTTTCTGTAATTTTCCCCTCTGGCCGACCCGGCGCGACAGCGCCTTCCCTGTCACGGAGTAATCCCGGGCATTTGTGTTGTTTCCTCTGTGGAACATATACTGGCTTGCGCAAAGTTCCGGAGTACAGGCTTCAGCCTGCCGATGTTCGGGAGTATCAACAACATGAGCAAAGTTGCGGTCTTGAAAACCACGCCGGAGACGGTGATCGCGGATTATAAGCGGCTGCTGGATATGGCTGAGTTCACCAAACATATCCCCAGAGACAAGCCGGTCATTCTCAAGGACAACATCTCCTGGCATTACATGTTTCCCGGGGCGAACACGACGCCGTGGCAGTTGGAAGCCGTCATCCAGTACCTCCAGGACAACGGCTACCGGGACATCTCGGCGGTGCACAACGAAACGGTGGTCATCAACGCGCCGAAGGGCCAGCGCCTCAACCGGCTGGACAAGGTCTATGCCCGCTATGGCATCCGGGAGTTGATGAACTACGAACCGAACGACATGAAGTGGATTCGCTACGAACCGAAGGCGAAGATGCAGGCGCTGGATAGCATCTTTCCGGAAGGCATCATGATTCCGGATTATTTCTTCGGAAAAAGCATCGTGCATCTGCCGACGGTGAAATGCCACATCTACACGACCATGACCGGCGCGATGAAAAACGCCTTCGGGGGCCTGTTGAATACCAGACGGCACTATACGCATTCGGTGATCCATGAAACACTGTGCGACCTGCTGGCCATCCAGCAGGAAATCCATACCGGCATCTTCGCCGTGATGGACGGCACCACCTGCGGCAACGGCCCGGGACCGAGATGCATGGTTCCCGTTCAGAAGGACTATATTCTTGCCAGCGCAGACTCCGTCGCGATTGACTGCGTCTCCACGCACCTGATGGGACTGGACCCGCATGCCGTCAAATGCGTGTGGCTTGCACACGAACTGGGGCTGGGCGTGGGCAAGTTTGAGGAGATAGAAGTGGTCGGCGAGGACATCCGCAACGAACACTTCGGTTTCTCGGTCGGCTCCACCTTCGCCAGCCACGTCGGTCACACCATGTGGTTCGGGCCGATGCGCCCCATTCAGAAACTGTTTTTCCACACTCCCATCGTCAACATTTTCATCCTGGGGTCCTATCTCTATCACGATTATTTCTGGTACCGTGTGAAGGGGATGCCGCGCGTGCGCGAGTGGCTCGAGACGCCCTGGGGCCGCCTGTTTGAAACCTACGGATGATTGCCCCGAAGCCGGAGTCATTCGCCGGCAGACACGAAAGGCGTCCCGGGAAAACGGGAACACACCGTGATGATCCCGGCGGCGATCCCTGTTTTCATTAACGACGGTGTACCATTGCCTGCGGACGTGAAAACCGAAATCACGGCCGCTTGAAATGGCCACCCGAAGACGGCCTCCACGCTTATGTCACGGAAGATTCATGCACCTGGCGGCGGTCCAGGACAGAACCCGTCTTCCGTCGGCGGGTCTTCCCCGGGACAATGGTAATACCCGCCGGAATTGTAGAACTGGATCACCCGAAGCACCTCTGACAGACTGATCATCCAGTTCTGCGGGTTGTAATCGCTCGCGTGCGGGACACAATCCTGTTGCGATGGATTCGGACCGGGCACATACCCGTCTTCCGTGTTTTCCGGCGGAATGGCGCAATGGTAGCCGCCGGAGTTATAGAACTGGATAATCCGCAGCACTTCTGAAAGGCTGATCACGTTATCGTGGTTCTGGTCGGCATCGTGGTATTCCTCTTCGCCCTCGCCTTCCCCTTCGCCCTCGCCTTCACCTTCGCCCTCGCCTTCACCTTCGCCTTCGCCTTCCCCTTCGCCTTCGCCTTCCCCTTCGCCCTCGCCCTCGCCTTCGCCCTCGCCCTCGCCCTCGCCTTCGGCAGGGGACCGGCACTCGCCGTCGAGCACGGCTGGTACGCCTACCCCTTGCTCTACGGCGCGCTCCACCCCGACGCGCAGTGGTGCGCGGTGCGGGACGAGAGTCGCGCCGGCTCGGGCCCGCTCCTCGACGAGCTCCCCGCGGGTGAGGTCCCCTTCTC
>CALEDJ010000017.1 GCA_937951485.1 uncultured bacterium
TCCGCTGGTCAATCAAATCCGGCCGCGCCTCAAAGCCTGGCGTCAGGCGGGCTATCCGGGCGTCACCAGTCTCACCAAGCGTTTGCTGGAACACTGGCAGGACCCCGAGGCCTTCGACCGGCGGCGCTTCTTCTTCTGCCAACTGGAGGCGGTCGAAACGCTCATCTGGCTGACCGAAGCCGCCCCGGCCGAGCGCGTCGGCCTCGAAATCCCCGGCGACGGCGGCGCCTATGTCCGTCAATGCTGCAAAATGGCCACCGGCAGCGGCAAGACGATTGTGATGGCCATGGTCATCGCCTGGCAGGTGCTCAACAAGGTCGCCAACCCGCAGGATGCGCGCTTTGCCAAGAACGTGCTGGTCATCGCGCCGGGGCTGACGGTCAAGAAGCGGCTCGAGGTGCTCTACCCGGCAGCGGAGGGCAATTACTACGAAGCCTTCGACATCGTCCCCTCGGCGCTGCTCGACAAACTGCGCCAGGGGCGCGTCCTGGTGCGCAACTGGCACGCCCTGGCCTGGGAAAGCGTAGAGCAAATCAAAAAGCGCAAAAGCGTGGACAAGCGCGGCGTCAAAAGCGATGAGGCCTACACGCGCGAGGTGCTGGGCGAGATGGCCAATGCGAGTAACATTCTGGTCATCAATGACGAAGCGCATCACGCGTGGCGCGTCAACCCCGAGGCAGTCGGCAAGTACCTGCGTCAGCGCGACCTGAAAGACAGCGCCGAAGAAGCCACGGTCTGGATCGGCGGCCTCGACCGCCTGCACCGTTCACGCGGCCTGCTCAAATGCTACGACTTTTCCGCCACGCCCTTCGCCCCTTCCGGCGGCAAGAGCGGCGAAGAGGCCCTCTTCGGCTGGATCGTCAGCGACTTTGGGTTGAACGACGCCATCGAATCGGGTCTGGTCAAGACCCCGCGCGTAGTCATCCGCGACGATGCCGTGCCGGACGCCAAGACCTACCGCTCGCGTCTCTACCACATCTACAACGATCCCGAAGTGAAAGACGACCTGAACCGCCGCGCCGTGCCGGCCGAACCCCTGCCCGACCTGGTGCTGAACGCCTACTACCTGCTTGGCTTCGACTGGCGCGAGACGCTTAAGGCCTGGCAGGCGGCCGGGCTGGCCACCCCGCCGGTCATGATCACCGTCTGCAACCGCACCGAGACCGCAGCGCGCGTCAAATACGCCTTCGACTCAAAGCGCATCCAGATTGAGGAATTATGCGACGGGGCGCGCATCTTGCACATCGATTCCAAGGTGCTGGCCGAAGCCGAGGCTCTGGAAGAGCCAACTGTGCCGGTAGAGAGCGAAGAATCTGTGGAAGAAGAGCCGGACGAGGAAACGACGCCGACGCAGCGTAAACTGACCAAAGCCCAACAGGCCGAACACCTGCGCCAAATGGTGGATACGGTCGGCAAGGCAGGGCAGCCCGGCGAGCAGATTCAAAACGTCATTTCAGTTGGGATGCTCTCCGAAGGCTGGGACACCAAGACGGTGACGCACATCATGGGGCTGCGCGCGTTTACCTCGCAGTTGTTATGCGAGCAGGTAGTAGGGCGCGGCCTGCGGCGCACCTCCTACGAGGTCAATCCCGCAACCGGCCTGTTCGAGCCGGAATACGTCAACATCTTTGGCGTGCCGTTCACTTTTCTCCCGCACGAAAGCACCGAAAGCGGCCCGCCCCCGCCGCCGGCCCCGAAGACGCTGGTGCAGGTGGACCCGGCCAAAGCCGCCTATGAAATCCGCTGGCCGAACGTGGTGCGGATCGAACACGTCTTTCAGCCCGTGCTGACAGTAGATTGGCCGTCTCTGCCGCCGTTGGAACTGGACGCCGCCAAGACCGCCCAAATTGCCGAACTGGCGCCCATCCTGGAAGGCAAACCGGATGTGACCAAAGTGGGGCGCATCGAACTGGAACGCCTGGCGCAGCAATTCCGTACCCAGCGCATCATCTTTGAGACGGCGCGCGATGTCTTTGCCCAGATGAAAAGTGCCTGGCGGGACAGCCGCGAGGTGCTGCTGGCCCAACTCATCCGCCTTGTGGAGCAGTTCATGCGCTCCGATCGCATCTCGATCACCCCGGCGCTATTTTCCCGGGACGACCTGCGCCGCCGGCTCATCATCACCCTCAACATGAGCCGCGTCATTCAGCATGTTTGGGACGGCGTGCGCCAGGAAAACAGCGAGCGGCTCGAACCGGTCTTCGACCGCGACCACCCCATCCGCTCCACCGGCGAGATGCACGCCTGGTACACTGGAAAACCCTGCGCTCGCACGAGCAAGTCGCATATCAACGTTTGCGTCTATGACAGTGCATGGGAGGCGTCCGATGCCTTCGTGCTTGACAATGACGGTGCGGTGGCGGCCTGGGCCAAGAACGATCATCTGGGGTTTGAAGTGCGCTACATCTACCGCGGGGTAGTGCGGAAGTATCGCCCCGATTTCTTGGTGCGCCTCAGCAACGGCGATTACCTCGTGCTGGAGACCAAGGGCCAGTTTACGGAAGAGGACGGGGTGAAGCAGCGTTATCTGGAAGAATGGATACGATCTGTGAATACGCACGGCGGCTTTGGGTGTTGGCGCTGGTCAGTGGTGCAACACCCTGCCGCGATCAGAGATGTGCTCATGCAATTCGCGAACGCAAGGACGGGTGTCTAACAGGTGGCGCAGCGAACAACGCCGCGCACAGCCGCTGATGTCAAGACGTTCATTAAAAGAACTTGCGTGATAAATTCTATCTTACGGCGAATTGATCATACGTGGGCGTGAAGGCGTGGTTCGCCATATTGCACGGCATAATACATTGTGTCATAGTAGGAAAGCGCTGACGTATGGTGCGCGGAGCGATTGGGTAAGAGGCATTTGCGAAAGGGACGATTTTTGCGTTTAAGAGCAGGAAATATCTGGGATTTCTGATGGAATTGGGGTTTGAAACGCCCATTTCGCAAATGCCGCGGTAAGAGTCTGGGGAACCATTGCATATGGGGCAATATCCGTTTCCGTTACCTGATGAAAATGCGCGGCTGGAGAAAGCGACGGGGAAGCGTTTGGGGCGATTGTGGTGGCTGGACCTGACGCTGGGGGCGGTGATCTTTTTCCTGGCCCAGGCGATTGGCGTCACCTATTTGATCACGTACAGTCCGCGTTTCGATTTCTACCAGCAGTATCATGGCCCGGCGGTGATGATTGGACTCGGCCACGGCTTTGTCAATCCGATACTCAATCGCGCGCCGGCCATCAGGGATTTTCTTGAGGGCAAAGACCTTGAACTGGACTTGGACCGGCTGCCGCCGGTGATTTTCACGGAACCGCTGACGGCGTTTCAGGAGAATCATCGCTATGCGATGTATCTCATTGGGGCCTGGTGGCGGGTCCTTGGGGTGTCATGGTACGCGCTGGCAACGCTGCAGGGCGTCCTTTTCGGGTTTGCCGCCATCGCGGCTTATGGCATATTCCGGCTGGGCATGGGGCGTGCGTTTGCTTTCGCAGCGGCGCTGCTCATTCTGTGTTCGCCGGGCTTTCTGCACATGCTTTCCCAGGTCCGCGATTTCAACAAGGCGCCGTTTATCCTGGGCGCGCTGGCAATCACAGGATGGATTGTGAAAAACGGTCATACGCCGTTGCGGACGCTGCCTGCAGCAGCGGGTTTGGGCGTTTTGCTGGGGATTGGTCTTGGGTTCCGGCAGGATTTGCTGGTATGCGTCCCCGCCTGCGCCATTCTGATTTTTTTCTTTATGCCCGGCGGTCTTCGCCGCACCTGGTGGTTGCGCCCTGCCGCCGTGGCCCTGATGATCGCGTGTTTCGCGGGACCGGCCTATCCAATTTTCAAGGCGATGAACAAAGAGGCGGCGGATAGTTTTCATCACATCAACCAGGGACTGGTGGACGTGTTCCACCGGAACATGGGTCTCGGCGACGCGCCGTACAGCCTGGGCTATATGTACCGCGATGAATATACACATAATATCGTGTCCAGTTTCGCCATGTATGAGAAAGGATACACGACACAACTGCGCGCCTATGTCAGCCCGGAGTATGACGCGATGAGCCGCGCCTATTTAGTGGAAATCTATCTCCGGCATTTCCCGGCGGATTTCCTTACGAGGTGGCTGGCCGCGCCCGCGCGGATTCTGGACTATGGCGGCTTTGCGTTGGACTCCTTTGCGCCGGTTGACCCGGGCAATGCATTCTTGCGGCGCAGCATTGCTTTTCGCTGGCAGGTTTTCGGTCGCCTCGCGGGATATGGGGCCTGGCTGGCGGTGGCGGCCATACTCCTGATTAGCATGCGAAACGTGCGCCTGGCGCTGGCCGCGACCTCTGCGGGCCTGTTCTTCGCCGGGATGACCTCGCTGCAATTCGCCCTGCGCCATTATTTTCACATGGAGCCGTTGTTCTGGTGGGTGCTGGGTTTCTTCGTCCATCAGGCGGTCGCCGCCATCCTGTGGTTGTTGCGCCCGGCCCATGCGGCGCAAGCGCTGGCGCTTGTCGTGTCGCCACGCGCATGGTGGGGCGCCTTCGCCAAACGATTCGCGGCATTTGCCGCCATCGCGCTTATCGGCGGCGCGCTCCCCTACGCCGGATGCGGCATCTACCAATACATACAAACCGGGAAAATCTATCGCGCTTACGCGGAGACGCCGCTGACGCCGCTAGAGGTGGAAATGCAGGAGCGCAACTATGCCCGATTCATTCCCAAGGGATTTCTTGATGCGGAGCGGCTGACCCCGACGGAGGCCGCCGTGCAGGTGCAGACCGGCATGCTCGTGTTGGAACTTGAACCCGCCGATCATCCCATCCCCATCTTCTTTGAATACAGCGCATCGAGGTCGGAAAACGATTTTTCGTATTACTACTTTCTTCCGTCCAGGCATAAGATGGGCGAAGCAGCGGTGAGGCTTTTCTTTCCCGTTTACAACGCGCCGCCGGACTATTTTCTCAAAGAACGCCGTTTCATTGGATTCCAGGTGCCGAAACCTTACGCGGGCCGGGTCAAAAACGTGTATAAAGCCGCTGATTTTCACACGCTGCCCGCCATGCTGATGCTGACATTGCCGCAGGAATGGCGCGATGCGGGGCGTTTTCTGCGCCGTCGGCCCGATTTTGTTCCAGCCATGGCGCGATCCTGGCTCGCTTTTCGACGAAATCTGCTGCCCAACGGGGGCTTTGAACAATGGCCGGAAAACGCCCCCGCCCCGGAAGGCGCATCGCCCCCGTTACAACACAGCACCATTACAAGGGAGACGGCATTGGTTTCAGGCGGGGCTGTCGCCGTGCGCCAGCAATGGCTGGAGATAGACGCCTTCGCCGATCCGGGCGAGTCCTTCCGGGTGCAGGTGGATAATATCCAGGGCGGGTGCGAATACGACGTTTTTGTCCGCGCACGCAACCTGTCCAACGCCACCTTTTACATCGCCGCGATTCAGACCATCCACCCGCCCGGAGAAGAACCCCAACAACTCGTGCTGAATACGCAAGTCTGCCGCATTACCCCGGGCAAAGGCTTCCGCGAGTTCCACGGCAACTTTCTCGCCGCGCGCACCCTCCACCCCACCTTCGTCAGGCTCGCCGTCTCTGCTTCCCCAGAAGTCCAACCCGGCGACACCGTGATTTGGGATGACTGGCGCGTCGCTCTCTGGGGCATACGCTGATCCACCCAACAGCCCTACGTGACACATATCTCCCCATGCCGGACGCGCCTCGTCACGCCGCGCATGCGTAGATTCGCTTCGCAGCACCACTCCTGCACAGATTCGCCTCGTGGCACACCGCTCCTGCGGTGTCACGCAGCGCTGCGGCGCTCCCGCGCCGCGTTTCGTCCCCGTGTTGTTCCGCGGGCGCTGGCGCGGAGCGCCGGAACTGCGCGCAGCGCGCTGCACCACAGGAGCGGTGCAATGAGGCTCAAACGAGGCTCAAGAAAGGCGTTTTGTTGTCTGTTTGACCGCGATGTCGCATCTGTCCTCTGTATCCTTTTCCTTGTAGTCCTCGCCGCTTTGTCGCCTCTCGCACGCCTGCGATATACTGCACCGGAGGTTTTCAAGTCGTCTCCGCCACAAAGCGTCGCGCGGCGATGCCGGGCGGATGGGGAAACGATCAACGCCTGAGAAGGAGTCAAGTCATGATCATCCGGAAATGTTTGTTGATGCGGCGCGCCGTGGTGGGACTCCTGTCGTTGGCGCTATGCGGCGTTGCGGCGCGGGCCGACGTGTATGTGTCGCCCGACGGTTCGGACGGCAATCCGGGCACAAAGCGAAAACCATTCGCTACGCTGGAACGCGCGCGGGACGCTGTCCGCGAAATGAAACGGGCCGGTGCACTGCCCAAGGGCGGCCTGACGGTCTGGCTGCGGGGCGGCGACTATTGCCGCGCGCAAACCCTGCAATTGACTGCCGAGGATTCGGGCGCGCCGGGCGCGCCCATCGTGTGGCGGGCTTACCGCAACGAACGGGCGCGATTGCTGGGCGGGCGCGTCATCACGGGATTCCGTCCGGTTACGGATGCCGCCGTGCTGGCGCGGTTTGATGAAAGCGTCCGCGACAAGGTGCTCGAAGCGGACCTGCGCGCCCTCGGCATCGAGGACTACGGCTCGCTGCAATCGCGCGGATTCGGCAGGCCCACCGCACCCGCACATGGCGAACTCTTCTTCGGCGGACGCCCGATGACACTGGCGCGCTGGCCCAATGAAGGCGAGTGGGAACTGATTGCGGGGTTCCCGGAAGGCGCGGGCACAGATGACGATCACGGCGGCAATATCGGCGCATTGACAGAAGGCTTTTTCTACGCGGGCGACCGGCCCGGCCGCTGGCAGGCCCCCAGCGGCCTGTGGGTGCATGGCTATTGGGCCTACGACTGGGCGAACAGTTATGAGCAGGTTGCAGAACTGGACCGAGACCGCCGCTTTATCCGCACGGCAGCGCCTCACGGGCATTACGGATTCCGCAAAGGACAGCGCTTCCATTTTGTGAATGTGCTGGAAGAACTCGACGCGCCCGGGGAGTGGTTCCTCGATCCGCGTACCGGCATGATCTATTTTCTGCCGCCTGAAAACGCCGATGGCGACGAAGCCCTGTTCTCCATACTAGAAGAACCGATCGTGACCTTCACCGATGCCCAATACGTCACACTGCGCGGTATCGTATTGGAGGCAACACGGGGCAATGCGCTTGTAATCAACGGCGGCGCGGGCAACCGCATCGTCGGCTGTCTGATCCGCAACATCGGCAACTGGGCGGTGGCCATCAACGGCGGGACGGACAACGGCGTCATGAGTTGCGATGTGCTCGATACCGGCGACGGCGGGGTATCCATGAGCGGCGGCGACCGGCAGACGCTCGCGCCCGGCGGGCATTTTGTGGAGAACTGCCGCTTTGTGCGGCTGGGCCGGTGGTCGAAGTGCTATGTGCCCGCAGTGCTGATGAGCGGCGTCGGCCTGCGCGCATCGCACAACCTCATCTACGATCACCCCCACTGCGCCATCCTCTACGGCGGCAACGACCACCTCATCGAGTTCAACGACATCCACCACATCGCGCTCGAAACGGGCGATGTCGGCGCGATTTACACCGGCCGCGACTATACCTTTCGCGGCAACCGCATCCGTCACAACTATATCCACGAGACTGGCGGGGTCGGGATGGGTTCGATGGGCGTTTACATGGACGATTGCGTGAGCGGAACCGAGGTCTTCGGCAACGTGTTCTACAAGGTGCACTGGGCGATGTTCATCGGCGGCGGCCGCGACCACCTCGTCGAGAACAACCTCTTTGTGGACTGCGATCCCGCCGTCCGCGCCGATGGGCGCGGCCTCGACACCTCGCCCGTCTGGCGCAACATGGTGGACAAGACCATGCGCGAACGCCTTGCCGACGTGCCGATCGACCTATACCGCCGGCGCTACCCGGAGATGAAGACGCTCGACGCCTGGTACGGCCCGCCTGACGGCGACCCCATCGTCGGCGAGGCTTTCACCGGCGTGCCGCCGGAAGGCAACCGCATCGCGCGCAACGTCTGCGTCGGAGACTGGCTCGAAATCGGCTGGCACGCGCAGCGCGAACTTTTCGATGTCCGCGACAACTTCGTGACCAAAGACATGAAGCACATCGGCGGCCCCGAAACCGACTTCCGGATTCCCAAGAACTCCCCCGCATGGGAAAAGGGCTTCAAGCCGATTCCTTTCGGCAAGATCGGCGTCTATCCAGACAAAGACAGGAAACGAATGGAAAAAATGCGTTGAGAAAATTGGGCTTGAGGCGGAGCACTTCAAGGATGTAAGTATTACAGGAAGGATTTTGAATTCATCCATTGAATTCGGAGCATGCGCCCATGAGCCGATACAATGTTTCTCGCGAATCAGATTCTCAGGTGTGCCGACTCAGATATGGAACCAAAACATGGTCAATTCAAGACGGCTTAAACAGGGATAGTGACCCTTTATTTTCGTCATTGCCCGCTTTCTTCCCGTCCCTCCTTTTCTTGCGGCATCCCATCGAATGGCCGACAGGAAAATAAATGGTTGCTGTCCCTGTTTAAAGAATCCTGGAGATATTGAACCTGGAAAGCGGCGAAGAGGACTTGCCCACTCAGACAAACCGCAGGAGGTGATAATTCTTCTTGCCGGTGCGGATGACGGCAATGTGTTCGGTGATCAGCGCCTGTTCGGTCAGTCTGGCGTCTTCGGCGTCCACGCGCTCGTTGTTGAGATAGAGGCCGCCGCTTTTCACCATGCGCCGGGCTTCACCTTTGCTGCTGAATACGCCCGCGCCAACAAGCACATCCAGCAATGCGCGGCCTTCGGCGAGTACGGCGCGCGGCAGTTCGGTACCGGGCGCTTCGCTGAAAACCTCATTCAGCGTCGCTTCGTCCAGCCCCTGCAACGCGCCGCCGAATACGGCCTGCGACGCTTTCACGGCGCCCGCGAGCGCGTCCTCGCCATGCACCAGCCGGGTGACTTCTTCGGCCAGGCGCCGCTGCGCGGCGCGTTTTTCCGGTTCGGATTGGATGCACGCCTCCAGCGCTTCGATTTCTTTCTGGCTGAGGAAGGTGAAAAAACGCAGGAAACGCGGCACATCAGCGTCGGCCTGGTTGATCCAGAACTGGTAGAAACGGTATGGCGAGGTGCGTTCCGGATCGAGCCAGACGTTTCCGGCCTCCGACTTGCCGAATTTCGACCCGTCGGCCTTGGTCACCAGCGGGAAGGTCATGCCGAAGGTGTCCGTGCCCAGTAGGCGGCGGGTGAGATCCATCCCCGCGACAATATTGCCCCACTGGTCGCTGCCGCCCACCTGCAAGCGGCATTCATATTCCCGGCACAGGTGCAGATAGTCGTAGGCCTGCAGCAGGCTGTAACTGAATTCGGTGTAAGAGATGCCGTGCTCCCGGTCTTCGATCCGTTTGCGCACCGACTCCCGGTTCAACATCGCATTCACCGAGAAATGCTTGCCGATGTCGCGCAGGAAATCCAGCAGCGGCAATTCGGCCAGCCAGTCCGCGTTGTTCAGCATGATGGCGGGATTTGGACCGTCAAAACGCAGGAAATATTCGAGTTGCCGTCGGATGCCCTCGACATAGGCCGCCACCTGCTCCTTCGTCATCAGCGATCGCTCGTCCGTCTTGCCGCTGGGGTCGCCGATCAGCCCCGTGCCGCCGCCCACCAGCGCAATCACGCGGTGCCCCGCGCGCTGGAAATGCGCGAGCCCCATGATCGGCAGCAGGCTGCCGATGTGCAGGCTGTCGGCGGTGGGGTCGAAACCGCAATAAAGCGTCATCGGCCCCTTTTCCAGCGCATCGGCCAATTCCGGATGCGTCACCTGGTGAACAAATCCGCGCCATTGCAGCATGTCAAATAATCGCATGGGAAGACTCCAATCGGGGATAATACAGTCATGAAACGGCGGTCTGGGCGTTGCCACGGTTTTTGCCGCCGGATTGGTCAGGAAAAACAGATAACCGCGTACAGCGGGACGCGTCAATACGCGCCGCGGGCGACGGGTTCGCCCGCAGGACACTCCCGCCGTCTGTTCCACCGCGTTCGCCTGCCGCGTACTCTAACAAAGTCTCCAGCAGTCCTTCAAGGCTTCCTTACGAAGTCCGCTACCCTTGATCAGTGCGTTGAGGTAATAGGGTTTACATCAGTGTTGTCCAAAATAGATTGTTAAGGGAATGAAGGGTTATGCCCAGAACCCCTTGAGAATCCTGTGGAATCAAGATGATGTGGCGGGCTTGTTCCATGAGGAAACCACTCCTTGGGGATTCCTGAGATATCATTGACCCCTTTACCGAGGTATTCCGTGTTATTTCCCCTCACCCCACCCCTCTCCCAGGGGGAAAGGGTGTATATGGCGAAACCTGAGGCATGCTGTTGCTCTCTCCCTCCGGGAGAGGAGTGGGGTGAGGGGAAAGGTTACTATGATAAAAGCCTTTTCTCGGAGATCTGAATGTTTTGGACAGCAGTGGGTTTACATGTTGTTCCGGTTATCCCCGCCGGGCGACGGGTATAGGAAAATCCGTGATGCGGTCTGTCGAATTCCATGTAATGCTTGAGTTTGGGGGCGACGCGTGACGATTTCGCGCGGCGGGGTATGGCATCCCGAAATGCCGGGACACTGGGAAGGGGCGTCCATGATTGTTTTCATATGCCGATAACAGAATACACGATGTCTTTGATGACGCCGTCAATCTCCAGTTTTTCGAGGATGGGATCAAGTTCCCTGGGTGAACCTGCGAGGAAATAGGTCCAGCCCGTCGGCAAGGTATTGACAAGTTCACAGGTAATAAAACTCTGATCGCCTGCAACATCGCGCGGCGCAAGGCGACGCGTCGCCGTGACAATGGCCGATTTCCGGAGATTCTGCGACTCGTAGGGGTGCTCCTCCAGTTTCGTCACTTTGCTCAGGCGGCGGACCTTGCGCACCATGATGTCCTTTTCACGTTCCGTGCATTGGAACGTCATGACGATGCTTCCATCCACGCCCGCGTGCTTTTCAAGGCCATGTCCGACCACCGTGTTGATATTGATGCCCTCATTGCTGAACGCCGAAGCGATGCTTGTCAGCGCCCCGGCGCGGTCCACTACATGCGCACGAAACACCCACCGGCGCATTTCCGCGTTATTCATTGTCATGCCTCCCACCCCCTGTCAATACAAATAGAAAAGACTTTTTCACAATCGCATATTCCCGACTGCTATTCATTCGTGTAGCGGTGCGGCGTGGCCTCTCGGTTCAGAATGCGGATGACCTCCGATGCCAGGGCTTCCATCTCGATGGATTCCTCGAAAACCAGCACAGGCGCCAGGCGGTTGAGGCGACGTCGCAACTCACTGCGCACGTAGTCGCTGCGCGCCATGCCGCCGGTCAGCACGATGGCGTCCGCTTCGCATTCGACGGCGGCGAACATGGCGCCGATTTCCTTGGAAATCTGGTAGATCATTGCATTCATGATGAGGCGCGCATGGTCGTCGCCATCACGTATCCTTTGTTCGATTTCAGGCAGCCGATGTTCGCCCAGATAAGATTGCAACCCGCCCTGCCGGGTGAGTTCCCGGACGAGTTCCTCTTTGGTGAATCGGCCGGAATAGCAGAGGTCAATCAGGGGGCCGGTCGGCAGTTGGCCCGTGCGCCGGGGGGTGAACGGTCCGCCGCCGAGCAACGCGATGCTGCTGTCGGTCATGCGTCCGTTGCGCATTGCTGCAACTGTGATGCCGCCGCCCAGGTGGGCCACGACGAGCGTGATGTCTTCAATCGGGCGCCCGATAGTCTGGGCGGCCCTGCGCGCAGTGGCGCGCACGCTCAAGGCATGCGAGATGCTTTGGCGGACAATCCCCTTGTAGCCGGAGATTTCCGCTTCCGGCGCGAACTCGTCAACAACGACCGGGTCCACAGTGTATGCGGGCGCTTTGAGTTCGCGCGCCAGCGCGGCCGCCACGGGGATACCCAGATTGCTGGCATGCTCCCTTTCCGGAGATTCCAGGAGCGCCGCGACCAGCGCCTCATCAATCACGATATTGCCTTCAATGTTCTCCGCAATAACGTATGCTCCGCTCTGGATTTTGCCGTGCAGGCGCGGGAGGAATCCGCCGCGTGCGGCGATGGCGTCAATGCTTCCGCAATCGGCATGGCGGAGTTCCTCCAGTACGCGCTGGAAGAGTCCTTGCGCTTGCGCGCGGCGTTCTGCGGCGTTCGCCGCAGGGGGCGCGGCATATTCCCTCTCCCGGCTGTAAACACACCGGTCATTCTCAAAAACGGCAATCTTTGTGGAGGTTGAACCCGGATTCACCACAAGAACGCGATGGCGTTTGGCGGTTGTCGGTGTCGGAACGAATGCCGTACGCGGTTTTTCGGTAAAGCGTTGTGCATAAATGGCGCCCAGCGCGAGCGAGTTCAGGCGTGTCTCGAGAGCATCCGATCGCGACAATAGAACATACGGCTTCGGGAATCCCATGGTGATATTGGCCATCGAGGCGTCGCCATATTTGATCAAGGCGCTGATCATTTTGTAAACCGCATTGGCTGCGTCAATGTTGGGGCAGACCAGAATATCCGCCCGGCCACCCACGGCGTGCGCGCCCGGCGTGTCCGGCAGCCCCTTGACCGCCACCGCGCCGGGGTCCGTGGCGAGATCCAACTGCAGCGGGCCGTATATGTCCGCATCCGGCCAGCCGCGGCGGGCAAAGGCTGCGCCGATCTGTGTCGAAGGCAGTGTTGGCAGTTCCTTTTCGTTGGCGGCAAGCAATGCCACGCGGGGACGGTCAATCCGCATCACGGCGCGGGCCACATCCACAGCATTGCGAATCAATCCCGCTATCCTGCCAAAATTGCAGACGGTGGTAACGCCGGCGTCCGTGACGATCATGGGGCGGCCTTGCGCAATGGGCGCTGCGTCAAAAATGGAGACCAGGCTCACGGTGGTCCGCACGGCCAGGGGCAGCATATGGCGGTGCAAGACATGGGTTGGGACGCTCCCTTTGAGAACCATTTCCGCAACGCCGCTATTGATCTGCGCGACCGTCGCCGCCGCCGACTCCTCCTCGTTTTCCGCGCCTATGATGTCCTTGGAAGGAACCTCGATGCCGACCTCCGCCACGGCGGCGGCAATACGTTCCTTGCGGCCGATCAGGATGATACGATCAATGATCCCGTGATCGCGCGCCGCTTCAACCAGAAGCAGGTCTTCGACGCGCTCGCCGCCCGCCACGACCGCCGTCAAAGGACGGAGCGCGCCGGCGATACCGACAAGGTCGGCGACTTTCTCCAGTCTTCCGTCGCCTTCTGAGGGGAATCCATCGGCGTTTGCGGATGTCATGCCATGTCCTTCCGAATCTCCCGGCAGCATACCGGCTCGCCGTTACCCATCTTCGCAATCCCAGACACAGAATAGCATAATTGTTTTGAACGAATAAGGGGCACTGTTGAAAAGATGCGCCCCGATATCAGCACATCGTGCCTGTTTTAACAGCGGCTCCTGTCAGCAGGCGCGTCATGAGCAGCCCCACCAGCACAATGGCCATGGTGCCGCATACGATGGTGAGATAGTTGTGCAAGGGGTTCTTGAGGAAATCGGGAAAGAAGCCCCATGTAATGATCGGCGACAAGGTCATCCATGCAATTACCAGAATGCCCGCGAGCACGGCCACGACCGCTGCAGGGTTGTTTGCCCGGCGGGAAATCATGCCCAGAAGGAACAGGCCCAACATGCCCCCGGCAAAAATGCCCTGTAGTTTCCACCATGCGTCAAGAATCTGCTCCGCGCGGATCAAGGCCAGCGCGATAAGGGTTCCCAGGACGCCCCAGATCAGGGTGCTCACATACAACGCCGTCATCATGCCCTTCTCCGTGGCGTCGGGGCGCAGGTAGCGCTTGTACACATCGGTCATCAGGATGGTGGCCGAAGAGTTGAGGCTGGTGGAAATGGTGCTCATGGCCGCGGCAAAGATGGCGGCAATCAGGAGACCCGTCACCCCGGGGGGCAACTGGCTGACAATGAAATAGGGAAACACCCGGTCCCCCCCACCCTCGGCGAGAAGTTCCGGCGGAAGTTGGTCGGCATGGACGGTATAGAAGGCAAAGAGCGCGGTTCCGATGAAGAAAAACACAGCGGAGACGGGGATGTAGAGCAGCGCACCGAGCCAAAGGCTCTTGCGCGCCTCGGCGTCGGACTTGGACGCGACATAACGCTGCACATAATTCTGGTCTATCCCGAAGTTGTTGAGGTTGATGAACACCCCGTAAATCAACACCACCCAGAAGGTGCGTTCGGTCAGCATGGGACCGAAACTTCCGAGGCTGAATTTGTCGTGTTCTCTGGCAATGGCGAACAATTGTCCCATGCCTTCCGGCATGCGGAAAAGCATCAATGCCGCGCACAACAATGCGCCCCCCATCAGGACAACACTCTGGACAGCGTCTGCCCAGATAACCGCCACGATACCGCCAATAAGGCTGTAGAAAATGACGGAAACGCCGGTGATGATGATGATGAGGCGGATATCCCATCCCAGCAGCGCCTGCATGGGCAGGGCCATGAGAAACATCACCGCCCCCATGCGCACCGCCTGCATCAGCAGATAGGCAATGCCCGTATAGAGCCGCGCCCATGGGCCGAATCGTTTCTCAAGATGATGATAGGCGGATACTTCATGACGCTCCCGATAATAGGGGATGAAATACCTGACAGCGATCAAAGCCGCGATAGGGAGGGAAAGACTGAAGACGAAGGCATTCCAGTTGCCGGTATAGGCGCTGCCGGGAAGCGCCAGGAAACTGATGCTGCTCAGGTATGTTGCCAAAATGGACAAGCCCACCACGATTCCGGACAACGAGCGACCGGCCGCAGTATAGCCTTCGGTGTTACGGCTTTTTCCCTTTGCAAAGAAATAACCGCCGATCCCAAGCGACAGGATAAAATATACGACCAGAACAGTCAGGTCCAGCCAAGTAAAATGTGTTTGAGACACGGGACCCTCCTTCCGTATGCGTCGCAACAGAATGCTCCGCAAAACGCCGAGAAGTTCATTGACGGGGACGCCATGATCTCCATGATGCTTGCAGCATCATATGAAAACGTAATCATCCCCTTCAAAAGTGCACTCCCGACGACACCCACAGTGCCCTCCTGACAGGCAAATTCCGTGTCCGCTGCAATCAGTGCCGCGGTGAAAACGACGAAGGAAAAAGGGTACAATAGAAAAGCGACGTTGATTTGCGGTGTCGCACGCCCGCGGAGGGTTAGGATAATTGGTAATCCACCGGTCTTGAAAACCGGCGCCTTCGGGCTTGAGGGTTCGAGTCCCTCACCCTCCGCCAATTCAAAACACTGGGGCCGCGCTTAACATTATGGGTTACATTCTGCATCCCCCGTCCCGGACGCGCATGTGCCCGTACACACGATGGTACGTTGTAATCGGGGTGAAGGCGAATCTGGTCAAACGGCTGCGACGGTCGCGATAATACCGGCACGCGCAGCATTATCGGAATATCAAGTTTGAACTCATGGCCATGCGATAGAAGGCAGTTCCTGAAACTTGGCGGATTGGGGGTCTTGACGGCTTCGACGATTCATGCCGCGGAGACTGCGGCGCGGCAGGATGGCGGCAGCCGTTTCCCGCAGTTCAGGGATGCGGGCGAAAGATTCCGCTTCGCGATATGCGCCGACCCGCAAGTGGGACATCTGGATAATGAATCACCCGTGGCGGCGCGCGCCCGCGATACGCAAATCCAGGCGGTACGCGAGTTGAACGCGATGTCGCCACAGCCCCTTTTTGTGGTTTTTCCGGGCGACTTGACGAATGTATTCGACGAAAAGTCGGTGGCCTGTTTTGAGCACTGCATCCGGGACCTGGAACCACAGGCCGTGCTGGTCCATGGCAACCATGACACGCGCCCACCGTACGAACCGTTCCGCGATTTGATGGAACGCACCTGCGGTTTTCGTGATGTCTTTTATTCATTCGATGCGGGCCGCTGGCATTTTGTCGTGATTCCCTGCAACCTCAACGGGCAGAACAAAGAGGCCCGGGAAACAGAAGCGTTGATGCTCGACTGGCTGGAGCAGGATTTGTCGCGCTGCGCCGACCGGCCCACCATCATCCTTGAACATCTCCACGCCATGCCCCAAGGTCTGACCCAACTGGAGTGGTACACCTTTCCGCTGGATTTGCGGCTGCGCCTGATGGCCCTTTTCACAGGGCACGGCAACGTGAAATGGCATTTCAACGGCCATGTGCATAACGGGCTTAAAGCGTCCGTAAAAACCTCTTGGGAATACAAAGGCATCCGTTTTGTTAACGCGCCGACCATCATCCAGTCGCGTAATTTTGGCGAGGAATATCCCGAATTCCAGTCCGGTCTGGAGAGTGGCGGCTATTACCTTGTCGTGGATGTGGACGGCGATACGGTCCGGCTGACCGCTCGGCTCGCCGGGACAGAAAAGGAATATGTTTATCCCGATCGTTTCCGCGAATTTCACGACGCCATCGAGCCGAGATGGTTGCGACGGGCGGCGACCTTTCCCGGTATCCCGGCGCTTGTCAACGGCCGCTTTGAGGACGGATTGCGCGGATGGGACATCACGTTTCGCTATGTGGCCGATGTTGATCCCGGATACGTGTGGGAAACGAAGGCTTTTGCGGGAAAACCCGGGGCATATCTGTTTGTGAAGGCCAAAGATCCGTTGTTCTGGGCGAATGATGAGATGCTGGAAATCTATCAGACGGTGCAGACGCCGACCGATGGTCTGCCGGTACTCCGGGCATGTTATCACCTGACGTCCCCGCCAACCAGCGGCGGTGGCTACATCCGCCTGGCGGCGTTGCGGGACGATGAGTTCCTGTGGATGATGATGTTCAAATGGGGCGAGGGGGAACGCTTCGCCGACAATCTGGTTCGTGCCTTCGCAAACATGATGCACGGCCGCCCCATGAGTTGGTCCTATCTGCAGGACCTTGGGCGGGAAAAGAAGGGACTCTATTGGAATCTTCCCAGCACGCCCGGCCAATGGCATGAACTGTGTGTGGATATTGGGACCATATACGACGCCGCGCTGGGGGACTTCGGTGCGTATGCGCGATTGGGCGTTGACAAGTTTTTTGTGGCCGCCGGCGTCTGGGTCAACAAAGATGAGGGCGCGTCAAGCGGCGCTTTCTTCTCGGACATGGCACTGGCATCGGAGGCCGCGCCCCCCCCCTCAGAAATCAACGATACCCCTCTTGTTTGTGATGATTCGGTTTTCAAAACGGAATTCGCACAGGAGTTGATGGACAGGGTCGCAAGAGAACAACGAACGCGCCGGACATTGCGACGTTCCAATGAAAACGGGACACGTTCCGATGAAACATAGAATCAGCCGTCGTGACTTCCTCCGGCGGACCGGCGCGGCGGGCATTGCCGTCGCGACGGCCTCCGGGATGCAACGCGCCGTCGCGGAAAATACATCATCCGGTAAAGACCTGCTGAAGGGTTTCATCGTGTCCGATGCGCATTTCGGCTGGCAAAATGAAACGCAACCGAAAACCGACACCATTCGGGAGATGATGGGCCGGATTCTGGGACGTTTTCCCGACCTGGATGTATTCATTGACACCGGCGATGCGCACCACAACGGCGCGCCGGACACGGCGCGCGGAGAATGGACCGATACCATCCTGTCGGGCTGTGGGGCCGTGCCGTTCTATTATGTGGCAGGCAACCACGAGATCATGGGATGGGGCGGCGGCGAAGATGTGGAAATGCGGTGCAACCGGCTCGGCAGCGTCTCGTGCCGACCCTATTACAGTTTCGACATCAAGGGCATTCATTTCGTCTCCCTCCCGGAACTGATGATGGTCTGCTATGTCTCCAGTGAAGCCCTGGAATGGATGGCGCTTGACCTCGCCGTCAACCGCGACAAGACCACGATCGTGCTCAGCCACAATTCGATTGCGGGCACTACAGAACCCCACGATGATCTCGGATATCGCCGCCTGGCCAACAGCGCGCAGGTGTTCGATTTCCTCAACCAGTATCCCAATATCGTTGCATGGATGCACGGTCATAACCACACATGGGAAGTGGTGCAAAAAGGTGGGAAATTCTATGTCTCGAACGGGCGTATCGGCGGTTTTGACCCGCCGTATGCCGGATATTTCGGGCGCGGCCATCTTGGCGGCATCTATCTCGAGATTGCCCGCGACCGGGTGACGGTACGCGGTTTCAGCGCATCGCAGGACTGCTTTTTCGATGAAATTGACAACTACGAACACCTCACGCAGGGCATAGCAACAAGCACCTCGCTGGACGTCACAGCGCCCGCATGCGTCAGTTACGGATTCGGCGGCATGCGGGACGGCCAGCGCCTGCCTGTTTTCAATCACCATGCGGGACAGGATATGGCGCAGGAGTTGTTCCTTGCGGGCGCCGATGGCCCGGTTTTCAATGAGAACCCGGACTTCCGCATCTACAGCCGGCGCACCTTGCGCCAGGAACCCGCAAGACTGCTCCCCGGCTGCGCCATAGAGCCGGGGGACCGCAGGGGCGAAAACGAGCAGCCGGTGTGGACATGGGCGGACCCCGGCATTCGGTTGTATCCGCACCAGCGGAAAAACTTCACGCGGGTGTGTCTTCCCCGCCCCGCAGAAGGCCGCTTCGGCTACTACCGCTGCGCCCCCGGAAAGAAATACCGGCTGCGTGTGGACCTGGAAAGCGATACGGCCGGGCCGCGCATGCGTGCAGAATGCCTGGTTTATGATGCTGCCGGAGAATTGTTGTTGACACTGAAGGGTGATGAGCACACCCTGAGCGCGGGAAGTCAATCGTTCGAGGCAATCTTTGCCATACCGGATTTGGCGGAAAATCAAAGCATTTACACCAATCCCTCCCTCGATGACAACATTCAGGCAAACTTCCACATCGTTTTCCGCGAACTGGGCGGCGGCGTGTTGTTGCGCCGGGCGGAGATAAGCCTCGCCGAGGCGTCCGCAAAGACAATCACCCTTTCGCTTGCAATAGATGATAAGCGTTACACCAGCGAGGAAAGAGCGGATCTCGCACGGCCTGTGCGCCATACGCTGACGGGCCGCGCCCGTGCGCGGTCAGTGGTTGAGGCCGGGGCTGAGGGCGAGCGGCGTCTGACCTGGTTGATCCGACAGCACAACATCGCCTGGCAGGTGCGCAATGCCCCCGTGACGGATTTGGGCGATTCACTGGAAATCGGTCCCCTCCGTAATACGTTCTCCCCCCACGAGGAAATAGTCATCGCCCCCATGAAACGCACTTCGGACCCGTTTGTTCATCGCCTGCGCCATATCAACCGCGCCCGGATTCGGCCTTTTCAGCCGGCCACGGCCGTTTTGAACATAGATGTGGTCGAACTCCTCGGCGAAGGCGAGATAGAAGTCTTGACTGCGGCCCCCCCCAAATCTATCCAGGGTGCGGAAGACTACGATTACGCCGATGGAAGACTAATCATCCGTATCGGAAGCCCCGGAAGCATTGTCATTGTGTGAGTCTGGGCGGGCGGATTTCTGCACCTGTCATCGGAATGTCCAGGCCAGCGCGCTCAGAATGAGACAGATCATCACCACCATCATATAGACGTTGATTTGGAGGAAGACCCTCAGAAAGAGGGCCTTTTGAGGGTCGGCAAGAGACTGGGATGTCGCGTCCACGTTATCGGAAGGCAGGCCAACACCCAAACCGCGCGCCTCGCGGCGCGCATGGTCCACAAGGGCCAGTCCGCGCAGCGCGAGCCATACCGCCGCTGCGGCCAGCAGCAGATTCCAGGGCAATTGAACAACACCGGGGGCAATCCCCGGAATCGCCAATCCGGCGACGGCGGTTGCGACGAGCCACATGTAGGTGATGCGGCATATCTGGGGCCGGGAGAATGTCCGCGTGAGGAGGGGGAAACCCGCCGCATCGTAGTCTTCGCTGTGCATCAATGCCAGCAACCAGAAATGGGGAATCTGCCAGATGAAGAAGAACAAAGCGACGGCGAGGATAACGGGGTCGGCGGGATGACCGCCGGCGGCAGTCCAGCCGATAAGAGGGGGAATCGCGCCGATAACCGCGCCGGGCACCACGGCAAACGCGGTTATCCGCTTCAGGCAGGTGTAGATGAGGCTATACCAACCCAGCGCCAGCAGACCCAGACCGAACACGGCGATTTCGTTGTGCGCTGCGGACGCGAGTCCGTAGAGTCCCAACAGCACCATAGTCCCGGCAATGAAGAACGCCCCGGCAGGGCTGATGCGCCCGGAAGGGATGGGCCGACGACGGGTGCGCTTCATGAGGGCGTCAAAGCGCGCCTCCTGGCATTGGTTCAGCGCGGATGCGCCTGACGCCAGCAGAAAAACCCCCAGTACAGGGGCCAGCGCACCCGCGTTAATGCGCCCCGCGTGCATTACATAGCCGGTCAATGCGCTGATACAGACGACAAAGGTAATCCGGAACTTGCCCAGTTCCCATGCGATCCGCAAGAGTTCCATCCGGCGCCGCCAGTCCGCGCGGGAAGTGCGCCCTGCATCAAGGGTTTGGGTGTGATGCGTCATGGGTCAGCCTCCGCTTCGCGCAGCAGGGCCTCCATGGCGGCTTCAATGGAAATGCGATCACCGGGACCCTGTATCTTGTCGAGTTCATATGCCGCGACCAGCGCGTTGTAGTCTTCTTCCGTATCGGCAGGCGGCGGTGTTGCATGGAAACTGCGCACATAATGCGCCAGCGCCACCCTTTCCCACGGCGTGAAATCGGGATAAGCGCGCATCTGCGTGCCGGCAATACCCTCCATCAGCGTGCGGTAGATGTCGGTCACCTTTGGGCTGTGTTTCCAATCCTGCGCCGTGACGAAGGAGCGCGCCAGGCCCGGCAGACCGGAGCCGTCCCCGTTGACGCCGTGGCATGAGGCGCAATAGGTCGCATAGATCGTCTTTGCATCAATATTCAGGTCTTCCGGGCCGAAGGCCGGATGCCGGGGGTCTGTCACCGCCTGATACTCCAGGGGCTTGAACCTTTTCATAATCATACTGCGCAGCCAGTGCCGGTATTCGTCTTCTGAAACGACCCGCAGTCTGGTAATCATCTTTGCGTGGTCCTTGCCGCAGAACTCGGCGCAGAAGATATTGAAGACCCCCGTGCGTTCCGACGCGAACCAGAGATACGTGTCCCGTCCCGGAATCACATCCTCCTTGACCCGGAAATCGGGGATATAAAAACTGTGCAGCACATCGTCCGGCGGCGCGGTCAACGACACTTTCACCGGCATATTGACCGGCACCACCATCTCCGCCGCGCTGACTTTTTCCTCCGGGTAGTAGAACGACCAGGACCACTGCCGCCCTGTGACGCGCACTTCCATGGCATCTTCGGGGACGGCGCGCATCATGCCGAAGCCCCGGTAGCCGACGAAGAAGAACCAGATGACGATGATGGTGGGAATGACTATCCAGGTGATTTCCAGCAGGAGATGGCCCTCCACCTGGGAAGTGCGCGTAACCCGGTCCCGCCGGTATTTCAGGACAAAGAAGATCATCGTCGCCGTGATGCCCAACAGCAACAGCACCCCGGCGCCTCCAACCAGGAAGAAGGCCCGGTCCACTTCGCGCGAGATTTCGGATGGCGATGCAATCGGCATGGTTGGTCAACGGCTCCAGTAATCCACAAAGGTCAATCCGATGAACACGGCATAGGTAATCCCCACGGCGAGAAACATGTACAGAAACAGGGGGCGTTCATGCCGAACATGCATGAAATAGAACAGCACCAGCGACCCTTTCACCGCCGCGATCAAGAGTGCCGCCAGGACCGTTACATGCTTGAGGTCCAGCAATGCGATGCCGAAGGTCAGCGCTGTCAGCGCCATCAAAGCGCCCCATGTGGCCACATAGACGCCGTAGGGGTCGGCGTGGCCGGAAGTATTTGAATCCATCCTGGCTGTCCTTTCATCCAATCAAGTAGAACAATGGAAAGAGGAATATCCAGATAATATCCACGAGATGCCAATAAAGCCCCGTGTTTTCGAGGTAAATATGTCGGTCCGGGCGGATGCGCCGGCGGAGAATCAACGCCGCCGCCGAGACGATGATCGCCATGCCGATGATCACGTGCAGCGCATGCAGGCCGGTCATGGCGAAATACAGGCCATAAAACACCTGTTCGCCGACGGGACGATCCAGCATCGTTTCGGATTGCGGATAGATGCCGTGGCTGAACTTGTAACCCCATTCACGCGCCTTGACGACCAGAAAGACCGCGCCGAAAAGCAGCGTCGCCGCCAGCGCGCCGATCGCGCGGCGCGTCTGGCCGCGCGCCATCGCCGCCACGGCGAAGGCCATGGTCAGGCTGCTGGTGAGCAGCACGGCCGTGTTCAAAAGACCAAGGTATCGGTCCAGTTCGCGGGATCCTCCCATGAATTCAATGCGATATTGGCGCAGATACACCGCAAACGCGATGAACATGGCGCCGAAAAGCAGCACTTCGGTGAACAGAAAGAGCCACATGCCGATCTTCGCGCCGAGCGGATCATAATGGTCCACATGGTCCGCCGCGTGGACCGGTTCCGCCGTCATGGTCGCCTGCGATTCCGTCATTGCGCGACATCCTCCGGGTATTCATACGGCCCGCGGCTGAGGTCCGGCGCGCCGGTGAAATTGAGGACCGGCGGCGGCGTGGGCGTGCGCCATTCCAAGGTCGCGCCGCCCCACGGATCCTCAGGGGCGCGCTCCCCGCGGAACAGGGAATGCACGAGGTTGTAAAATGCCAGCAACAGTGCAGCGACCATCACCCAGGACCCGATGGTCGAGAGTTGGTGAAAGACCGTATATTCCGGCAGGTAATCCGCGTAACGGCGCGGCATGCCGAAGGCCCCCGCGATGAAGAGCGGCATATAAGTCATGTTGAACCCGATGAAAAAGAGCCAGACGGCCTGTTTCGCTGGTCGCACGCGGTACATCCGACCGAACATCTTCGGCCACCAATAGTGCAGCGCGGCAATAAAGATCACCGCCGTGCCGCCGAACATGGTGTAATGGAAATGCGCCACCACGAATGAGGTGTCGTGCAGGTGCACGTCGAGCGACAGTGACGCGACAATCATCCCCGTCAGTCCTCCGATGCTGAAAAGCACGATGAACATGAGCGCCCAGATCATCGGCGGGTCAAGCCGGATGGCCCCCTTGTACATCGTGGCAATCCAGTTGAACACCTTCACCGCGCTCGGCACCGCCACGAGGAAGGTCAGAAATGAAAACACAATCCGCGCGATGTCTGACATGCCGGATGTAAACATGTGGTGCGCCCACACCAGGGAGCCAATCGCCGCAATGGCCACGGAGGAGTATGCGATGAACTTGTAGCCGAAGATGTGTTTGCGCGAAAACGTGGGGATTATTTCCGACACCACGCCCATCGCCGGCAGGATCATGATGTACACCGCCGGATGCGAGTAAATCCAGAAGAGATGCTCGTAGAGGAGCGGATCGCCGCCGCGCGCGGGGTCGAAAATCGGGATGCCAAAGAAGCGTTCGAGCAACACCATGACCAGCGTGATGCCGACCACCGGCGTCGCGATAATCTGCACCCAGCCTGTCGCGTAGAGGCTCCAGACAAACAGTGGCATCTGAAACCAGCCCATCGCCTTGTCGCGCAGCCGGTGCACGGTCGTTACGAAGTTCAGTCCCGTAAGAATCGAAGACCAGCCGAGGATGAATGCCGCCAGAATGGGCCAGAACACGTTCTGTCCCGTCTTTACGCTGTATGGCACATAGAAGGTCCAGCCGGTGTCCGGTCCTCCGCCCGACAGAATGGAAACCACCGCAAGGGCGGCCCCCGCCATGTAGCAATACCATGACAGGAGGTTCAGGCGGGGGAAGGCCACGTCGTGTGCGCCGATGAGAATGGGCAGGAAGAAATTGCCGAAGACCGCCGGAATCCCGGGGATGATAAACAGGAAGATCATGACCACGCCGTGCAGCGTGAGCAGGCGGTTGTAGATGTCGTGGCTGAGGAACTGCATGCCGGGAAACAGCAGTTCCAGTCGGAACGTCACCGCCAGCGACATGGCGAAGAAAAAGAAAAAGGACATGCCGCCCAAATAGAGCAGCGCAATGCGCTTGTGGTCCGTCGTCGTTACCCAGGAGAGAATCCCCGGCTTGGCTTCCAGGTAATTGGGCAGCGGCGCGGACAGGGTGGTGCTGATACCGGCCATTACAGGTCTCCTACGGCACTACCGCCAGGCGGAAGGGCGGATGCCCCGCCACCCGCGTCGGTCATGCCGGTGTGTTTTCGAACGAGGAGCCAGAATCCGAAGCCGATGACGAATAGCACGGTCAACCCGAGAATGATGCGGTTGATCTGGAGTACATAGGAACGGCTTTCGGGGTTGTAGGTGTAACAGAGTTTTTGCAGCGCCTGGATAATTGCGCGGGGACGGCCCTCGCGGGCGTCGAGGACCGCCATCTTGAAATCGGCCGGATTGACGCTCAGGCCGTTCAGATAGCGCACGATCTTGCCCGTCGGCGAGAGAAACACGACCGATGCCGTGTGTACGTAATCCACGCCGTTGGCGTCCCGTGTGTAGTGAAACCCGACACTTTCCGTGAGCAGGCGGATATTCTCCGCATCTCCGGTTAGAAAACGCCAACCGTCTTCCGGAATGGTCTTGCTCTTCAGGGTGGCGATCATGTTGGTTTTTTTATTCTGTGCAAGTTCCGGGGTTTCCTCCGGTTCAAAACTTACGGTTATCACGCGGTAGTCCACGCCGGGCGTCAGGTCGCTCTTGTCAATGACCGACGCCGCCTCCTGCAAGACCGGCGTGCAGATGCCCGGACACCGGTAATAGACCAATGTCAGGAAAATCGGCCGGTCGAAAATATCTTTCAATGCTATGGGCTGTCCTGCCTCATCGGTGAAATGCAGCCGGTCCAGAGGAATCGTTTCGCCCAAGCGTTCCTCGACGCCGACCCGGTCGCTTTCCGCGCATGCGCCTGCGGCGCACAGCGCAATCAGCGCCGCCGGGAATATGGGTATTCGTGTCATTTTCATTGCATCGTTCCTTTACAACCGGAATCGCATGGATTCCTCGAGCAAGGGGTCGCCCACTGCCAGGCAGGGACGCCGCGCCAGAAAACGCGACAGCGAAAGCAGCAACGCGCCCGCCAGCGCCAGCGGCGGCCCCAGTTCCTGCCAGCCGATCACCGGTCCCGCCGCATGCCGCTCCGGCATGATCAACCAGAAAAGATCGAGCCACTGTCCCGCGAGCACAATTACCGACACCACCACCAGGGTTCTTGCGTGCCTCTTTGCGCGGCGCGGCAAGAGCAGGAAGAAGGGAATCACGAAACGGGCCAGGGCCAGCGCCACGCTGACACCCAGCCACCCGCCTTGAAGCCGATCGTGTATGTAAAAGGTCTCCTCCGGCATGTTGGCGTACCAGATCAGCATGTACTGGCTGAACGCGATATAGGCCCAGAAGGCGCTGAATCCGAAAAGCAGCGCGCCCAGGTTGTAGAGATGGTCCGTGGTGACGCAGCCTTCCGGCAGCCGTCCACTGTTGCGCAGGGCAATGACGGCCAGCGTCAGCGCCGCCAGACCGCTCAACGCCATTCCGGAGAACACATATACGCCGAAGATTGTGCTGAACCAGTGCGGATTCAGGCTCATCAGCCAGTCAATCGCGGCGAAGGACACCGTCACGGCAAACGCCATCATAAACGGCGCGCCCATGCGGCGCATGCGCAACACCGCGCCCACGGCGTCGTCGCCGGCGTCCTGCCGAAACGACTGCCGCAGGAAATGCCGCGTGAAACCCGCCCAAACCGCGAGATACAGCGCGGCGCGCGCCAGGAAGAATGGACTGTTCAGATACGGGCGCTTGCCCGCCAGAATGGGGTCCTCCGCCACATGCGCCGCATCCGCCCACGGGAAAAGGGAGAAGTGCCCGTGCAGCAGGAGCATCAACACAACGGGAATGAACAGGGCGGCAAGCATGCCCGTCGCCGGCGCGGCGAGCATTTCCATGACGCGGCGAATCACTACCGACCAGCGGGCGTGTGTCAGGTGGTGCAGTCCAAGAAAGAACAGCGACCCAAGCGTGACGCTCCACAGAAACGCATAGCCCCAGAGATAGGCCGAAGCGAAGCGTTCCCGGCTCTCCGCGCCCAGCAGCGCCGGCACGCTCAGATGCAAGCCCGCTATCAGCAGGATGAGGGCGATGCGGCGAAGGCGCATACTGGTCTGCGGCGATATCGAGTCAATCGGCGTCATCGTTGCAGGTCCTCCGGCGTGGGGTTGGCCGCGCGCTGGAGCACACGCAGGTAATGTGCCGCCATCCAGCGGTCCTCAGGGGGAATCAATTCACGATAGGACGGCATCTTGCCCATGCCCTTGGTTACGATGTGGAAAATCGTTCCATCGGCGTAGCCGCGCGCCTGGTCGGTGTGCAGGGAGGGAGGCGCGGGGAAGCGGTTCGGCCCGGTAACGGGACCGTCGCCGTAGCCTTCCTTGCCGTGGCATGCCGCGCAGAATATCTCATAAACCCGCTGCCCGCGCATCAGTGTTTCCCGTGTGATCGGCATCGGGTTGTGCAGCGCCGCACCCGCCGCCACGGCGTCCTCGATGGTATTTCCAAGATGATCCATTGCATATGCCGCATACTCCCGCGGGATCGTCCCCGGCACAGGCGGACGCTCCACAATCCGCGCCTCGCCGAAAACCCGGCCATATGTGCCCTGCGCCTTGCCCTTGGGCTGCGCCGCCATCCCGTTGAAGAATTCGATCATCGGTATGGACAGCAGAAGCAACGGCATAAGAAACGCCGATGCCACCATCCCCAGCAGGGTCGCCTTGTACATAGTCGGCGACCAGCGTGGATAGCAGTTCTGGATAATGGCGATAACCTGCGGCGGAATCATAGGAACGCGTCATCCTCTTCTTCGTACTCGATGAGCGGGCGGATATCCCGGCAGCCGGTTTGCGCCAGCAGCGCCCGCGCCGCATCCTCCGAATAGTTGGGGTCCGACGCCTCCAGGACAATCGCGAAGCGATCGCAGGTGACTTCCGGCATGATGCCGGAATCGTGCAGCGGCGAATGCCACCGTCCCAACCTGCCAAGCGCAAACACCAACCCCATCACCGTCAACCCCGCGAACAACACGAACAATTCAAAATAGATGGGCACAAAAGCCTGCCAACTGAACAACGGCTTGCCGCCGATGTGGATGGGGTAATGCCATGCGCTCAGCCAGCCCGTCAGCCCGATGGCCGTACCCAGCCCGGCGAATCCCGCCAGCAGGCCGATACCTCCCACTGGCGACTCGGGAATACCCATCGCGGTATCAAGACCATGCACCGGATAAGGCGTATGACAGTCCCAGCGGGTGTATCCGGCGCGGCGCACCTCCACGGCCGCCCGCACCAGCGCCGAGGGATCGTCGTACAGCCCCGCGACGCCCACTTGTTTGTGCCGCAACTCACTCATGATCGCCTCCATGCGCGGACTGTGTGTGCAACAGCGCCGCCTTCATTTCGGTAACAGAGACGCTTGGCAAAAAGCGACAGAAAAGCAGAATAAAGGTCAGAAAAATACCGAAACTGCCGACGAATAGACCGATATCCGTCCATGTGGGGATGTACATGCCCCAACTCGACGGCAGATAGTCCCGGTGCAGGCTGGTAATCACGATGACGAAGCGCTCGAACCACATGCCGACGTTGATCAGCAATACGATGGGATACATCAGGAGCACCGAACGCCGAACCCGGCGAATCCACAACAATTGCGGCACGACCACGTTGCAGATGACCATGGTCCAGTAGGCCCAGGCGTAGGGTCCCATCGCGCGGTTCATGAATACGTAGCGTTCGACCGCCACCCCGCCATACCATGCGATGAAGAACTCCATCGCATAGGCGTAGCCCACCATGAGCGAAGTCACGATGACGATCTTGTTCATCAAGTCAAGGTGGTTGTCGGTGATGATGTGCTTGAGATGAAACATGCGCCGCAGGATGACGATCAGCGTCGCCACCATCGCGAAGCCGCTGAAAATGGCGCCCGCCACGAAATACGGCGGGAAGATGGTCGTGTGCCAGCCGGGAATCACCGAAACGGCGAAGTCGAAAGACACGATGCTGTGCACCGATAAGACCAGCGGCGTGGACAACCCGGCGAACATCAGATAGGCCTTCTCGTAATGCGTCCACGCGCGGTTGCTGCCGCTCCAGCCCACGCTCAACAAGCCATAGACGAACTTGCGGAAAGGATGCTTCGCTCGGTCGCGCGCGGTGGCGAGGTCGGGAATCAGGCCAAGATACCAGAACATGAAGGAGATGAGGCCGTACGTGCCGACGGCGAAGACGTCCCACTCCAGCGGCGACCGGAAATTCTGATAGATGCGCTGATCGTTGGGATAGGGAATGAGCCAGAACATCGCGAGCCACGGGCGGCCCGTGTGAAACAACGGAAACTGCATGGCGCAGAACACGGCGAAAATGGTCATGGCTTCGGCGAAGCGCGCAATGCCCGTGCGCCATTTCTGGCGGAACAGGAACAGGATCGCGCTGATAAGCGTGCCCGCGTGCCCGATGCCGACCCAGAACACGAAGTTAACAATGGCCAGCCCCCAGCCCACCGGCTGGTTGACGCCCCATGTGCCGATACCGTTGAGAATGGTATTCGCGATGCATATGGGAAACAGCAGGGCAATGGCGCCGGTTACGCTGACAGCGATCAACCAGCGCCCCGTGGGAAAAGACTCCACCGGCGCAAATACCGCATCGTCCAATTCACGCGGGGTGATTCTCCCCTCGATCAGTGGCGCGGGTTTCAGGATGCTTGTATCGGCGCTCATGCGGACTGACCCTCGTTATTTGGATGGACGAAATGGACGGAATGGACGGAGTTGACAGGCGCTGCCACATTGATGGGGTCAGGTCTGACAGGGGCCTGCGCATAGACCATATCCACTTTGTCCTTGCTGTCCTTGGCGTGGGCGCTTTCCGCTGCGTCCCCCACTCCCGGATGCGGATTGCGTATCCGCGCCAGATAATTCACATTAGGCTTCACATTCAGTTCTTCAAGCACCCGGAATCTCCGTCCCGACCGCTTCAGTTTCGCCACAAGACTCTCCGGGTCGTTGGCATCGCCAAAAACGATGGCCTGCGCGGGGCACGCTTCCTGGCAGGCGGTGCGCACCGCGCCGTCTTTCACATTCTCGCCCCGGTTGCGGGCGGCGAATTTCGCCGCATTGATGCGTTGCACGCAAAAAGTGCATTTTTCCATCACGCCGACGTCGCGCACAGTGACCTGCGGATTGTGAGCCAGTTCCTGGACAGGATCGCGTAGCATCTTGTCCTGGTAGGCGCGGAAATTGAAGCGGCGCACCTTGTAGGGGCAGTTGTTGGAACAGTACCGCGTGCCCACGCAGCGGTTGTACGCCATTTCGTTCAGTCCTTCCGGGCTGTGGGTGGTGGCGTTGACGGGACAGACATTCTCGCAGGGCGCATTGTCGCAATGCTGGCAGAGCATGGGCTGATGGTGGGCTGCGGGATTCTCCGGGTCGCCCGTCAGGTAGCGGTCCACGCGAATCCAGTGCATATCGCGCCCCCTGTCGCATTCCTCGCGCCCCACGACGGCGATGTTGTTCTCCGCCTGACAGGCAATCATGCAGGCGTTGCAGCCGGTACACGCATTGAGGTTAATGGCCATTTCCCATTTGTGGCCTTTGGAATAGTCAAACGGCGCGTACAGGTCCGCTTCGCGCGGCAGGTGGCGCTTGTGCTCGACAAATGCCGGATCGGCCTGGAATTCCGCCAGCGTACCGTCAATGACGATGGGACGCCCATGAAGCGCGAATGCCTGTTGTGTGCGCACCAACCGACGTCGTCCGGAATCCTTGGACACCTCGACCCGCAAGAGCGTTCGCGGTGCATGGGGATTGTCACGTCCAAGCAGGGGCGCGACATTCACCCCGCCCGCCGCCAACACCACCTCGCCCCCCGCACTGCGTCCATGACCCAGTGTCAGCACCGCCACCTGGTCCATAGTGCCCGGCACGATTAACGCAGGGACTCTCAACTCGGTGCCATTCGCGGCGATGCGCAGCATGTCACCCTCGCGTACGCCCAGCGCCGCCGCCGTTTTCGGGCTGATCGCCGCCGCGTTGTCCCACACCATTTTGCTGATGGGGTCCGGCAGTTCCTGGAGCCAGGCGTTGTTGGCGAAGCGCCCGTCATGGACGGCGTAATGCGGGAGGATAACCGCCTCAAACGACCCGGCAACCGTTTCCTGTTGTTCGAGCGCCTCAGCGGCGGTGGCATCGAAATCCGGCAGCGCCGTGTGCGTGTCGGTGCGCAGCACGCCGGTGCGCAGACATGTCTCCCAGGAAACATCGGCGAATGTCTGCGCAACCTGATGCTTGAGGTAATCGTGCCAGTCGCCGAAGTGGCGGATGGTATCGTCGGGGTCGGCGAGAATCTGGGTCCATCTCAGGAGCGATTCCGCTTCCTGGCGCGTATCGAAAAGCGGGGCAATCATTGGCTGGCACCAGGACCGCAGCCCCGCGCGCGGCGCGGCATCGTTCCAGGATTCCAGCCCATGATTCGACGGCAGCGCCCAGGAGCACGCCGCCAGCGTTTCCGTGCGATATACGTCGTGCCCAACTGAGAGCGCGGCCTTTGACAACAGCGCCTCGAAACCGCCGCCCGGCCAGTCGTACACAGGATTGACCCCCAGCAGAATCAGCGCGTCCACGCCCTGCGACAGCACTGCCGCCACTTCCGACGGGGCACTGACCGGAAGGGTCGCGGGTTGCGGATTCCATTCGAGTGTGTTGCCCGGCGCATCCAGATCGTGATTCAGGAACGCAGCCGCAGCATGGACATTTTCCGGAAGATGTCCGCCCGCCACCACCAAGGCGCCGCCCCGATGCCGGCGCAGATCATCCACAATCGCATCCGCCACCCGCTCATCGAGACCATGTTCTTCGGCGAGACGGCGCAACCGCATTGCATCGCCGCGCAGCGCGGCGCGCAGCGCCCGAAGAAATGCCGCCATCGCCGAGGGACGCAACCGCAGACGGTGGTCCGCGTTGGAACCGGTCAGCGTCATGGCCGATTCCACCGCATAGAGGCGGCACATCGCGGTTGCCGCGGGGTCCGCATCGTTGACAGCACGGGCTTGTACAAACTGGCGGGTATGCTCCAATGATGGACCGTCCACGCCGAGGAAATCCGCGTCCACGCTGACAATGATCTCGGCGGCGTCAAAACGCGGCAGCCATTCGCCTTCTACGCCGTAGATTTTGCGCCACGCGGCGCGGCGCGGCGCGTCGTGGGCGCTTTCGTGCACAAAATGCCGGGCGCGTGGAAAGCGCCGGAGAAATTCTTCGAGCATGGCGCGTTCGGAAGGCCCCAGCGTGGACCGCGTCATCACCACCACCGAAGCCGCGCTTTTCAGCACTTCGACAATCGCGGCGTCGGCTTTCGCCCAGGAAGCCGTTTCTTCACCCCGCATGGGAGACTGGAGTCGATCGGGATCGTAGAGCGACAGAATCCATGCCTGGACCTGCGCATTGCTGACCCCGCCATTGATGGGATGGTCCGGATTGCCGTCAATCTTGATGGGCCTGCCGTCAACCGTCTTAATGTTCAGTCCATACGGGAACGGCCCCTCGGTAAATGTGGACGCATAATGCAGAGCCTTCCCCGGCTGCTGGTACTCCGGGCCTTCGGCCCGGCTGACAATGACGCGCCGGGGTTTGCGCTCGCAGCCCGTCGCGCCGATCGCCAGCGCCGCCGACGCCTTCGAGATGCGCCCCAACAACTCGCGACGGCTGATGCCGCCGTCCGGCGCGGCGGCGTCCTCCGGCGACGTCAGGTTCTCCACGTGGGTGGACAAGGCAGACGTTTGGAGCCGCCGCATATATTCCAGGCTGTGGTAGCGTCTCTTTTCCTGTTCGCTCATATGCGTCTCAACTCATCTGTGACAGGTTGTACAGTGAATGGGCGCGCGCATCGCGTCCCCGCGCACCGCCGCCGCACTGTCTGGCGGCGGGGTCTGCATGTGACAGTTCAGGCACCAACTCATCTTCATGCCCCATTCGCGCCGCACCCGGTCCATCTTCTCCACGGGACCGTGACACTCCTGACAGGAGATGCCTGCGGAGATATGGCGGCTGTGATCAAAATAGGCGAAATCGGCCAGATCGCTGACTTTGTTCCACAGCAACGGCCGACGGGACTCCCAATGGTCTAAAAGCGTGACGATGCCGGGTTTCAGTTCCCCCCGGCTGTCCACCGGCTGCACCTCTTCGTGGCAGTTCATGCATGTGGACAAGGGCGGTACGGTCGCCTGGGCGCCCGTCTCCGCCCCGGTGTGACAATACATACAGTCAATTTTGAGGGTTCCGGCGTGGACGGCATGGCTGAACGGGATGGGCTGTTCGGGGGCATATCCTGCTTCGCGGTTCGACGGCCAGAGCACATACGGCCCGAAAGAGGCCGCCACCGCGCCGGAAAAGAGAAAGACTCCGACGGCGACGTACACCCTTCGATCAAACTTCCTCGTGAACATTTCCGCGTCCAGATTTCATATGCGCTGCATCCCGTCATGGCATCATTGCGTGGACAGGGCTGACACCAGCAACAACTGGGATATCCACCCCGCCGCCCGTGCCCATCGGCCCGATGAAGGCGCTCATCGGTTGCTAACAATCCTCTGTGGACGGCTTATTCCATCGTAAGTCCGCCGGGTGGCTCCTTTCCCGGTTCCGATGTTGCCTTCACACAGTGGCTTGCAGGGGAATGCTTTGAAAGGTTAATGTGTTGAGATAGTCAGGATGGAGGCCGAGGGCGCCGTCCGCACTGACCCGGAACGGGGAGGACGGGAATAATGAGCGATGAATTCTCTCTAAGAAACCGTTTGTCATCCACGGTGGTGAAAGAACTCACCGTGGGCCTCACAGGACTTATGCTGGTCCTGTTTGTCGGGGCGCATCTGGCCGGGAACATTCTTATATACGCCGGGCCGGCATCGTACAACGCGTATGCCGCCAAACTGCAGGCGATGGGACCGCTGTTATGGTTCATGCGACTGGGTCTGCTGGCGGCGTTCGTGACACATATCGGCATGGCGATTAACCTGGACATCGTCAACCGGCAGGCCCGCGCGAATCGCTACGCGGTCAACACCTACCTGGGGCGAAAAACCGTGGCCACGCGCACCATGCTGGCCTCCGGCATCATCATATTCCTCTTTGTCCTCGTTCATCTCTATGATTTTGCGCTGAGCGACAAAACAGGTCCTGCTTCCATAGTTCCCGGCGCAAACAACAACCAGAGCCTCGGCCTTTTCGGACTGGTATGGAATTCCTTCCGCGATCCCGTACGAGTGCTTTTCTATGTCACCGCCTCCTGCGCCGTGGGGTTCCACCTCAGCCATGCCGTGGCGAGCGTGTGGGTGACGGTGGGTGTCCTCCGAGATGAAGACACGCCGGTGGCCGACCTGGTGGCACGCCTTCTTGGGTTGGCTGTGGCCGTGGGCTTCAGTTCCATTCCAATTTATGTCTTTGTGCAAATCCACTTCTTCGGAGGAGGGCCGACCTGATGCTCGATGCCAAAATCCCCAGCGGACCCATCGCCGAAAAATGGTCTCGTCATAAATTTGAGATCAAACTGGTCAACCCCGCAAACCGCCGCAAATTGTCGGTGATTGTCGTGGGCACCGGCCTTGCCGGCGCTTCCGCCGCCGCCTCGCTCTCCGAATTGGGCTACCGAGTCAAATCCTTCTGCATCCAGGACAGCCCCCGTCGCGCCCACAGCATCGCCGCGCAGGGCGGCATCAACGCCGCCAAGAACTACCAGAACGACGGCGACAGCGTGTACCGGCTTTTCTACGACACCATTAAAGGCGGCGATTTCCGCGCCCGCGAGGCCAACGTCTATCGGCTTGCCGAGGTGAGCGAAAACATCATTGACCAGTGCGTGGCGCAGGGTGTGCCTTTTGCGCGGGAATACAGCGGCTATCTGTCGAACCGCTCCTTTGGCGGAGCGCAGGTATCACGCACTTTCTACGCGCGGGGCCAGACCGGCCAGCAACTGTTGCTGGGCGCCTACGGCGCGCTCATGAAAGAGGTCGCGCGCGGCAACATCGAAATGTTCCCCCGTCGCGAAATGCTTGACCTGGTCGTGGTCAACAACCGCGCCGCAGGCATCATCTGCCGCAACCTCATCACCGGCGAGATTGAGCGCCACGCCGCGGATGCCGTGGTGCTCGCCACCGGCGGCTATGGCAATGTGTTTTACCTTTCCACCAACGCCAAACTCAGCAACGCGACCGCCATCTGGCGCGCCCACAGGCGCGGCGCATTCTTCGCCAACCCCTGCTTCACCCAGATTCATCCCACATGCATCCCCGTCAGCGGGCATTATCAATCCAAATTGACGCTGATGAGCGAAAGCCTGCGCAACGACGGCCGTATCTGGGTGTCGCGCAAGAAGGGCGACACGCGCCCGCCGCACGAAATCCCGGAAGAAGAACGGTGGTACTACCTGGAAGAGCGCTACCCCAGTTTCGGCAACCTGGTGCCGCGCGACGTCGCCTCACGCGCGGCCAAGCAGGTCTGCGATGCCGGGCACGGGGTAAAGGGCGGTCATGCGGTGTATCTTGACTTTCGTGACGCCATCAGACGTCACGGACGCGAGACCATCGAGGAGAAGTACGGCAACCTTTTCGAGATGTATGAGCGCATCACGGGCGAAGACCCTTACCAGACGCCCATGCGTATCTATCCCGCCGTCCACTACACCATGGGCGGCCTGTGGGTGGACTACAACCTTATGAGCACGATTCCGGGTTTGTATGTGATCGGCGAGGCCAACTTCTCTGATCACGGCGCAAATCGCCTCGGCGCAAGCGCGCTCATGCAGGGGCTTGCGGACGGCTATTTCATCCTGCCGGTGACCATCGGCGATTTCTTCGCCGGGTCCGGCCCGGCCGGCATCGCGGCGGATGATGCCGCGTTTGACGATGTCGAACGCGAAGTCCGCGACCGCATTACGCGGCTGGTCGAATGCCATGGAAGGCGGACGGTGGATGAGTTCCATCGCGAACTTGGCCTGCTGCTCTGGGACCACTGCGGCATGGCGCGGAACCGGCAGGGGTTGGAAAAGGCGTTGCGCCGCATTCCTGAAATTCGGGAAGAGTATTGGAAAAACGTCAACGTGGTGGGTTCGCCGGGAACCTTCAATCAGGTGCTGGAACGCGCGGGGCGCGTCGCGGATTACCTTGAATTCGCCGAATTGATGTGCCTGGACGCCCTCCACCGCGAGGAATCCTGCGGCGGCCATTTTCGCGAAGAGCACCAGACCGAAGACGGGGAGGCCAAACGGGATGATGATCGCTTCTGCTACGTCGCAGCATGGGAATTCACCGATGTCGGCGCGGCGCCCACGCTGCACAAGGAAGCGCTGGAGTTCCATGAAATCACCCCGGCGCAACGGAGTTACAAGTGATGTCGGAAAAAACCATGAACCTCACGCTCAAGGTCTGGCGGCAGGAAGGCCCGCACGTCAAAGGGCGCTTTGAAACCTACGCCGCCGAAAACATCTCGCCGGACATGTCGTTCCTCGAAATGCTCGATGTGGTCAACACGCGGCTGGAGCAGGCGGGCGAGGAACCCATCGCTTTCGACAGCGATTGCCGGGAGGGCATCTGCGGCACCTGCGGCGCAGTGGTCAACGGGCGCGCCCACGGCCCCCTCAGCGCCACCACCCTCTGCCAGGTGCACATGCGCCACTTCAACGACGGCGACACCATCGTCATCGAGCCTTTCCGCGCCGAGGCCTTCCCGATTGTCAAGGATTTGGTCGTGGATCGGTCCGCCCTCGACCGCATCATCAGTGCCGGCGGTTACATCTCCGTGCGCACCGGCGAGGCCCCCGAGGCCCACGCCGTTCCCGTATCCAAACGCGCAGCGGAAGAGGCCATGGACGCAGCGGCGTGCATCGGCTGCGGCGCATGCGTGGCCGCATGCCCCAACGCTTCCGCAAGCCTCTTCACCGCCGCGAAAATCATCCAACTCGCCAAACTCCCCCAGGGCAACATAGAACGAAGACGACGCGCCATCGCCATGATTCAGCAAATGGACAAGGAAGGTTTCGGCAGTTGCTCCAAACATTACCAGTGCGAAGCGGCATGCCCCAAAGGTATCAAGGTGTCCTTTATCACCGCCATGAAAAGCGAATATTTCAAGGCGCTGGTGTCGAAAGATTGAATTGCGATCAATGTCAGTACGGGCAGGCGGCGGAAGAGCGGAATCTTGATCGCCTTGTCTGTCCCGTATTCATCAACGACAATCACGGAATGAAAGAGGCGTCTTTGGGCAGGGAGCAAATCCACTCGGCAATGAGCGTGCAGGCTTTTTCCACGTCGGCAAGTGAGATGAGTTCCACAGGGGTGTGCATGTAGCGGGTGGGAATGCCGACGAGGCCGGTGGCGACGCCGCCGCGACTGAGTTGCATGGCGTTGGCGTCGGTGCCGGTGCCGCGCGGCGCGGCCACATGCTGCACAGGGATGCGGCGCTTCTTGGCAGCGGCCAGCAGGCCGCGATGCACGATGGGGTTGATGTTCGGTCCGCGATCAATGAGCGGCCCGCCGCCGATCCTGGCCTGGCCGTATCGCTCACCCTCGCCTTTGGGATGGTCGGTCGCGAAGCCGACATCTACGGCGATGCCTGCGTGCGGATGCACGCCGTAACTGCTGGTCGTGGCGCCGCGCAGTCCGATTTCCTCCTGCACGGTCGTCACGCAATACACCGCGACATTGATGTTCCGCCCTTGGATGAGGCGCATGGCCTCCAAGCAAACAAAAGCGCCGATCCGGTCGTCAAAGGCGCGTGCAACCACCTTGTTGTCGCGCAGTTCCATGAACCCCGCGTCAATCGTGATGCTGTCGCCGATGGCGACCACCTTCTCTGCATCCTTTTTATCCTTCGCGCCGATGTCCACCCACATCTCGTGCAATTCCAGCGCCTTGTTGCGGTCCTTTTCCGGCGTGAGATGAATGGCCTTGCGGCCGATAACGCCGGACACCGGCCCCTTCGCGCCGTGCACCACCACACGTTGTCCACCCAGAATGGCCGTATCCACGCCGCCGATCGGCACGACGCCGAGGAAGCCCTTGTCGTCAATTGTGTTCACCATCAGGCCGATTTCGTCCACATGCCCCGCCAGCATGACCCGGGTCGCCGCGCCCTTATTGCGCACATGAAACTGGTTGCCGTGGACATCCTTGTAAATTTCGTCCACAAACGGCTTCGCATAGTCCCGGCAAATCTTCTGGATTTCCCCTTCGGAACCCGACGGACTCGGCGTATGAATCATCTGCTTTAAAAACTCAAGCGATTCTTTGCGCATGGCGACGTACTCCTGGTGGATTGAATGGTTTTGACGTATGATAGTGTATGGCTGCGTCCTGTTGCCATTTCATCCCGGCCATTATGCGGCCGGAAGCGATTACACGAAATCAACATCCTGAGAGGTCGGCACTGGAATGCGGGCACTGCGTTGTTCAGCGCTTCATATTAAACCGCACCCACTCTTTGAACCGGCGATAGGTGCCGGAAGGGCCCTGCTCCAGGAGTGTTTTTCCGACACGGTGGACAATTCCCATCCATCGCTTGAGCGCGGGTTCCGTGTCGCGGCGCAGATATTCGGTCAGAACGATGCGCATTTCCTCCTTGTCCGCAAACAGATTCGATGGACATCGGACACAGTACGCAGGCGGTTTGCCGTCAAACATCCCTTCCCGAACACGACTCATATAGGCACCATTCCAAACCTGGCTGAACGGCATGTCTTTGATGGACAGCGCCTGAGAATCATAGAAAGCGCAGCAGGGACCCAGTGCGCCGTCCGGCATGATGGCTGCGCTCAGCCAGGGTTCATAGCACATCGCCCCGGACAGTCCCAAGCGTTGTGCAGGGCGCACGTTGCGCTGCATGTTGGTGCTCTCTTCAATAAGTTCAATTCCCAGAAACCGCGAGTAGTTCGTTTCAATCCCAAGTTCTCCGGCCCTTTGAATCCCTTTGTGCACCATCTCCGGAAAGGCGGCCTTTTGCTCCGGGCTCAGCGCCAGCCGCGCCGTTTCATCGTCTTCGACTATCAGGCCCGACAAAAACACCACTACATCAGGGCTGATGGATGCCGCAAGTTCGACGAATTGGTCCAACTTGTCATAGACAAGGTTCGTAATTGTAGCGTTGAGATACAAACCGGGTGTCGTCTGTCCCCGCCTCTGCTTGTGTGACGCAAATCGTTGCATGTTGGCAATGGCTTTGTCGAAGCCGCCCCCCCGAATCTGATCGTTGATTGCCGCATTGGGGCCGTCTATGCTGAATATGATTCGGACAACGCTCCGCTCCATAATCGTTTCCGTCATCTCGGGGGAAAACAACGTGCCGTTGGTGTGAATCCAACTGGTCATGCCATACGCCGTCATCTTATCAATCATTCGAAGCATCAGTGAGCGACGTACAAGCGGCTCGCCGCCGCCCAGAAAAATCCAGTGACGCGTACCCATTTCCGCCGCTTCATCCACCAGCCGGAGCCAACGGGCGTCGGGCAGTTCGGAAGCATACGTACGGTCCCACTCGGCCCATTGCCGCCAGCAATGGCGACAATTCAGGTTGCATCGGTTTGTCAAAAATGCGCTGATGCGCTCAGGTCCCGGCGGCGTTGGACAGGCACCGGACCAGAGGCGCATGCGGCGAAGCGCATCTACAGGTTCCATTAGCGGCAGTGTCCTCAGGAAGGGATGTTTGAAATCAGTGGATCGGATTGCTTGCAAAGATTAGATCGTTGCTTGAAACAGTCTGCCATACCAACTGCGTGACAAGCAATCCCTTTCAACACGAAAAGCGATTTTTACTGCTTTTCGTTCATTTCCGCGCTTTTTTTCCATCGGCGCGGCCGCTATAATTCCTGGGTGTTGGCAGAGATTCAAGTGCAATCACGGGAGACTGATTCATGCAGCCGGTAATGGCCCATCGCCTTGTTCGCTGGCAAAATGGGGCATCTCCGCCACCTTGGGAATTGATGATTTGCCCAACGCATCGGTGCAATCTGAAATGCGGTATTTGCGCGCGCAGTTGGGAGGAACACTCCCATCCCCTGCTGTTCGATGAAGTGCCTGATGAACGCTGGCTGCCACTGGTGGACGAAGCGGCGGCCTTGGGGGTGCGATATTTCAGTATTGGCGGGGGCGGAGAACCGACCCTGCGCCGTGAACTGGTCATAAAGATATGCGCCAGGGCCAAAAGCCTCGGCATGGAAGGACACCTGCAGACCAATGGCACCTTGTTGCGCGAAGAAGATATAAATACGCTCGTCGCCTTGGGGTGGGACCACGTGACCATCAGTCTTGACGGGCCGACGCCGTCCATCAACGACGCCATCCGATACAAGGGAGCCTTCAGTGAATCCGTAAAACGCATAGAGATGCTGCGCGCGGCGAAAAAGCGGCAGAAGGCTTCGCGACCTGACATTCAGGTTCACATGGTCCTCACGGCGCTGAATTGCGAGCATCTGTCGGCAATGGTGGCGTTTTGTCTTGAACTTGGGGTTGAGGCGCTTTTCGTCTCGCCCCTGATCGAATATAGCCCCGACATGAAAGCGTTTGTTTTGAGTCCTCAACAACGCGGCGAACTGCCCGGTTATGTTGAAAAGGCAATTGCACGGGCCGATGCGGCCGGACTCCCACACAATCTCGAAAACCTCTTGCCAACGCCCAATGCAGACACAGACACCTTCACCGGCGATACGTCCCTTTCCTCCCAGTGGCCCGCCGGCCATATCGCCGGGGTGCGGTGTCTGGAACCCTGGCGGGGCTTGGTTGTCTCTTCAGGCGGCCATGCGCTTCCATGTTGTCACTTCTGGGAGGAAAAGGCGGACAGCATTCGGAGCAACAGCCTGTCCGATGTCTGGTTGGGACCATACATGAGTGAATTCCGGCAGAAAATGCGCAATGGGCCCCTGCCGGAGCCTTGCCGGACATGCGGTTTTCCGGACAGCCTGACGCACCGCAAACTGAGGGAACGCGTGCGAGAGGCGGCCCTGTCGAGCGGCAATGTACCGGGGCCATGGCGCGGTTTCGTCGCAAAGGCCTGGAATAGTGTCCGCACGCATGGACTTGCCGGCAGTGTTCAGCGCTATCGGCAGTGGCGCGCCATCCGCCGCGCCCTGCGCAACGAACCGTAGAAAAATGATAAGGACTTCACGTCAGACACGCAGCATGTCGCACCCATGCTCGGACCGCTCCACGTGATCTTGCTTTGAGGAGATAGAATTGTGTTGCCTGTCATCACTTCGCGCCTGTTGCGTTGGCAGGACGGCCAAACGGCCGGTCCCTGGCGCTTGAAGGTTTTCCCAACCTACCGGTGCAACCTGGATTGCGGCATTTGCGTCCGCAACTGGCATCGGACGCATCCGATCCTTCTTGACGAACTGCCGGATGAGCGCTGGCTGCGTCTTGTGGATGAAGCGGCGGCAATGGGGGTGCGTGCCTTGATCATCGGGGGAGGCGGGGAGCCGATGCTGCGCAGCCGACTGGTGCGCAAGATGTGCGTCAAGGCCAAAGAATACGGCATTTCAGGAAGCCTCCAAACCAACGGAACGAACCTGAGCGGGGAAACCATCGAGACATTTATCACAACAGGTTGGGACTATGTAACAATCAGCATTGACGCGCCCGGCGCAGACATCAATGACGCCATCCGCAACAAGGGGGTTTTCGCACGAACGGACGAGGCGTTGCGCGCCCTGCATGAAATGAAGCAGCGGCACGGGAGCGTACTTCCCAATGTGGCCATCCACATGACGATTACATCCCTGAACTACAACTGTATTGAGGACATGGTGGATTTTTGTACCGCCCGCGGCGTGAATATGCTGTCCGCCAGCCCATTGCTGGAAGTCGGCATGGAAGATTCGGGGTATGTCCTGAATGCGGAACAGCGCGCCGCCTTGCCGGGCCAGTTGAAAAAGGCCATTGAAAAGGCCGACGCCCGCGGCCTGCCACACACTTTGAACAGCCTGCTGATGATCGAGAATGCACACTGCGCGAATCCAACGGACACCCAAGGCTCCAGTTTTCCGAAAGGTCATCTTGCCGGCGCGTTATGCCTGGAGCCTTGGACTGCATTGACCATTACTTCCAGCGGTCATGCCGGGCCATGTTGTTTTTTCTGGGAAGAACACGCCGACAGCATCCGGGATAAGACCCTGCAGGAAGTCTGGACGGGTCCTTATCTCTCGCAATTCAGACAGCACATGCGCGACGGCCGGCCCCATCCCATTTGCCTGAACTGCTACTACCCGGACACACAGGAACACAGGGAATTGATGGATTGCCTGCGGCAGACTGCGGCGGTGCGCCCGAGAATTTTCCCGGATTGGCGCGCCCTGCCCGGAAAAGCCTGGAATAGCGTCCGCCGTTATGGATTGCACGGCAGTTGGCGGCGCTTTCGCGAGTGGCGCGCCATCCGGCGCGCCTTGAAGGACGATGCCTGACCGGCGGTCTCCCCGCGGATGCGGGAGAAGCCGCATGTCCCCTATAATGCCCGATAACCGCAGCACAAGGCGTATGCGCAGGGACGAATGAAGGAAGGACGTACCATCAGTTTTTCCGCCGACCATGAGGCCCCGTTGCAGGGAGTAACCGCGCAGGGCGCAACATCGCAAGATGCCGTGACGCCGGCATCTTTTGGGATGCGCCCACGGCGGGGGCTTGTCCTTTCGCATAACCGCCGCCGGCATTATTTCCGCGAGAAGGACATGCATCGCTGGCTGGCTTATGCTGTCCGTGTTCTGGATTGCCTGAAAGTGGATGTGTTGGCGTGGGGACGTGTTCCAAAAAGTCTGGTTTCCACGATCTGGTATGCGCGCGAATTTGCCGTGCCGGTTTCGCTGCGCACCGACGCCGGCGCGCCGCCGGATGACCTGGAATACCTGGCCGCGGAAGGTCTGGCCGATGTGTTCCTCTGTCCTTGCTCCCTTGCGGACGATTCCTGGCGTTCATGGCTCGAGGCATGTCGCCGACTGGGGTTGCCGATTCGTTTGCAACTGGTGATGCCACGCTTGGATACACGGACCGCCGAACAGTATGCCGAGATTTGGGCAGCATCAGGGGTCCGATCGATCAATCTGGTGCTTGAGGACCCATTTCAGCCATCCCGGCCATGCAGGGACGCCGGGGAAGGGCGGGCATTGGCCGATTCGTGCAGCGCACTGGCCGAGGCATTGATGAAGCATACTGTTGAGGCGAACCTCGTTGGATTTCCGCCGGAATTGCTGAATCCGGCCGCGCGGCCCTGCGCCATGAGTCCCGATGCTTTCTATTGCGACTACCAACAGTACGATTTGACGGCTCATCGTTTTGCGATTCGGCTGTACGACCGGCGACCTGAGATTGTCCGGGCCGCATTGCTGATTGCAATGAAACGGCATATGGTTGCACCGGATGTCACCGATCGATGGCTTACGGAGGCGCTTTTTGTGCGGGCCAGACCGTTGTACCGTGCGGCGCTGTATTGCACGAAACGCCGGCGCGCCCGGCGCGGCACGCGGTTATCGCGCGCAACACATGACCCGCAGGGCGCATTTCTTGAAAAACCCCGCATGACTCCCGGTTTCTCGGACGAAGACCGCCGGCGCGCCGCACGCCTCCTGGGCGGGTATGCGCCGCCTGTGATTGACACTGGCCCCGGCGAACCCATCCTGCGACCGCGTTACGTTGACCCGCTGGACGAAGATCGCATGCGGCAAAGCGCGCTTTGGCTTGATCTGGCGCGTGAGGCCCGCGAATGGCAGCAGCGCAAACCGCCGGACCGGGTTTGCGACATGAACGAGTGGGGTTCCGAACAGGCCTTCATGGTGCCTGAGTATGGCGCTACTGCCTGGTTGACCTTCTTCGCCGGGGAACGTCTGTCCACCACGATTGACCATCTCCGTCCCCCGTTCATGGTTTCCGTGACCGTAGGCGGCGGCATGGTGGAGGCGGTTGGATTCCATCTCAGTCCGTCGTTCGCGCTGATGTGTCCTTTAATAGAGGCGCGGCACACCGTAACCCTCTACGTGCGCGGCGACGGGCGCTATGTCTTGCTTCGAGATGATGTTCCCGTGGAGCCGGTCCGGCTCCCCGGAAAATATCCCGCGCCGCTTCGCGCGCCGTCTTTCGTGAAACTGCGCGTGGCCGCCTGGGACATCGAAGAGCGGATTTCGTTCTCGCCCTTGCGCCTTTGGAAAGAAGCGCCTTCGGAACGTGAGTCCGGCCCGTCACCAAAATATTCGGTGGTGGTGTTCTGCACGCGCTTCGCGCGCCGGCTTGCCGCAGCGCTGCAATGCATTGCGCACCAGCAGGATTTCGACACCGCGCAATTGGAGGTGGTTGTGGGGTATGTGCCGGGGCTTGACGCCACGGAGGACGTGTTGGAATCGCTGCGCCTGGCGCATCCAGACCTCCGTATCATCCACGCGCCGTTTCCCCGGCAGAATATCCGGTCCAAGGGGTATGTATTGAACCAGTGCATGGGCATGGCGCGGGGCGCATGGATACTGCTGCTGGACGCGGACACGCTTCTGCCGCCCCATATGTTCACTGTGCTGGACCGGGTGGAAGCCGGACAATCGTTCATTTTCCCCGAAGGCCGCGCCATGCTGGACCCGCAGACCACGGCGAGGGTCCTGTTGGGCGAAATCAAGCCCTGGCTGTCATGGAGGGCGTTGCTTCAGTCCGCACGGGAAGTGCGCCGGGACGAAGCGCTGGGCGCGCCCATCGGCTACTGCCAATGCTTTCGTCGCCAATGCCTTGAGAAAGTACGGTACCCGGAATACGAACATTTTCAGGGCGCAGACTACGAGTTTGCCACGGCCCTGCAAAAGCATTTCGGCAAAGAATATCGGCTCGACTTCCCTGTACTGCATCTGGACCATGAAGGCAGCCAATGGTTCGGAACGGAAAGGCATTTTTGACCGCTGTATCTCCAAGCAAGCAAGGATTGATTCGTCATTATGCGCCTGGCTTTTGTTGACCTGGTCTTCTCGTGGCCGCCTCTTGGCGGCGCGCCCCTGGACTTGTACTACACCATTTCGGGGCTGCAGGAACTGGGCCATGAGGTCCATTTGTTCTATGGCGCGGAAGTCGAAAACTGGCGACTGGAACCCGTCCGCGAAGACCGGCTTCCATTTCCGGCCACGCGCCTGCCCTTTACCGCCGCCGAAACAACACCGGAAATCATGAGCGGGCGCTTTCGCGCGGCGGTGGATGCATGGAAACCGGATGTGGTGTTTCAATGCTTCGGCTTTTTTATGAAGCCCTATGTTTCACTCGCCTTGTCCCATTATCCCCAGGTGGCCCGCTATTACGCCTATGAGCCGTTCTGTCCGCGCGATTACCGGCTCTTCTGGAAAGACAGGACATGCCCCAAGAATTATCTCTCCACCCCGAACGTATGTCGCCGATGCACCGCAAACGCTCTGAGAAGGAATTTTCTCATGGGGTTGGTCACCGGCTATGCGCTCGAATACGAACGGACCCGGGCCTGGTCGCCCGAATACCACGCCGTCATGCTCGCATCACTGCGATCCTACAAGGCGATCATCGTCTACAATCACTTCACGAAGCGATTGCTGGAGGGGATCACGGATCGCGTGCACGTCATCGGCGGCGGGGTCCACTTCGAGGACTTTGATTATGCGCCGTTACCCGAAAAAGGTCGGAGCGAACGCACCGTCATTTTCATGTCGGGCCGGGCCGATGATCCCACCAAAGGCCTGAAAACCCTCCTGGATGCCGGAAAACTGTTGTGGCGGGAGCGGCAGGATTTCGAGATTTGGGCCACCCTCCCCGACGACCCCTACCATTACCCCTGGTTCAAGGCGCTCGGCTGGCATGACTTCAAACAAATCATGAAGTTCTATCAGACCTCGGATATCTGCGTTACGCCCTCCACGTGGGAAGAACCGTTCGGATTGGTGGCCGTGGAGGCCATGGCGACGGGGCGCCCGTGTGTCGTGTCGGATGTGGGCGGATTGCAGGAAATCGTCATTCCGGGAGAAACCGGCTACCTCTTCAAGCGACGCAACGCAAAGGATTTGGCGAAATACCTGCGCATCCTGTTGGATGACCCCGCCCTGCGTCGCCGCATGGGCGACGCAGGCCGCAAGCGCGTCGAGGAGGTTTACGACTGGAAGCAGGTCATCCGGCATCATTACCCGCCCCTGCTCGAAAAGGTGCTCCAATGAGCGACACAGAACGCATCGGCATATTGTTCAACGAAACCCGGGACGCCGCGTTGCTGCTCAAGGCCGCGCGCCGTCGCCACCCCGACGCCCGTCTCGTGGCGATACTTTCGCCGCGCGCAGCCGTTCGGTTTCCGGCGCGCGATCTCGTGGACGAAATCGTGGAGGTGGAATTGTCGCCACTGCGGTTGTTAATCAGAGGCGCTTTCTTTCAAATGGTCGAGGTTCTGCGCAAACAGCGATTCGATCTGCTTGTATTGCGTTTCCCCACCTTGAAACTAAGACTTCTGGCCGCACTGGTTGCGCCGATGCGATGCGAAATCTGGCTCGCCGGCGGCGTCATCGTTCCGACGCCGACCACACCCGGCGCCGCGGTGCGCGGGTATTTCCAGCGGCGATTTACGGGCGTGAAAATGATGGCCCGAATATGGTGCAATGTCTGGTGCTCGCGCATCCCGCGGAGGCAGGGCCGCGCCGGCGGCGATGCGTCCTGATGCGCCCCGGAATGCTGCGGGCAGGACCCGATGCGTATGCAGGAAAGGAAAGATCATGGTGGCTTTCACCACTGCGCTTGCAGCATCCCTCGGCTTGCACGCCGCCGAAGCCAATTGCGGCGTTTTTTCCACCGAAGCGTTGCGCTGCGTTATCGCTGACAACACGGCAATCGGAATCCATCGCGCAGGCTGCAACGGCGCATTCGAACTGACCACCCCCGACAGCACACGGAACGCCTTCGTCCCCTATTGCGGCGGACTGAATCTCGAACATTACTTCGATGCCGCGCGGGTTTCCGAAAACCGCGTTGTCTTCTTCGAACCGCGCCTCGCGCCAATGACGTTTCGGAGAATTGACGACCTCACCGCAGAACTCCACCAACCCCCACCCCCATGCACCGAGCGACTTGCTATCCTGTGCCCATGAAGTGCCGACTGACCAATCCAATCCCGCTGCCGATCGAACAAATGGCCCCGCCACCGGAACTCTTCACCCATCCCAGCACCTTGCACGGCCAGGCCCATACCGCCCGCGTCATCATCCACACCCTCATTCTCCTCGAAGTTACCGGCCTTCAGGAACTCGCCGCCCCCGCGTGGGCCGCCGCATACATCCACGACATCGGCCGCAGACACGACGGCCGCTGCGCCGACCACGGCTCCTATGCGCTGGAAAAAGTGGCTACGCTCCCCGAGGTGAAAGACCTGATCGCACGCGGCGGCGTCGAGCAGCGCCACTGGGACCCCATCGTCACCATGGTCGAAAACCACTGCCGCCCGGAATTGCCACCTGACCACCCCCACTGGCGCCACACCGCCATCCTCAAAGACGCCGACGGACTCGACCGCGTCCGCATCCACGACCTCAATCCCGAATTCCTCCGCTTCCCCCAATCGCGCGCCCTCATCCCCTTCGCCGAAACCCTCTATTGCCGCACCAACACCACCCTTCCCCCCGGCCCCGGCTACTTCGCCCGCCTCTGGCCCATCGCACAAAAACTCCTTATCGAGCAGCATTTGAGGCGACCGACCTGAAGCATCATTCTGCGCCAAACTCTTGCGATGTCAATAGAGATGCCATGCGCGCGGGCGCTACGCGCTCCCCCCTTCAAAGGGGATTCATGCGGCACCCCAGATCGTAACACATGCGCACATCGTTCATTACCTGAAATATCCCAAAAAATCCCCCTTTGAAGGGGGTGGCGCGTAGCGCGGGAATGGGGCGAAAAGGGGTCTCGCACCAAATCTTGCACGCCCGGCATAACATGAAACGGCACGATATGGGTGTTTGTGGTCATTTGCGAATGGAGCAGCCCGGCACTGCGCCATCACAGGAAACATGCGAAAATCCCAG